>WJIQ01000317.1 GCA_014730255.1 bacterium | reverse complement strand
GTTCGTGCTTACGCTGCGGGTAGGACCGCGAACCGGAAGGAGCGCTCCATGCCCGATGCGACCGACCTGAGAGCCGGCGACGGCGTCCTCGTCGTCGACGTCCAGAACGACTTCTGTCCCGGCGGCGCGCTGCCCGTCCCCGATGGCGACGCGGTCGTCCCGCTGCTCAACGCCTGGATGGCCGCGGCCGCCGAGCACGAGCGGCCGGTCTACGTCTCGCGCGACTGGCATCCGGGCACGCACCCGAGCTTCGAGGCGCAGGGCGGGCCCTGGCCGCCCCACTGCTTGCAGGACACCGCCGGCGCGGCGTTCCATCCCGACCTCGCCGTGCCCACGGGCGCGCGCATCGTGACCAAGGGCGTGCGCTTCGACGAGGACCAGTACTCGGCATTCGATCGCACCGGCCTCGCCGCCCAGCTCGCGCGCGACGGGGTCGGGCGTCTGTTCGTCGGCGGGCTCGCCCTCGACGTCTGCGTCCACGCCTCGGTGATGGGCGCCCGCGAGGCGGGCATCGAGGTCGTCGTGATCGAGGACGCCACGCGGGCCATCGACGACGACCGCGCGCGCGAGGCGCGCGAGGAGATGGCCGGCGCGGGGGCGGTGATCGCGCGCGCCGGTTGACCGCACCGGGCGCACGTGGTAGACTCGCGCCCAGCCTTGCGAGGTACCCGATGCGCGCTGCCATCATCGCCCTCGTGCTCGTCGCCACCGCGACCGCCGAGATGCCCGACTGCCTCGACCACGAGGACTACCTGGCCCACGTCGCCGTCCTGCACCTGCCCGGCCAGATGGAGGAGAGCGGCTTCACCGACCTGGTGGTCAAGGGCCTGCGGGCCTACGCCATCGGCGACTACTACGACTACCACGGCGCGGACGACGTCCTGCAGGTCATCGACCTGACCGATCCCGAGAGCCCGGTCCTGCGCGGCCAGGCCCCGATCTCGGGCAACGGCACCGACCAGTGCCTGGCGGCCATCGACCACTACGCGCTGGTCGGCGGCTCCGAGCTGCTCGTGATCGACGTCGAGGACGAGGACGCGCCCGAGGTCGTGGCCACGATGCCGTGGGCGGCCAGCATCGTCGACCTGGTGGTCGCGCAACGGCTCGCGTACGTCGTGGAGTCGACCGGCACGGTGGCGATCCTGGACGTCGACGCGCCCGACGCGCCGGTGCGCCTGGGCGAGATCGCGCCGCCGTTCGACGCGCGCGCCGCCGCGCTCACCGCCGGCCGCCTGGTGGTCGCCGGCGACGGCGGCCTGGCGACCTACGGCCTCCTGTTCGATCCCGCGGCGCCGACCCTGCAGGGCTGGACCCCGGTCGATGGCGACCTGCAGCACGTGGCGGCCGAGGGCCACCTCGCCGTGGCCGCGGGCACGGTCGTCGTGGTGGCCGACCTCACCGACCCCACCGCGCCGGTGATCACGGCCGAGGACTTCGTCGACCAGGTCTACAGCTGCCGGCTCACCGACGGCGTGGCCTGGCTTGGGCGAGACGCCTGGGCGGCTGGCGGTTCGCTCGATCGCTGGAGCCTGGCCGATCCCGCGGTGCCCGTGCTGGTCGGCCGCGACCTGACCTGCGGCTATCCGTACGACGTCGAGCTCGCCGGGGGTCACGTGTATACCGCGAACCTGGGCGACTACTACGACTTCTGCTACCTCGAGGGGTTCCACGTCTACCGTGGCACCGAGCCCGCGTCACCGCCCCACCTGGACCGCTACGGCATCACGATCGGGTACAACGAGCACTACCGGAGTGCCGTCCGCGGGGATCTGCTCTACGTGCCGGGGACCAGCGACATCGACGTGCTCGACCTCTCGGACCCGGCCGCGATCGAGCTGGTGAACTCGGTGTACGTCATGGGCTACGGGGTCTTCGGCCAGGGATCGATCCTCGCCGGCGACCGGCTGCTGGTCCGTATGTGGGACCTGTTCGACAGCCGCTACTGGTGGGATCTCTACGATCTCGCCGACCCGGTCACGCCGACGCTCGTCGGCGGGCTCGGCCTGGACGGCGCGCTCTCCGCCCGCGGGGACCTGATCTACGAGAGCGGCCACGCGGGCCTGGCCGTCCACCGCCTGATGCCCGGGGGCGTGCTCGACCCGCTCGGTGTCCTCTGGCCCGATACGGCCTGCGGGGCACCGTTGTTCTCCGGCGCGCGCGGCGCCCTGGCCGTCGGCACGTACGAGGTGCGCCTCGCCGAGTTCGACGCCGCCGGCGGGGCCGTCACCGTGGGCAACATCCCGCCGTACGGTGACGACGTGTACCGCTTCCCGCGCGACTGGGAAGGCGATCTGCTGGCGGTCTCGCACCTGAACCGGTCGACCTGGGAGCTCTGGGACGTGAGCGAGCCGGCGCTGCCGGAGCTGCTGCACACCGAGGACGTCCCGGGCGAGCGGCTGGTGCGCGCGATGGCCATCGCGGACGGGGTCCTGTACGTCGCCGACCGGCGCAGCCTCGCGGTCTGGGACATCGCGATCCCCTCGGCGCCCGTGCACCTGGGCGATCGGCCGCACGGAACCAGCGAGCACGATGTCTGGCTGCACACCCGGCCGGATTACCTGCTGAGCACGGGATACAGTGGATACGTGACCACCATGCCGTACCAGTGCGCGCAGGCGACCGCGGTCGAGGACGAGCCCGCCCCGGCCGCCGCGGCGGCCGGGCGGCTCGTCGCCGCGCCCAACCCGTTCAACCCGCGCACCCGGCTGAGCTTCACGCTCCCGGCCGCGGCCCATGTCTCGCTCGCGGTCCACGACCTGCGCGGCCGGCGCGTGCGCCAGCTCGTGGACGGGCGTCTCGCCGCTGGTACCCACGACGTCGTATGGAACGGACGCGACCGGACCGGCCGGCCCGCGGCCGCAGGCGTCTACCTCGTGACGGTCGAGGCCGGGCGCTGGACGGCCAGCGCGCGCGTGGTGATGGTGCGGTAGGCCCGAGCCGTCTAGCCGGCCGTGCGTAGCGTCGAGCGTCCGCCGTCCACGCCCACGATCTGACCGGTCATCCAGCCGGCCTCCGGCGACAGCAGGTACGCCGCCAGCGTGGCGATGTCCTCGGGCCGGCCGACACGGCGCATGGCGTGCTGCTTGGCGATGGCGTCGGCCATCTTCTCGTTGCCGAGGATGCTCCGGGCCATGGGCGTGTCGGTGAGCGACGGCGCGATGGCGTTGATGCGGATCTTCGGCGCCAGCTCGGCCGCGAGCGAGAGCGTCAATCCCGTCACCGCGCCCTTGGCCATGCCGACCGAGGCGTGGAAGGTGAAGCCCTGGCCGGCGGCGACGCTGGAGAACAGGACAATCGCCGGGTCCCGGTCGCTCTTCTTCAGCGGGGTGAGCGCGGCCTGGATGGCCAGGGCGGCGCCCATGGCGTTGACCTGGAAGTCGCGCTGGAAGTCGTCCGCGGTCAGGCGCTGCAGGCTGCCCAGGTTGATGGTGCCCGCGGCGTAGACCAGGCCGTCGCACGCGCCGCCGGCGTCGTCCATGACGCGGGCGAAGAGCTCCGGATCGGTGACGTCGCCGGTGGTCGTGGTCGCCCCCAGCTCGCTGGCGACCGCGGCGAGCTTGTCCTCGTCGCGGCCGACGAGGTGCAGCTCGTGGTCCCGCTCGTGGAGGGTGCGCGCCAGCGCCGAGCCGATGCCGCCGCTGCCGCCGTAGATGATGATCTTACGCTCCATGATATCGATTCTCGCTTCCGGGTGGCTGGTATGGCCGACAAGCTAGCGTCGAATCGCGCGACCTGCCCGGCATGTAAGAACCCGCCCCGCCGCGCCACCCACCAGCACGAAGCCAGGACGACCTCGAACGACGGAGGCCGGCATGTTTCGCAGACGCTTCACGAGTGCGGCGGTGGTGTTCGGACTCGCGCTGATCACAGCAGGCGCGATCCCGGCGCAGTTCGAGCCCACCGCCCGCCTCGGACTCTCGGCCGCGCCCGACCGCTACGATGGCGAGATCGCGCCGGACATCGGCGCCCCGTTCACCCTGTACGTGATCCTCACCGGACTCGCCGCGGACGAGCCCCTGCCGTTCGAGCTCGCATCGGTGGGCTGGACGATCCACACCGCCTGCTGCGGCGACTCGCCGGTCGGCGTGACCTCGCTGGTCTACGCCGACGGGGTGATCGCCACCGGTGATCCGTACGAGCAGGTCGAGACCGCGACCGGCGGTTGCCCCGGCGGCGAGACCGTGCTGCTGGCCACGGCGACGTTCGAGTGGCTGCTCGAGGGCGAGACCGAGTTCCTGCTCTCCGCGGGCGCGCTCACCGGCGCGCTCGACTGCACCGGCGATGCGCACCTGCTGCAGACCCTGACCGTGACGGTCGAGGGCCAGGAGGCGACGCCGTCCGAGCGGGATTCCTGGACCGCGGTCAAGGCGCTGTTCGATGGCGCGGGAGGGACACCATGAAGATCCGGGTCATCATCGCCGCACCGGCCCTGGCGCTCGGCCTGACGGCGTGCGGGACCGACGATTCCGGGGGCGAGCCTCCGACCGCGCCGCCGCCGCCGCAGGAGACCGCGCAGGCCGTGGTCGTGCCGTTCCCGGGCGACGAGGCCACCAGCCGTCGCCTCGACGTGGCGGTCACCGTGCCCGACAGCGGCCTGGGCGTCGACCACGTCGAGCTGTGGACCCGGCCAGAGGGGGGCCAGTGGACGCTCGACCAGCAGGTCGACGGCGAGGCGCCGGTGCGCGTGACGCTGCCCGCCGACGGCCCGTTCGGTCGCTGGGAGTTCGCCGCCGTCGCCGTCCCCATGGACGGCGTGCCGGTCGACTCGCTCGATACGGCCGAGGCCGGCATCGACGTGCCCGAGCCGATCACCATCACCGACAACCACGGCGAGGTCTGGGAGATCACGCACGCGGTCAAGCGGTACGGCATGTCGGTGCCCGGCTGGGAGGAGGGGATGGGCCGCCACACGCTGCGGCCGATCATCGATCCCGCGCTCTCCTGCGAGGGCGATCCCGACTACCTGCCGCCGGACAACCTGGCCGTCGTGCTCGGCGTGGTCCTTGGCGGCGAGGCGCGGGCCTACAAGCTGGGCGACCTGCCCGACGTCGAGGTGGTCGACGACACGATCCAGGGCACGCATCTGGCGGTCACCTACTGACCGCTCGTCGACCGGGCCATCGTGTATGGCCGCACGCTCGACGGACAGACGCTGACCCTGGCCGCCAGCGGCTGGACCTGGCAGGACACGTTCGTGCTCTGGGACCACGAGACCGAGAGCGTCTGGTTCGG
>WJIQ01000061.1 GCA_014730255.1 bacterium | reverse complement strand
CGCTTTCTCCATGAACTGTCTATGGAAGAGGATGCAGTGTCGTCCGAGTCGTTCGATGTGGAGGTCGATTGTCGCTGGGGAGGTCTCGAGGACGCGGGCGACCTGGCGGTTGGCGGCTCCCGAGACGGCGTGTTTCTGGACTTGCGGTAAGAGGTCGGGTCGTTTGAGCCAGTACGAGGTCTCGAAGGTCTGGGATGAGAAGGTCCTGCCGCAGGCCTTGCAGCGGAACCTGGGGACGGTGTAGGGCGGCTTGAGCCGGTTGAAGGATCCGAAGCGGATGTAGGGCCAGGGTCCCGATTGGGCCTCGGAATAGGCACATTCGGGGTTGGGGCAGTGGGGAGGGGTCGCAGGGCATGGATATGGGGTTTGCGTGCTCATGAGGGGGTTCTGGGCAAGGCCTGGGCCCGACAACATTCTATGAGGCACAAGTGGGGGTTGCAGGGCATGGATATGGGGTTAGAGTCCCCATCGCCCAACCAACCCAAGACGCAGCCCCGAAGCACGATCGGAGGCGAACCATGCTCGCGCTGATGCTGACGACCCTGATCTCCCTCTCTCCCTCCGAGCAGATCCACGTCGTCGACCAGGGTGAAGGCCCACCGGCAGTGATGGTCGCCGGCCTCTCCGGCTGCGCGTACAGCTACCGTAACGTCTCACCCCTGTTGAACGAGGCCGGCTGGCGGACGATCGCGATCGATCCGCTCGCGGCGGGCATGTCGTCGCGGCCCGAGGGTGCGCTCTACACCCTCACCGCGCAGGCCGAGCGTCTCGCCGCGGTCGCGGATTCGCTCGGCGTGCACGAGGCGGTCTGGGTGGCGCAGGGGGTGCACGCCTCCACCGTGTACCGCGTCGCCATCGCGCGGCCGGACCTGGTACGCGGCATCGTCTCGCTCGAGGGCGGGCCGATCGAGTCGGTGGCCACGCCGGGAGTGCGGACGGGGCTGAAGCTGGCCAAGCTCGTCAGCGGGCTCGGTGGCAAGGGACTGATCCGCGATCGCCTTGCGGACGGCCTGCGGGATGCCTCCGGTGATGACAGCTGGGTGACGCGGACCACCGTGCGCAAGTACTTCCGGGGGGCGATGCGCGACATGGATGGCACCCTCGATGCGTTCCTGGCGATGACCCGGCAGGCGGAGCCGACGCCGCTCATTCCGGAGCTGTCGCGGATCGAGGTGCCGGTGCTGCTGCTGATCGGCGAGAGCGATCACGAGGGCGGGCTGGCACCCGAGGAGCTGGAGGCCATGCACGCGCACCTGACCGACCTGACGGTCGAGCACGTTCCGGGCGCCGGCCACTTCCTGATGGAAGAGCGGCCGGACGTGGTCGCCGAGGCGGTCATGCGCGTCGGTGAGGCCACCGCGGGAGGTGTCACCGCAGGCGGCGCTTCAGCTGCTCCGTCTGGTCGGTGAGATACTCCGCCAGCCAGGGGAACACCCCGGCGACCAGGGCGTAGTGGTCGACCAGCGCGCTCATGTGGTGGCTCTGGCGGCTGCGCCAGAGGACGGCGATCCACTCCTTCAGCGCCGCGTCCGCCTCGGCCTGCTCGAGGTCGATGGTGAAGTCGACCTGCTCGCCCAGGATCAGGCAGCAGGTGAGGTAGCCCATGCCCGCTGGCGGGTGCTCCGCCATGAGCTGGCGACAGCGGTCGCGGGTCTCCTCGATCCGGCCGCGGGCCATGACGCTCTGGAGCAGGAGCTCGCCGGCGCGGCCGCGGGGCGGATCGCCGGCGAGCGGTGCGAGGACCGCCTCCGCCTCGTCCCACAAGCCGGTCTGCAGGGCCTGTTCGCCGAGGGCGAGCACCAGTTCCTCGCTGTCGCCGTGCAGCGATCGGTGCTCGGCCACGAACGCGTCGCGGGCCTCGGCGCCGCCGTGGAGCCAGGCGAACGATACCGCGGCCAGCAGGGCCTCCGGATCGCGGGGATTCTCGGTCAGGGCCTGGTGGACGAGGTCGCCGGCGGCGAGCAGGTCGCCGCGCTGGGCCTGGATGCGGCAGAGACCGAGCAGCGGGCGGACCGTCGTGTCCATCGGGCCGGTGCCGGCGGGCAGGTCGCGGCAGCGCTGGAAGTCGGCCTCGGCGCGGTCGATCTCGCCGGCGCGCTCGAGCGCGAGGCCGCGGTGCAGGTAGAACGCCGGGACCGGCGGCACGCGGGGTTCCCACGGATCGAGCCAGCGCACCTGGTCCAGCGGCTTGCGCGAGAGGCCGACGGCCGTCAGGGCGAGGAGGTCACCGATCCAGGGCGCGGGGGGCAGGGGCGCGGGGGGCGGGCCGGTCAGACGGGGGGCGAGGCGCCGGGCGGTGTCGCGCCAGAGGGTCTCGTCGTTCCAGAAGCGGGCGACCTCGAGCAGCTTGTACCAGCTGTACCAGTCCTCGGGGTCGTCCTCGAGGCAGGCGCGCAGGAGGGTGCGGTCGCGTTCCTTCTTCGCGCGGGCGGCGGCGACGTCACGCACGTAGCCGAGGTGCTCGCACGGGGCGGTCAGGTTGACCAGGCGGCGGCCGTCGCGGGCGAGGGTCGCGCGGACGTCGGCGGAGGCATCCTCGTGGATGCGGTGGGCGTAGCGGATGCCGGGGTCGTGGCGCCAGAGCCTCAGCAGGTCGGTCTGGCGGGCGTGGCCGTGAGGCAGGGGCAGGTGCATGCGGATCGTGGCCGCGCCGACGGTCTCGTCGGCGATCAGCGCGCGGATCTGACGGGCCAGCTCCTCGCCCGGTCGCTCGTCCGCGTCCAGGACCAGGATCCAGTCGCCGGTGGCCGCGTCGAGGGAGCGGTTGCGGGCGGCGGCGAAGTCGTCGCTCCAGGGGTGGTCGACGATGGTGGCGCCGGCGTCGGCGAGCAGGTCGCGGGACCGGTCGGTCGATCCGGTGTCGACGGCGATGAACTCGTCGCGCAGCGAGCGGGTCGCGTCCAGGAACCCGGGCAGCATCGCCTCCTCGTCGCGCACGATCAGGCACAGGCTGAGGCTCGGCATGGGTCCTCCTCGGTTGGGTCCCAGCCTGCCACGTGGGCCGGATCCGGACAAGCCGGGAATGCCTGGCCGGGCGGCACGATTCGTGCAACCTTTGGTCGAGGCCCGGGCTGGCCAGGCGAGGCCGGCGGTCCGGGTGGTCGGAATCCGTTCGCCTGAGCGAGGAGCCGTGATGGCCGACGACCCGCGGTCCCGGGGACCGCTCGATCCCCGCACGATCATCGCCTTCTACCACGTGAACCTGCGTTACCGCGACCAGACGGCGCTCGCGGACGTGTCCTTCACCGTGGACAATGGCGAATTCGTCTGCCTGACCGGGCCCAGTGGCGCGGGCAAGAGCAGCGTCCTCAGATTGATCACCATGGACCTGTTTCCGACCAAGGGGCAGGTCGTGGTCCGGGGCATGGTCTCGACGCGGATGAAGCGCGGGCGCATCCCGATGCTCCGTCGCGAGATCGGTTTCGTCTTCCAGGATTTCCGGCTGCTCGAGGACCGCAGCGTCTACGACAACGTCGCCTTCGCCCAGCTCGTGGTCGGGGTGCCGGGGGCCGACATCAAGAAGAACGTCATGCGCGTCCTGACGCAGGTGGGCCTCTGGAACAAGCGGGACCGCCTGCCGCACCAGCTGTCCGGCGGCGAGCAGCAGCGCGTGGCCATCGCGCGGGCGATGGTCAACAGCCCCAAGATCCTGCTCGCCGACGAGCCCACCGGCAACCTCGATCCGGTCACGGCCCAGGAGATCATCGACCTCCTCTTCCGCATCAACGACGGGGGCACGTGCGTGATCTTCTCGACCCACGATCACGAGATCGTCAAGACCTTCGGCCAGCGGGTGATGGTCTTCCGCGACGGGCGGCTGGCGTCGGACGTCGAGCGCCGGGTGCCCGAGCGCGATCGCGCCCCGCGGCTCAGCGACCACATGTACCGGCCCGGCGAGGAGCCGGCGACGCCGCACCGGGAGGGAGGCCATGCTTAGGCGCACGCAGCTCGGCTACCTCGCCCGCGAGTCGGTCGCCGGATTCCGGCGTCGCAAGCTCACCACGGGCGTGACCATCCTGATCATGAGCGCCTCGCTGCTGGTGCTGGCGCTGTTCGTCCTGGTGACCCTGAACCTGGGCATGACCCTGGAGCGGACGCGCGAGAACGTCGACGTCCGCGTCTTCCTGGTCGGCGGCCTCGACGCCGAGCGTCTGGCGGGTCTTCAGCCGCCGTTCCTGGCCATCCCCGGCGTGCGGGAGGCGCGGTTCATCGGTCAGGACCAGGCGCTGGCCGAGATGCGGGCGATGCTCGGCGAGGACGCCGACGTCCTCGAGGTCCTCGACGAGAATCCGCTGCCCGCGTCCTACCACCTCGAGCTCTCCCGGGGGCACCGGTCGCCCGAGGCGGTGGCCGCCATCGCGAGCGAGCTGCGGCGCTGGCCCGAGGTCGACGACGTGGTCTACAGCCAGGCCTGGGTGGGCGCCCTGGAGTCCTGGGCCCGGATCTTCCGGTGGAGCAGCCTCGTGGTCTCGCTGATCGTCTTCGGCGCGGCCGTGTTCGTGATCAGCAACACCGTCCGTCTGACCATGGCCAGCTCGCGCCGCGTCATCGAGATCCAGATGCTCGTCGGCGCGACCAACGGCTTCATCCGCACCCCCTTCCTGGTCGAGGGCATCCTGCACGGCCTGCTCGCCGGCGGACTGGCCATGGGGCTGCTCGCCGCCGGTCATCGGGTGCTCTCGGTGCGGCTGGACGGCCTGGCGTTCTTCACCCCCGTGCAGGTCGGCGGGTTCGTCGCCTTCGCCGTCGTGCTCGGCCTGCTGGGGAGCCTGGCGGCCGTCAGCCAGTACCTGCGGCTGCGGAGGGTCGTGTGATGCGTCCGCGCGTGCTGGCAGGCCCGGGGCTCGTGCTGGTGGCCGCCGTGCTGGCGCTGGCCGCGCCGGCCGCCGCCCAGGACGACGACCTGATCCCGCTGACGCGGGAGGTCGAGGGCAGCGCCGAGCGGCTCGGACGGATCCGCGACGAGATCGCCGGTGTGCGCGCCGAGCTCGATTCGCTGTCGGGCCGGCGCGAGCACGCCGACCGGGAGCTGAAGCGCATCACCCGCGAGATCGGCCTGGTCAAGGAGCTGCTGGCGGGCCTGGATCAGCGCGAACGCATCCTCGAACTGCAGCGGGACACCCTCGAGGTGCGCCTCGTCGCCCAGCGCGAGGTCCACGGGCTGCGCAAGGAGGCCCTGGCCTCGCGGCTGCGCGCGCTCTACCAGGAGGGCCCGCAGCGCGATCTGGAGCTGATCCTCACCTCGGAGAGCTTCTCGTCCCTGGTGGCGCGGTTCCGGTTCAACACCATCCTGGCCCGTCTGGACGGCAACCTGGTCGCCCGGACGCGCGAGCAGGCCCGCCGGATCGAGGCCGAGCAGCGTCAGCTGCAGTCGGCGCTGGCCGGAATCTGGGAGGCCCGCGAGGAGGCGCGGCGCGAGAAGGAGCGTCTGGCCATGCTCGAGGCCGAGCGCATCGGTCTGTTGCGCGAGGTCGAATCCGAGCAGGAGCGCATGCAGAACGAGCTGGCCGACTTGCGCCGGCAGGAGCGTCGCCTCGCCGAGCTCATGGCCGAGCTGGAGGCCGAGCGGCGTCGTGCGCCCGTCACGCCGCCGGACACGCGGCAGGACGTCGCCCCGTTCGGCGACCGCCGTGGCGACCTGCCGTGGCCGGTCTCCGGCACCGTGGTCCGCGAGTTCGGTCGCAACGTGCACCCGCGGTTCGGCACGGTCACCATGCACAACGGGGTCACGCTGGCGGCGGCCACCGGGGCGCCCGTGTACGCGGTCGCGCCCGGCGTCGTGCAGTTCGCCGATCATTTGCCCGGTTACGGGCGATGCGTTATCCTGGACCACGGTTCCGGCTATTACACGCTCTACGCGAATCTCGCCCGTATCTTCCCGCTGCGCGGCACCCGCGTCAGCGGAGGCGAGATCCTGGCCGAGGTCGGAGCCGCCGACCAGACCGAGCAGCCCGAGCTCTACTTCGAGGTGCGCGAGGGGCGAGATGCCCGCGATCCCCGCCAGTGGCTGCGTCGGCTGCGATGAGCGACACCGCACCGCGTCGGGAGACACCGTGCATCGTGACCAGCGCCTGGGACGTCCGGCCATCGCCGACCGTATCGTCGATCTCGTCGAGAACGGGCGCGGCGGGCAGCCCCTGCTGTTCGCCGGTCCCGCCGGTTCGGGCAAGGAGATCACGGCGCTCGGCATCGCCCGCCGGCTGAACTGCCGCGACCCCGAGCACTGCGATCCCGGGCCCGGCGACGGTGGCCGGTCGTGCGAGAGCTGCCAGAAGGCGGTGTCGTTCCAGCATCCGGACATCCGCTGGCTGGGGCCGGCCCCGGCGTCGTACGAGGACTCGCGCAGCACGGGCAAGGTCCGCGAGCTGCTCGAGGCCAAGATCGCCGACCCGTTCGCCTCGCCGGAGTTCTCCGCCACCAGCCAGGTCCTGATCGGCAATCCGGAGCATCCCGGCCCGCTGACCGTGCGCGGGTTGATGCAGTTCGCGCGGCGGCAGGCGTTCCAGGGACGCTGGAAGGTGGCCGTGGTCGCCGATGCGCATCGCATGAACCCCGCCGCGGCGAACGCGCTGCTCAAGACGCTCGAGGAGCCGCCGCCCGCGACCCTGATCATCCTGCTCTCGGACCGGCCCTCGAGCCTGCTGCCGACCATCCTCTCGCGCTGCCAGAAGGTGACCTTCGAGCCGTACCCGGCGGACGAGCTGGCGGTGGTCGTCGAGGAGCTGCGGCCGGAGTCCGACCCGCAGGCGCGGGCCGATGCGGTGCGGATCGCCGAGGGCGACGCGCGGCGGGTGCTGGCGCTGCTGGAGCCGGAGATCCAGATCCTGCAGGCCTGGGCCGAGGCCACGTTCCTGGCCCTGGGCGAGGGGCGCGCGGTGGCGGGGCACGTCGCGGCCGAGCACCTCAATGGCGGCCTCTTGCCGCGGACCGACGAGAAGGGCGACCTGGACCTGAAGAAGGGGCGGGTCGACGATCCGCCCCGCCGGCGGCGCCGCGCGCTGCTGTTCTGCGAGACGCTGGCGCTGCTCACAGGGGAGATGATCGCCTGTCGCGAGCAGGGCGGGGTCTGGCAGCCGCGCCTGCGCCGCTCGGCCGAGCGATTGCGGACGCTGGCCGCCCGACGCCGGACGTCGTCGCTCCTGGACGATCTGGCGCGCATCGAGCGGGCCAAGCACGAGATCGACGGCAACCTGAACCTGGGCCTGGTGATGGCCGCGCTCTGCGAGGAGATCAGCAACCATGTCCGACGAGACCAGGCCGCCGCGGCGGGGTGACGGCCGCGGCCGGCGCCGAGGACGGCGCGGCGGCGGACGGCCGACCGACGGGACGGCGTCGCCGACGCCGGCGCAGCCGGCGGCCGACGAGCCCCTGGTCGTCGTGCGGTTCCGTGGGCATCGCAAGGGGTTCTACCACAACCGTCGCCGGCTGGAGGTCGCCGCAGGCGGGCACTGCCTGGTCGAGGCCGACCGGGGCTGCGACCTCGGCCTGGTCTCGTACGTCGGCCCGGGGCCGCAGGAGTGGTGGGACGAGGCGCGTCATCAGGGTCTGCTGGAGATCGCCACGTCGAACGACCTCGCCCGCCTGGCCGAGCTGGAGCAGGAGGAACGCCGGGCCTGGAGCATCGGGCTGGAGAAGATCGCCGCGCACGGACTGCCCATGCAGCTGGTCGGGGTCGAGCGGCGCTGGGACCGCGGCAAGCTGACCTACTACTTCCTGGCCGACGGCCGCGTCGATTTCCGCGCCCTGGTCCGCGACCTGGCCGGGGTCTTCCGCACGCGCATCGAGCTGCGCCAGATCGGCGTCCGCGACGAGGCGCGCCTCAAGGGCGGGCTCGGCGTCTGCGGGCGCGAGTTCTGCTGCGCGAACTTCCTGGACGGATTCGACTCGGTGGCCCTGCGCATGGCCAAGAACCAGCAGCTGCCGCTGAACCCAAGCAAGCTGAGCGGCCCCTGCGGGCGGCTGCGCTGCTGCCTGGCGTTCGAGGACGACCAGTACCGCGAGCTGCTGGACGCCATGCCGCGGGCCGGCGGCGAGGTGTGCTGGCAGGGCCGCTGCGGCCGGGCCCGCAAGCTCGATCCCCTGCGCGAGCTGGTCACCGTGGAATTCGCCGACGGCGGCGATCCCCCGGTGCAGGACATCCCGGCGGGCGAGCTGGACTTCGACCGGCCGGCGACGCGCCGACGGGGCGGCGACGGTGGCGATGACGACGGTCGGCGCCGGCGACCCCGATCGCGAAAGGACGACGGTTGATCGACACGCACGTGCACCTGCATCGCGACGATTTCGACGACGACCGCGCCGAGGTGCTGCGGCGCGCCCGGCAGGCGGGCGTGCGCGGTGTCCTGAACGTGGGCTACGACCTCGCGAGCAGCGAGGCGTCCCTGGACCTGGCCCGCCGGGTCGCGGGCGTGCGCGCGACCGTCGGGATCCATCCGCACGATGCCCGTCTGATCGCCGACGAGGACGGCCGGCTGACCGACGAGGGGCGCGCCTGCCTGGACCGGCTGGCCGGCTGGGCGACGCGGGACGAGGTGGTGGCCATCGGCGAGATCGGCCTCGACTTCTACCGCGACCTCTCGCCGCGTCCGGCGCAGCGCACGGCGCTCGTCCGGCAGCTCGAGCTGGCCGCCCGGGTCGACCTGCCCGTCGTCTTCCACGTCCGCGACGCCTATCCCGAGACCCTCGCGGTCATCGACGACGTCGGGCTGCCGCCGCGGGGCGGCGTGCTGCACAGCTTCGCCGGCGAGGTCGAGCACGCGCGCTGGGCGCTCGCCCGGCGCTGCTGGCTGGGCATCGGCGGGCCGGTGACCTACAAGAACAGCCGCCTGCCGGAGGTGCTGCGCGAGGCCGCCGTGCCGGCCGGG
>WJIQ01000316.1 GCA_014730255.1 bacterium | reverse complement strand
TGCCAGAACACGCCTTCTCGGTCTGGCTCGGTCAACGTACCGCATCGGGTACGCCTCCCTCGCCAGCCCTTGCGAGGTCGTGTTCTGGCAGCCGTTTTCCTCGGCCTCGCGACGGCCCTTCGTGAATGATCCGGGCTAGGGTGAGCTGGAGTTCGCGATAGGCGATCAGACCGGTGGCCGGGCCGACTGGTCGGAGATCGATCAGAGCGGGGGCCGTGGAGGTGTGTCTGGATACGGGGAAAGCCAGGGTTCACGGGACGAGGATCGCTACCGGGAGGAGGAATGGAGGGGGGCGTGGCATGATCGACTGGGCAAGGGCGATTGTCCCTACTTTACGCGTGCTTGACGACTGATCCGGCACGGGACGACCCTCTCAGGACGATGCGGTGCCGGGCCCGGACGGATGGGGCCGGCGCTGTCAATCGTGCGGTGGCTCCCCGACCTCGCGACATGCGTTGTGCCTGGAAGAATGTTGTTACCTCCGCGCCGCCACCATGGGTGACGGTCCTATCGAGATTCAGATCGCATACGCTCCTCTCTGCGGGTCGCCTGGTCGAAGGGCCCCGGTGTCAGACTCGTGACGTCGACGGTGTCGCCGTTCGTTGTCGCTCGTGGCCGGGCTGTCGACGGTGAGGGATGCGCGTCCGTCTGCGGTCGTCGTCACCGGCCGCGCCGGAGCTCCCGGGGGAGCCGGACGTCCTGATGGGCCGAGACGACCGAGACAGCACGTATTCAAGATCCGGGAAAACGCACGGGCCGGATCGGCCAGAAGGAGGCCTGCGACGTCGAGGTCGCCGGACGACGGAAATGGATCCTGAGGGCTCATGAGCCGGATCTGGGCAAGTTCCAGACCCGACAACATTCTCTTCGGCACAAGTCGCGACATGCGGACTGCGTTCCTATGGTGAGAAAGCAGTGGGAATTCCTCGTGCCGGTGCCGCGGTCGGCTTCCCGGTCCGTGCGCGATGAGGCCGGGACCGTGGCGGCGAGATCGAATAGGTCGATCAGGGGCGAGATCGATCATGACGAACACGCCAGCGACGCCCTCGAAGCGCAACTTCGTCCTCCAGCAGGGGTTCGACGACCCCGCCGCGGAGGTCTGCGCCACCCGATACGACGCGCTCCAGTTCCAGCCCCGTGCCGTGGGCGTCGTGGTGGCCGTGGGGATCGTCCTGCAGTCGGCCACCGTGTTCCTGCTGCTGGCGGCCGTTCTGGCGTGGAGCGCCGCCCGGCCGCGCCGCAATCCCTTCGACGCCGTCTACAACGTCGTGCGGGGGGCGCGGGACGATCGCCGGCGGCTTCCCCCGGCGCCGCCGCCGCGCCGGTTCGCCCAGTCGCTGGCCGCCCTGGTCGCGGCGCTGATCGCCCTGTCGCTGCTGGCCTCCTGGAGGGAGGCGACGATCGCGCTGCAGGGCTTCCTGGCTGCCGCGGTGCTCGCGCTCGCCGCCGGCCGTTTCTGCTTCGGCTCGTTCGTCTTCCACCTGCTGCGCGGTCGCGGCGAGTTCGCGCGGCGGACGTTGCCGTGGTCGGGGCGGGGTTGAGCGGGGTGCGACGGCTTCAACCAGCGTGAGGCTTGGCTGTCTGTTCTCGCATCAACGGAAGCTGCGATGGGATCCTGGTAGCTGTCCCTGCGGAATACTCCATCCGAGTGGTGTCATGAGCACGATCTGGGCTCATCGCCTCTGAGCCGAATGTCCTTGAATCGCACGGTGGACGAGTATTCCGACGGGACACCCTACGCCACCACCGCTTCCAGCGGTCGCAGCAAGAACTCCTCGAGCGGCATCCCGCCATCGCCGACGACCAACGTCCGGTCCGGCAAAAACGCAGCCGTGAAGGCTGCCAGCCCCGGGTGCGCGGTCGGCGCGCGACCGCTCTTGACCTCGATGGCGGTCAGCCGCTGGCCGCAGCGCACCACGAAATCCACCTCCCGCTGCCGGTCCCGCCAGTAGAACACCTCGCAATGTCGACCCAGGACCTGGCGGACGCTGGCGAGGTGCGCGCCCACGGCCGACTCCACGAACCGTCCCCACACCTGATGGTCGGTCCGCGCCTCGGCGAACGACAGGCCTGACTGCACCGCTAGCAGGGCATTGTTCAGGACCTGGAGCTTGGGGCTCGATCCGCGCCGTCGCACCGCCTCGCCGGCGTACTTGCTCAGCCCCTGGACCATCCCCACGCCCGCGAGCAGGTCGAGGTAGTGGGCCAGGGTCGTCGTGTTGCCGGCGTCCTGGAGCTGGCCGAGCATCTTGGTGTACGAGAGGATCTGCCCCGAGTAGCGACAGCCGAGCTCGAACATGCGGCGCAGCAACGCCGGCTTGTCCACGCGGGTCAGGAGCAGCACGTCGCGCGAGATCGTGGTCTCGATGAGCGCATCGAGCACGTAACGACGCCAGCGCTCCTGGTCGGCGACAAGGGTGGCGGCGCCGGGATAGCCGCCGAAGAAGATGTACTGGTCGAGTCCGAAGCCGAACGCATCGCGCATCTCCGCCAGCGACCAGTGGCCCAGGTCGATGCGCTCGAATCGGCCGGCAAGACTCTCGGTGAGGCCGGCCTCGACGAGCAGTGGGGCCGAGCCGAGGAGCACCACGTGCAGGGGGCGGCGGACGGCCGTGTCCTCGTCCCAGAGGGCTTTCACCACGTCGGCCCACTGCGCGACCTTCTGGACCTCGTCGATCACCAGGACGACCGGTTCACCGCCCCGGGCGAGCAACCGGGCGGCGTCCCACTGCGCGCGCAACCAGGCGCTGTCCTGGAGCGTCGGCACGTCGGCCGAGACGGCATGGCAGGGCTTGCCCGTCCGCGCGAGGACCTGGCTTACCAGCGTGGTCTTGCCCACCTGGCGGGGTCCGGCCACGACCTGGATGAAACGGCGCGGTTCGGCGAGGCGGGTCGCGAGGACGTCGCCCTGCGGGCG
>WJIQ01000060.1 GCA_014730255.1 bacterium | reverse complement strand
GGGCGTCGTCGTGCTCTACGGGGCGGCCTGCCGTGGCGGCACGCTGGTCGGCGCGACGACGACCAGCGCCTACGATCAGGCGACGGCCAGGATGCACCGCGTCCAGAACCTCGACGTCTATCATCCCGATGGCCGCCTGCGAGCGAATCTGCGCGAGGCGTCGCTCGCGATGAGCTTCGACGGCACCGGCGAGATCCACGAGCGCCACCTGTTGCGGTCGTTCCTCCTCGCGCATGCCGTGGGACCGGACGGTCGGGTCTACGCCCCGCGCAGCCGCGACGAGTACGCGATCGAGGTCTACGGTCCCGACGGCACGCTCGAGCGGATGGTCGAGCGGCCGGGCTACGCGGCGCCGCCCCGCACCGGGCGCGAGCGCGCGCGACTCGAGGCGCTGGCCGACTCCTGGATCCGCAACGCCGGGATCGAGCTGCCGCTGGAGTTCGCCGGCACCGAGATGGCGGTCCAGAGCCTCTTCGTCGACGACCGCGGGCACCTGTTCGTGCGTCATGCCGCCAGCGCCCGCGACCTTCCCGATGGCGTGTTCCTGCGTCTGGACGAGTTCGATCCCGACGGCGGCTATCTCGGGCCGGTCCTGGTCCGCGGGCCGGGCGACCCCATGATGGACACCCTGGTCTGGCTCGGACAGGGGCGCGTCGCGATCATGCGTGGCGGCGTGCTCACCGGCCTGGAGCGCTGGCGCGATGCCGCGATCTACTGGGAGGGCGAGGAGGAGGTCGTCCCGGAGGTGGTGGTCTGCGCGTGGATGCGGTGAGTGTGCGCCGGCCCGGATCCTCATCAGGACGGTCGGCTCAACGCATCAGGGTCACGCGTTGCGAGGCCGTGTCGACCGATGTGGTCAATCGGAGCTCGTAGACGCCGCTGGCGACTCTACGTCCGGATCGATCGGTGCCATCCCATATCGCCGTCGCCTGGTCGTCATCGGCGCGCCCTGCTCTGAGCGTCCGCACGAGGCGACCCCGGGTGTCGAAGACCTCGAGCCGGAAGGCATCGTGCCGCGGCACCCGGTACGACACCTGGACGCGGGGGTTGAACGGGTTGGGCGCGGCTTCGAGCGAGACGGGACTCGCTCGTGTCGACGGCGCGCCGGTGGGTGTGTCGGACTCGATGAGCGTCACGCGTCGATCGGCGGTGAACGGACCGAAGGTCTGGGGCCGCCCACCCGGCCAGTGCACCACCACGCTGTCGACGGCGGTCGCGGGACCGAGACCGAACTCGAGCGTGAGGCTGTCGCCGTCCCGTTGCCCGGAGGGGCCGACCACGAAACGCGTCCAGGAGTTCAGACCCGCGTGGGCGGTCACCCGGGCGCCGATGGCGCTACGGTTCGAACGGGTCCCCACGAGATCGACCAGCAATGCATGATTCGGGCATCCTGTGTTACGGAAGAGACGGTAGCGGTCGATATGGCCGGCGGCGAAGAGGTCGACGGCCGTGTCTCCGTCGAAATCGGCCCAGCCCACCCCGAAGTAGTCGCCGACGAACTCTCCGGACAGACCGAGGTCGACGGCCACGTCGATGTACGTGCCGTCGCCCTGGTTGTGCCACATGACGTTGCTGTAGGTGTAGAAGTCGTGATGCGAGGCGAAGATGTCGAGGCGACCGTCGCGGTCGAAATCGGTGAAGCTGACCGTGCGGGTGTCCGGGTATCCGGTCACCCCCGAAGTGCCCGTGACATCGCTGAACGTTCCGTCACCCTCGTTGCGGAAGAGGCGGCAACGCTCCGGAGAGTATCCGCCGATGTAGAGATCCGGCCAGCCGTCGTTGTCGTAGTCGCCCACGGTGAGTCCGTGACTCGCGTGGGGGAAGTCGATTCCCGCGGCCGCAGCGACCTCGGAGAAGGAACCGTCGCCCTCGTTGCGGTACAGCTGGTTGGGCGACGAGCCGTACGTGCCGATGTAGATGTCGACGTCGCCGTCGAGGTCCATGTCGAAGCACACGGTCGCCATCGAGCTCGGAACCGGACCGATCATGCTGGGAGTGTCGAACCGACCGCCTCCCAGGTTCCTGTGCCAGAAGAGCTGGTCGCTGGCGTCGGTGATCACGTCGCAGAGACCGTCGAGGTCGACGTCGAACACTCCTTCGGGACTGCCGCTCAAGCCGGAGCTGGCGGTGATGTCGTCGAAGACCTCACCGTCGACATTGCGGTAGAGACGGGACCCTGCCGCCGATACGAGTAGATCCGGGTGCTCGTCGCCGGTCAGCTCGGCCCAGAGGATCTTCCCCGCCGAGGTTGCGCCCAGTCCGGACTCGGAGGTCACGTCGGAGAAGGTACCGTTGCCGTCATGGCGGTAGAGCCAGAAGCCCGAACCGTCCTGATTGGAGAAGGCGAGGTCCTGATCGCCGTCGTTGTCGATGTCACACCAGCCGACGGCGTGACCGAGGCCGTCCTGGCCATCGATGCCGACCGTCCCCGTGACGTTGACGAAGGTCTGCTGGGCGACTGCGGGTTGCATGACGAGCATCAGCAGCACCGCGGCGGCCGTCGGCGACGGGTTCGAGGATCCGGGGAGCAGGCGGCACGACCACATGATGAGCCTCCGGACGGGCGGGCATGGGAGCGAGCGAATCGGGAGTCGAGGATACCAGACCGGAAAGACCGTCACCAGCACGACCGCCGAATCAACCCTGGCCCCGCCGGGTACCAGGGGCGATGATCCCGCCAGACCCGTCCACCCCGGAGGCCGCCGCGTGAACCCGTTCCAGCTGCCCCGCAACGAGATCGAGGCGCTCGTCGCCGAGCATGGCACGCCCATCTACCTGGTCAGCCACGCGCAGGTCGTCGAGAACTACCGGCGCCTCGATGCCTGCCTGCCCGCGGTGACCCTGTTCTATGCGGTCAAGGCCAACCCGTATGCCGGTATCCTCGCGACGCTGGCCAGGATCGGCGCCGGCTTCGACGTGGCTTCCCAGGGCGAGATCGAGGCGGCGCTGGCCGCGGGCGCCGACGCCCGCGAGGACCTGATCTTCGCCGACACGGTCAAGGATCCCCGCCACATCGCCCACGCCACGGCCGTCGGCCTGGACGACTTCACCTACGACAACGCGTCGGAGATCACCCAGATCGCCCGCCACGCGCCCGGAGCCAACGTGCACGTGCGCATCCGCGTCTCCAACGAGGGCAGCGTCGCCCGCCTGAGCGAGAAGTTCGGCGCGCGCCCCGACCAGGCCGTCCCGCTGCTGGCCGCGGCGCGCGATCAGGGGCTCGTCCCGCGCGGGGTCAGCTTCCACGTGGGCAGCCAGTGCCTGGACGTCCGGCGTTACCTCGAGGCCCTCGACACGGTGCGGGCGATCTTCGATGCGGCCGCCGGCGAGGGCATGGACCTCGCGATGGTCGACATCGGCGGCGGCTTCCCCGTGCGGTATCACGACGAGATGGTCGACATCACGGCCATGGGGGAGGTGATCAGCGCGCATTACGAGGCGCTCTTCGATGCGAGGGTGCAGCTGGTGGCCGAGCCCGGGCGAGCGGTCGTCGGCGACGCCGTGGCCCTGGTGACCAGGGTGATCTCCGAGTCCGAGCGCGACGGCCGGCGCTGGCTCTACCTCGACGACGGCACCTACGGCAGCTTCATGGAGGTCCTGCTCTACCGCATGTCGTACCCGCTGCGCGCGCTGTCCGACGGACCGGTCACGCCCTACGTGCTGGCCGGCCCCACCTGCGACTGCATCGACGTCTTCTCGCGCGACGCCGACGGCGCGATCACCACCGTCGATCTGCCGGAGATGCACCTGGACGACCTGCTCGTCGCCGGCGGCATGGGTGCCTACACCTTCAGCGAGTCGACGCGGTTCAACGGTTTCCCGCCGCCGGCGTTCGTGGACCTGGACTGAATATTGTTCGATCCCCCGGCGTTTGTCTGGCGACGCTTCGCAGCTGATGATCGCCGCCCAGAGGTCAGATGGGCCGCATTTCGTTCGCTCGCGGGCGCTCGATGCCGGGTTCGGTGATCCGGGGCTACAGCGGCGCTCCCGCAGAACGATGTTCCATGGGTGACGCTCCCGGCCGCCCGATGTAGATTGCCCGACGACCGCGATCCGAACCCGGCGAACCTCCGAGGTCTCACGTGAACGACGCCCGCGCCCACCTCCGCGACCAGCTCGCCCACCGCATCCCCGTCCTCGACGGCGCCATGGGCACCATGATCCAGGCCGCCGGCCCCGACGAGGCCGACTTCCGCGGCGACCTCCTGCGCGATCATCCAACCGACCTGAAGGGCAACAACGACCTGCTCTGCCTGACCCGGCCGGACCTGATCCGCGAGATCCATCACGGCTACTTCGCCGCCGGCTGCGACGTCGCCACCACCAACACCTTCAACGGCACGTCCATCAGCCAGCAGGACTACGGTACGGCGCACCTGTCCTATGGCATCAACCTGGCCGCCGCACGCCTGGCGCGCGAGGAGGCGGTCCGCTGGACCGAGCGCACGCCCGACCGGCCGCGCTTCGTGGCCGGGAGCATCCCGCCGACCAACCGCACCGCCAGCCTCTCGCCCGACGTCGAGCGGCCGGGTTTCCGCAACGTGAGCTTCGGCGACCTGGCCACCGCCTACACCGAGCAGGTCCGCGGCCTGCTCGACGGCGGGGCGGACCTCCTCCTCGTGGAGACCATCTTCGACACGCTCAACGCCAAGGCCGCGCTCTGGGCCATCGCCCACGAGCTGCGCCGGCGGCGGATCGACGTGCCGGTCTGGATCTCCGGGACGATCACCGACCAGAGCGGTCGCACGCTCAGCGGCCAGACCCCCGAGGCGTTCTGGATCTCGGTGCGCCACGCCGATCCCTTCGCCGTGGGCCTGAACTGCGCCCTCGGCGCCGAGCAGCTGCGCCCGCACCTCGAGGAGCTGGCCCGCCGCGCGCACGTCCCCGTCTCCGCGCACCCCAACGCCGGCCTGCCCAACGACATGGGCGGCTACGACCAGACCCCCGACGAGATGGCCCGGCTGGTCGGCGGGTTCGCCCGCGACGGCCTGGTCAACCTCGTGGGCGGCTGCTGCGGCTCGACCCCCGAGTACATCGCCGCCATCGTCGACGCCGTGGCGGACGTCGCGCCGCGCCGCGTGCCCGACCCGGCGCCCGGCACCCACCTCAGCGGCCTCGAGCCCCTGCACATCCGCGAGGACAGCCTGCTGGTCAACGTCGGCGAGCGCACCAACGTCGCCGGCAGCCGCAAGTTCGCCCGCCTGATCCGCGAGGACCGCTACGAGGAGGCGCTGCAGATCGCACGCCAGCAGGTGCGCGGTGGCGCGCAGATCCTCGACGTGAACATGGACGACGCGTTGCTCGACGGGCCGGAGTGCATGCGCCGCTTCCTGCTCCTGGTGGCGACCGAGCCGGAGATCGCCCGCATCCCGGTGATGATCGACTCGAGCCGCTGGGACGTGATCGAGGCCGGCCTGGAGTGCCTGCAGGGCAAGTGCGTGGTGAACTCCATCAGCCTCAAGGAGGGCGAGGAGGAGTTCCGCCGGCAGGCCCGCGCCGTCCGCGATCACGGGGCGGCCGCGGTCGTGATGTCGTTCGACGAGCAGGGCCAGGCCGACACGCTCGCACGCCGGCGCGAGATCGCCGCGCGCGCCTACCGCATCCTCGTCCAGGAGGAGGGCTGGGACCCCGCCGACGTGATCATCGACCCCAACGTCTTCGCCGTGGCCACCGGCCTGCCCGAGCACGACCGCTACGCGCTGGACTTCATCGAGACAGTGCGCTGGATCAAGAGCGAGCTGCCCGGGGCGCTCACCTCCGGCGGGATCAGCAACCTCAGCTTCTCCTTCCGCGGCAACGACACCGTGCGCGAGGCGATGCACGCGGTCTTCCTCTACCACGCCGTCCACGCCGGCCTCGACCTGGCCATCGTCAACGCGGGCCGGCTGCCGGTCTACGCGGACATCGATCCGGAGCTGCGCGAGGCGGCCGAGGACGTGATCCTCTGCCGCCGCGACGACGCCGCCGACCGCCTGACCGCGCTCGCGCAGCGCTTCCACGGCACCGCCCGCCACGACGCCGAGGACCTCGCCTGGCGCGAGGGCACCGTCGCCGCGCGGCTCGAGCACGCGCTGGTGCACGGGATCGGCGAGTACGCCGAGCAGGACACGGCCGAGGCGCTGGCCGAGCTGGGCGAGCCGCTGGCGGTGATCGAGGGGCCGCTCATGGCCGGCATGAACACCGTGGGCGACCTCTTCGGCGAGGGCAAGATGTTCCTGCCCCAGGTCATCCGCTCGGCGCGCGTGATGAAGCAGGCGGTGAAGGTGCTCGAGCCGGCGCTGCTGGCCGCCCGACAGGAGGGCCGCAGCCAGGGCAAGGTGCTGCTGGCCACGGTCAAGGGCGACGTCCACGACATCGGCAAGAACATCGTGGGCGTGGTGCTGGCCTGCAACAACTACGAGGTCGTCGACCTCGGGGTCATGGTCTCCGCCGACTCGATCCTCGAGACCGCCCGGCGCGAGGACGTCGACATCGTCGGCCTC
>WJIQ01000059.1 GCA_014730255.1 bacterium | reverse complement strand
CCGGTGCTGATGCTCAACGGCAAGTACGACTTCTTCTTCCCCTACGAGACGTCGCAGGTCCCGTACTACGAGCTGCTGGGGACGCCGGACGCGGACAAGAAGCTGGTCGTGTACGAGTCGGGGCATTCGTTCCCGCGGACCGAGCGGGTGCGGGAGACGATCGAGTGGCTGGACCGGTACCTCGGCCCGGTGGAGTGAGCCGGCGCCTCACGCCATCTTCCGCAGGCAGCACTTCTTGTACTTCTTGCCGCTGCCGCATGGGCACGGCGAGTTCCGCCCGAACTCCTTCTTCGGCGCGGTCATCGCGCGGCGGATGTCCTGCAGCCGGCTGCCCAGATCCTGGCGGAACACCTTCTGCAGCATGACGAACAGCTCGGGGTGCTTCTGCTTCATCAGCTCCGGCCGTTCGAAGAAGTACTCGCTGACGACCGAGAAGAACTCCGCCTCGCTGGTCAGGGCGTAGGCATGGATGTCCGAATCATCGTCGCTGATCTCCTGCATCTTCCGGCGCACCAGCTCGACCCAGGGACCGACGGTCTCGCGGTCCAGCCCCACGGCCGGCAATCCGTCGATCACGCCGTCGGACTTGTCCACCAGATGGGCGAACTCGTGCACGCCCACGTTGCGCTTGTCCGCCGCGTTCGCGAAGCCCTGGATGAGGTCGGGTTTGACCAGGATCATGATGCGGTTCATGACCCCGCTGCCGACCATGCCCAGGACGTTCTGCCCACCGTCGCCATCGAGGCTGAAGTCCTGGCCGAACCGCGAGGGGTAGACGAGCACCTCGTTGATCTGGTCCCACTCCCAGGCCGGGAAGCCGAAGATCGGGATCACCGCACTGGCCCCCACCAGGACCCGCGTGCGCGTGTCGACGGTCGTGCGGATCCCGGTGATCGTCTTCTCGCCCAGGAAGACCTTCAGCTCGTCGCGAAAGCGCACCTTCTCCGCGTCGGGCAGGGCGCGGAAGAAGGCGACGTCCCGATGCAGCACGGCCTCCCACTCGGCCGGAAACGGCGCGGCCAGCAGCTTCTTGCGGCGCCGCACCTTGCGCAGGGAGCGGTTCCAGGCCAGCCACGCCCCGCCGGCCGTGATCACCACGAGGGCGAGGGACGGGCCCGTGTCCGGTCGCAGCAGGACCAGCGACAGGGCGCCGAGTCCGACGACCAGCGCCGAGGAGACCAGGGCCAGGATCCGGGCATGCCGCTCGGCCGCCGTGCCGAGGCGTGTCGGTCGTGGCGGGCTGCCGGTCGCCGGTGCGGAGCGTGCGGTCAAGATGTCTTCCCTTCCTGATCGCCATCGCCCGGGTCCACGGCGTGTCCCCGACCGAGCAGGCGATCGGCGGCGGCCAGGCCGCTCAGGTAGGCACCCTCGATCCTGGGACCGCCGCACCAGTCCCCGGCAGCCGCCAGACCGAGCGTCTGGTCGACGAGGCACACCTCCGCGAGCACCGGATCGGGCAGGGCGAACCGCCAGCGGTGGGCGCCCGCATCGGCCACCTCGGGCCAGTCGATTCCGGGCGTCGCCTGGCGCAACGCGTCGTGGAGGCAGGCGACGACGTCGCCCGAGTCGTCGTCGATGTGCGCGCGGCTCCATGCCGGCCCCGCGTGCAGGATCCAGGCTTCGCCGCCGACGCGCCCGGGCTTGCTCGAGTTGCGCGCCACCCAGGACAGTGGTCCCACGTTGACGAAGGCACCGTCCCAGCCCACGGGCGCCGGCCCGGCGAATCCCAGCATCACCGCCCAGCACGGATGCATCTCGGCCCGCCGGGCGGCGGCCACCAGGTCGGGCGCGTCCGCCAGCAGCGTCGCGGCCTGATCCGGCGGCGCCGCCACCAGCACGGTGTCGGCCTCGGCGAGAACCACGTCGCCGTCACCGAGCAGCTGCCACGCCGCATCCGTCCGCTTCAGTCGCTCCACCCGCACGCCACGACGAACATCGAGATCGCGCGCCAGATCGGCCGCCATGGCGTCCATGCCGGGCACCCCCACGTACCGCTCGCGCGTCTCCGTCTTCGGTACGGTGCCCTCGGCATCCACCGCCACCAGCCGCGGCGACCACGGGGCCACCACGGCCGAGCGCCGCCAGGCCTCGACCTTCGTGCGGAACCGCGGGGTGCGCACGGTGAAATACTGCGCGCCGTGATCGTACTGGAAACCGCCCCGGACGCGGCGCGAGGTGCGACCGCCGGGCCCGCGGCCCTCGTCCATGACCGTGACCCGGCGACCGGCGTCCGCCAGTTCCCTGGCGGCCGCCAGGCCGGCCAGGCCGGCCCCCACGACCACGACGGTCGATCGCGCGTCGTTGGTCTTCACGATGTCTCCCGGCGAATGAAGGCGTCTCGTGCCATGGTGGCCGAACACCGGTAGTATAGGCACGAGGTAGCCACGCCACGAACCGGGATCCCGTCATGACCCTGGCACCGACCGTCGAGCAACGGATCGAGGCGACGCGCCGCCCGGCCGGCCGCTCGCTCGTCATGCACCAGCGCTGGGAACGCCTGCTCTTCTTGCACTGGCGGGTGGAACCCGAGGTCATCCAGGCGACCTTGCCGCCACGCCTGGTCGTCGACACCCACGATGGCCACGCATACCTGGGCGTCGTGCCGTTCCTGATGCGCGGCGTGCGCCCACGCTTCTGCCCGGCCGTACCGGGCGTGTCGAGCTTCCTCGAGCTTAATCTGCGGACCTACGTGCATGACGACCGCGGTCGCCCCGGGGTGTGGTTCTACTCGCTCGACGCGAACCAGCCCATCGCCGTGGCCCTGGCCCGCGCACTATTCAGCCTGCCGTATCGACACGCCGTCATGCGGGCCGCGGTCGCCGACGACGGCTGGGTCGACGTCTCGAGTCGTCGCCGAGGCGATCAGGAGCAACGATTCCGCTACCGCCCCGGCGCACCACTCGGCCCGGCCGACCCCGGCAGCCTGGAGTACTTCCTCGCCGAGCGGTACCTGTTGTTCGCCCACCGACCCCGCGATGGCGCCCTGCTGATGGGGCAGGTGCATCATGCGCCCTACCCGTTGACCGACGTGGAGGTGGCGGCAGCGAGCCGTCGGCTCTTCACCCTGAACGGATTCGCCGATCCGGGCCGGCCCGCCGAGCACGCGATGATGGCCGCGGGGGTCGCCGTGTCGATCTATGGTCTGCAGCGGGTCTCGTCGCTGGATCCGGCGCACGATCAGCCACGCCCGGGCGGATGACGCCGAACGATCCCCGTCGATCTAGTCCTCGTCGGCGATCCGCGCGTGGGTTCCGTCGCAGTAGGGGAGATTCGCCGAGGCCTTGCACTGGCAGAGCGCCGCACGCTCGTCCTCCTCGACGGAGAAGAGCAGCGGCGTGAAGGTGGTGCCGGCGTGGGAACCGTCGCAGAACGGCTGGCCCTGGGACCGGCCACAGGTGCAGAACGCGTGGGTCTGTCCGCCCTCGAGCTGGACCAGCGCGGGCCTGGTATCGGCGACGACCGGATCGTCGCTGGCCTCGGCGACCTCGTCGGCCGCGGCCGATGCCGCTCGCGACGCATCCTCGTCATCCCCGTCGCGCCAGCCGCGCTCCGCGTGGGAATAGTCGCAGAAGGGCTTGTTCTTCGAGAAGCCGCAGCGGCAGAGGGCGTACTTGCTGGCCGCACCGTGGGTGGGCGCGTGCGGCGTGTCGAGCGCCACCCCCTCCACGTTGTAGGGGCCGTCCTTGACGACGGTGATCCTCTCCTGCCCGCCCTCCTCGACGACGACGTCGCCGTCACCGAT
>WJIQ01000315.1 GCA_014730255.1 bacterium | reverse complement strand
GCGGGTGATGGTGTGGACGTAGTCCCACGCGATCCCGGGCGGCGGCCGGTAGGTCCGGTGGTCGCCGTCGCGGTGGGCGACGAGGACCTTGCCCGTACCGGTCCACAGCGTGCCGTCGTCGTCGACGTGCAGGGCCCAGACAGCCTGGACGGCAGCCTCGTCCGGTAGAAGGACCGCATCCCAGCGTCCGTCCCGGCAGCGCACCAGCCCCTCGTAGGTCCCGACCCAGAGATCGCCCCCTGCCGACTCGCAGACCGAGATGATGCCCGCGTCGGCGAACTCGGCCGGGATCGGCCAGCGGTCGAAGCGTCCGGCCCGCCAGCGGTACAGCCCGCGATCCAGGGTCCCGATCCAGAGCGAGCCGGTCGGGCCGAGGTGGACCGTCGTGACGGTCGAGGTCTCGGCGAGGCCCAGGTCGTCGCCGAAGTTCTCGAACTGGCCGTCACGATGGCGGATCAGCCCGCCCTTGTAGGTCGCGATCCAGAGCGAGCCGTCGGGCGTGACCGCCAGGCTCTGGACGTCGTTGTGCGCGAACGCCGGCGTGTTCGCGCTGCTGAACACCGTGAAGCGGACGCCGTCGAAGCGGGCGAGCCCCTCCTGCGTCCCGAACCACAGGTAGTGGTCGGGCGTCTGCGCGATGGCCTGGATCGAGTTCTGCGGCAGGCCATCGACCGACGTCCACCGATCGATCCCGTACTGGTTGACGTCCCGCGTGGCGTCGAGGGCCACGGCGGAACCGACCATGCTCAGGACCACCAGGATGGTCGGGACGAACAGTCGCGGCGTCGGGGGCAACATGGAGGACGACCTCGTCGACGTGGCATATCACGGGCGATCAGAGGTCGTATCGGCCCCGTTTCCTTGCGGCTTGACGCAAGATATCTTCAAATCGCTTTCAGCGGAGGTCGAAGAGCAGGATCTCCGCATCGCCGGTCCCGACGATCGGGACCGCCTCCTCCTCGCTGATCGCCAGGCCGTCCCCCTCGGCGAGATCGATGTCGCCCACGCGCGCCTGCCCACGGGCCATCTGGACCCAGGCGTGACGGCCCGGCCGCAGCGGCCAGACGACCTGCTCGCCGGCCACGAGGCGGGTGGCCAGCAGCCGGACGTCCTGATGGATGCGCAGGGCGCCGCCCTCGCCGTCGGGCGTGACCAGGGGCACGAGCTCGCCCCGGAGCAACTCCGGCGGGAAGTGCCGCTCCTCGTAACCCGGGTCGAGACCCTCCTCACCGGGCAGGATCCAGATCTGGAGCAGCCGGACCCGCTCGTCCGCGGAGTGGTTGAACTCGCTGTGCGTGATGCCGCGGCCGGCGGTCATGCGCTGCACGTCGCCATGGCGCAGGACCGACCCCGAACCGAGGCTGTCCCGATGCTCCAGCGCGCCGTCGAGCACGTAGGTGACGATCTCCATGTCCCGGTGCGGGTGCGTGCCGAAGCCCTGACCGGGCTCGACGATGTCGTCGTTGATCACGCGCAGGTCGCGGAACCCCATGTGGGCGGGGTCGTGGTAGCGGCCGAAGGAGAAGGTGTGATGCGTGTCCAGCCAGCCGAAGTCGGCGTGGCCGCGCTCGTCGGCCGGTCGCCTGATCATCATGGTCGATCCCTTCCGATGGGGTCCGGGAGCGTCGTCGTCCGTCTCGGGCATTATTATAAGTTACAACATTTATTGTCGAAACACAGGTTATCGCCGGCTTGCCAGCGGAGCCGCGACCGACCATCGTGGCGCGATCCCTGGACCCCGACGAATCGACCACCCCGTGCCCGACTCTCGATCCGACATCCGCGGCGTCGCCTACGGCCTCGGCGCGTTCCTCTGGTGGGGCCTCAGCCCGGTCTACTTCAAGGCCATCGGGCACGTGCCGCCCATCGAGGTGCTCGCGCACCGCATCGTGTGGTCGCTGGTCCTGCTGGTGCCGCTGCTCGCGGTCCGCGGACGCCTCGGCGAGGCCTGGCGCACCGTGCACCAGCGCCGGGTCGTGCTGGCGCTGGCCGTCTCCACCCTGCTGGTGGCCACCAACTGGTTCACCTTCGTCTACTCCATCGCCACCGCGCAGCTCGTGCAGGCGAGCCTGGGCTACTTCATCAACCCGCTGGTCAACGTCCTGCTGGGCATGATCGTCCTGCGCGAGCGGCTGCGGCCGTGGCAGTGGGTGAGCCTCGCGCTGGCCACCGCCGGCGTGGTCCTGCTCGGCCTGCGCCTGGGCGAGGTCCCGGTCATCAGCCTCGTGCTCGCCTTCTCGTTCGGGTTCTACGGACTGATCCGCAAGACCGCGGTCGTCGGCCCGACGATCGGGCTGACGGTCGAGACGGCGCTGCTGACCCCGGTCGCGCTCGCGGCCATGTGGATCTGGAATGGCGAGGGGATGCTCGTCTTCGGGCACGTCGATCGGACGACCGATCTGCTGCTGGCCCTCAGCGGCGTGATCACGGCGGTTCCGCTGGTGCTGTTCGCCGCCGGGGCAAGGCGGCTCCGGTACGCGACGGTGGGTTTCCTGCAGTACGCGGCGCCGAGCGGGCAGTTCCTGCTGGCGGTCCTGGCGTTCGGCGAGCCCATGAACCCGCAGAGGCTCGTGAGCTTCATCCTGATCTGGATCGCCCTGGCGATCTACTCGGCCGACACGGTCGCCTCGCGCCGGCGCCCGCGGGCGCCGGCGTGAAACGGTCACCCGCGGCTAGTCGCGGGGCAGCTGATCGATCTTCGCCGCGAGGACGAAATCGGCCTCGGCCAGGCCGTCGATCTTGTGGGTCCAGATCTCGACCTCGACCCGCCCCCAGGTGAAGGTGATGTTGGGGTGATGCCCCTCGGTCTCGGCCACCTCGCCGATGCGGTTGACGAACGCCAGGGCGCCCGCGAAGTCGTCGAACGCGAAGACGCGGCGCAGGTGGTGACCGAGGATCACCTCCCAGTCGGGCACCTGCGGGTGCAGCTCCTGGATCTCGTCGGCGGTCATCTTCGGCACGCCTCCGCTGCACGGGACGCACTTCTTGCTCGCGAGTTCGGACATGGCTGGTCCTTTCGAAGGTCGTGATGGGCGCGACGCGCTAACCGG
>WJIQ01000314.1 GCA_014730255.1 bacterium | reverse complement strand
CTGCGTGGCGACGTCTTCGCCGCGACCGAGGCGTTCCTGGCCGGCTGCGACGAGGCCGGGCTGAACGCACCGCGCCCGGTCCGCACCTGGCGCGGCGACGATCTGCTGCTCGCCCCCGCACCGGTGGTCCTGCGCACGCAGACCCATCTGTTCCACCATCAGGGTCAGGTGTCGGCCATGTGCCGCCTGCTCGGCCGGCCGATCGCCGGATGCGACCTGCCGATTGACTGACGACCGGCTACTTCAGCAGCACGAGCTTGCCCGTGCGAATCTCGCCTTCCACCGCGAGCCTCGCGTAGTAGACCCCGCTCCGCACCTGCTCCGGCCGCCAGCGGACGTGGTGCTCGCCCGCGGCGTAGGTGGCGTCGGCGAGGACATCGATGCGGCGACCACGCGCGTCGTGCACCACGAGGCGCACGTGGGCCGCGCGCGGCAGGCGGAAGGACAGCTCGGTGCTCGGGTTGAATGGGTTGGGATAGGCCGGCGCCAGCTCGATCGCGGCCGTCGATCGTGGCGTCTCCGGTGCGCCGGTCACGGTCCCGCTCGACAGTCGGGCCACGTACAGCTCGGCGGGGTTGCCGATCGAGCCGGTGATGTGCAGGTCCCCGCCCGGTCCGATTCCGATCCCGTGGCCGGCATTGGCCGCGCTGGAGAAGATCGTGAACTCCTCGAGGATCTCGCTGCCCAGGCCGTCGAGACGGCGGACGACGATCGACGCCGAGCCCTCGATACCGTCGGGCGGGAAGTCGCTCGAGCGCGAGTAGCCCACGATGCCGACCGAGCCGTCATCCCGGACATCGAGGTCGCGCAGCTCGTCGACGTGGCTACCGCCGACGAAGCTGCTGAAGACCAGGTCGCCGGCCGGGGTCAGGCGCGCGATCACGCCGTCCTCGCAGTTGTAGTCGCCGCCGAAAGGGATCTCGCAGGCGTCGATCCCGCCGACGAAGGCCTCCTGGAAGGCACCGGCCGTGGTCGGGAAGCCGATCGACCGCGTGATGCCGGCGAGGTAGACGCTGCCGTCGGGCCCGGTGACGAGGTTCGAGGCACGGTCGACGTCCTCGCCGCCGAGGTAGGTCGCGTACTCGAGGAATCCGCCGCCTGGCTCGAGGCTCGCCACGAACAGATCGGACGAGCCGCCGGCGTGTCCGGGTTGCACGGCGTTGCGCACCGGAAAGTCGTCCGACCAGGTCGTGCCGACCACGACCAGCTGACCATCCGGACCGAGCGCGAGTCCGCTCGTCCGGTCGTCGTGCCCGCCGCCGAGGTAGGTGCTGTACCTGATGCTGCCACCGTCGGGCGAGAGCCGCGTGACGAAGACGTCGTCGTACTGGTAGGCCGGGCCGTTCAGCTCGTCCTGCAGGGCATCGACGGTGGGGAAGTCGGGCGAGGCGGTGTGACCGGCCACGACGATCGAGCCGTCGGTGTCGATCGCCAGTCCGCCGGCATGATCGGAATAGCTGCCGCCGAGCCGAGTGCTGAAGACGATCTCGCCATCGCCGGCGGCGAGCCTCATGACGAAGGCGTCGCGGAAGTTCGTGGGCATGACGATGGGGTCGACCAGCGGGAAGTCGTCCGAGTCGGTCCAGCCGCAGACGATCAGGTCGCCGCTCGCGTCCAGGGCCAGGTCGGTCGCATGGTCGTGGTCCTGGCCGGCGATGTCGCGGGACCAGAGCAGCTCGCCATCGTTCGAGATGCGGGCGACGACGATGTTGTTCTCCTGCTGGTCGCCGACCCAGCGACCGATGACGAAGGCGTGGCCGCCGTCGTCGACGACGAGGCCGCGGCCCGAGGGCAGGAAGTGGTTGCTGAGGGTGGTCTCGTAGACGGGGGTCATCCCGGTGGCGGACGCCTGGGGTGCGAGGCTGGTGGCTGTCAGGATCAGGGCGACGACCGCGAGCGTGCCGGTGGCGTGGCAACGCATGATGGTCTCCTCTCGCTGCGCACGGTCTGGCGTGCGCGGACATGGTCTCCTCCACACCATCAGGTACGAGATCGAGGCCCGCACGTGACAGGCCCGGATTGACGTCGGCTCGACCCTCTCGCGCCGCGTCTGCAGCGTCGCTACGACCGCCACGGAACGTTCACCGTCCGGCACGGGGCGTCGCCCCGAGATCGACCGAGCCCCGGCATCCAGGGATGCCGGGGCTCGTCGCATGGTCGCAGGAAGCAGGATTCGAGCGCGTCGGCGCCGTCCCCGCTACCGCACCAGGGTCACGCGCTGGCTGCGCACCGCCTCGTCGGTCACCAGGCGCAGGTTGTAGACGCCGCTGGCCACGGGGCGGCCGGTCCGGTCGGTGCCGTCCCAGATCAGCGAGCCGGTGCCCGCCGGCGCGTCGGCGTGCATCAGGGTGCTGACCAGGCGGCCGCGCGCGTCGAACACGTCGATCCGGACCTGGCCGGCACGCGGCAGGGTGTAGGCGATCTCCAGGCGCGGGTTGAAGGGGTTCGGCCCGGCCCGCAGCGCGACCGCCGAGGGGAGATCCACCGCGGGGTCGTCGTCCTCGGGCTCGAGCGCGACCACGGCCGGGTTGCGGTACACGTAGACGCCGGTCTCGCCGGCGGCGAGCACCACCAGGCCGTCCTTCGCGTCGACGCCCATGCCGCGGTCGGCGGACGGGTAGCTACCCAGCAGCACGGGGTTGGCCGGATCGCTCACCTCGAGCTGGCGCAGACCGTAGAAGTCGTCGGCCAGGTAGACGTAGGGCGATCCCACCCGCGAGCGGACCACGTCGCGCGGCTGGCCACCGATGCCGAAGGTCACGATCGAGGTCAGGTCGGCCGGATCGCTGATGTCGACCACGCGCAGGCCCGCCTGCCCGTCGGCCACCCAGGCGAGGTCGTCGGTGATGTCCAGGGCGTTCAGGAAGCCCCAGAGCTGCTGCTGGATCGTGGCCATGTTCGTCGGATCGGTGATGTCCACCGAGAGCATGCCGCCACCGAAGGAGACGGCGAACGCGACGCTGCCGACCGTCATGACGTCGTTGCAGTTGGCGCCGATGAAGAGGTCGCCGAGCAGCGCCGGGGCCAGTGGATCGGTCACGTCGACCGTGCGCAGGCCGCCGAACCCGTTGGCCAGCACGCAGAGTTCGCCCACGACGTCGAGGCCGAAGGTCTGGTTGGCGGTGTCGAAGAAGGACAGCGGCTGCGGGTCGGCCGGGTCGGTGACGTCGAACAGGCCGAGGCCGGTGCCGCTGTTGTTGGCGTTGACGGAATAGAGGGTGGCGTCGGCGATGGCCACGTCCTGCGTGTTCGGAGCGGTCACGACCTCGGTCAGGAAGACCGGGTTCTCGGGGTCGGCGAGGTCGTAGATGCGCACACCGCCGGAGAGGTCGGCGACGTACAGCTCGGTGCCGTCGAGGTGCAGACGGTTGGCGAAGCCCGCGTTGGGCACGTTGGCGATCTCGTCGAACGAGGCGCCGCCGATCACGTGCAGGCCCGTGTAGCGCGAGGTCACCACCGCGGCGGTCCCCGCGTCGGCGCAGCTGAAGCTGTTGCCGACCGGCGCGGCGTCCAGGACGACCGGCGCGCTGGGGTCGGCGACCATCAGCGAGAAAAGCCCGGGCAGGCCGACGAGGTAGATCACCGAGTCGTTGCCGGTGAAGCTCATCTCGTAGCAGGTGTCGCCAGCGCTGTAGCTGCTCAGCAGCACGGGCGCGGTCGGGTCGCTCACGTCGAAGAACCGCATGCCGTCGCCGTCGCAGGCGTAGACGATCCCGTCGCGCTCCTGCAAGTAGGTGCAGAAGCCGGCGGTGCCCGCCGAGCCGAGGCTGACCGGGGCGAGGGGGTCGGCGACGTCGTAGACGCCCATGCCGTCGTTGCCGAGGGCGACGTAGAGCGTGGTGCCGTCGATGTCCGTGCCATTGGCCGAGCCCGGGGTGTCGAAGAGGTTGATG
>WJIQ01000058.1 GCA_014730255.1 bacterium | reverse complement strand
GCTTGTGCATGTAGGCGCCCGAGTACGCGAAGACGAGGGTGCCGATGCCGGTGATCAGCAGGGCGAACAGGAGCGAGAGGCCGTCCAGCCGGAACGAGAGCGCGATGCCCCAGTCCGGCACCCAGGCCCAGGTCTCGAGGACCGAGCCGGGCGCGCCGTCGGCCGCCGAGCCGAGCCGTGGCAGCCGCTGCAGCAGGAAGGCGAACACGCCGGCCGGCACCAGCGCCAGGACCGGGCCCGTCCAGCGGCCCAGCGCGCGGTGCGCGAGCGGCGCGATCAGCGCCAGTGCGAAACAGACTCCGACCGCCAGCAGCATTCCAGTCACTCTCCGCAGAAACGTGTCCGAGCGGGATCAATCCGTCGATGGCGCGCCGACCCGGCAGAATCTAATACAGAAACCTCGTTTGACGACCGGAATACCTCCGTGATCCGGCTGGACAGCCCCTGGACCAGGACGGACGGGGAGCGAGGCCACGTCGATCACCGGAGTTGAAACTTGGATTTCGGATATTCGATTTCGTTCAAGCATCGATTTCGGATGACGAACCCGTCCGTGCCGGAGCGATCGAGCATCCGGCGAAGCCCGTGGCGAGCCGCGGCCCGGCTCGACCACAACCGGACGGAGGATCGCCGTGTCCAGGACCATCAGCATCAGCCCGTTGACCCGCATCGAGGGCCACCTGGCCATCCACACCGAGACCGAGGTCCGCGATGGCCGCCCGTGCGTGACCAGCGCCCACTGCGAGGGCGAGATGTTCCGCGGCATCGAGACCATCCTCACCGGCCGCGACCCCCTCGATGCCCAGCAGATCACCCAGCGGATCTGCGGCGTGTGCCCCATCTCCCACGCCATCGCCTCGGTGCGCGCCCAGGAGGCGGCCTATGGGATCCGCCCCAGCGAGAATGGTCGCCTGTTGCAGAACCTGGTCTTCGCCGCGAACTACCTGCACTCGCACATCCTGCACTTCTACCACCTGGCGGCCCTGGACTTCGTCGACGTCACGGCTGTCCTGAGCTACCGCGGCTCGAGCTGGGCCCTGCGCGACCTGCAAACCTGGGTGCAGGCGGCCATCGATCGCAGCGATCTGTTCCCCGCCGCGCCGTTCCTGCCCCGCTACGAGGCCGATTACGTCGAGAGTCCGGAGGTGAACTGGTCGCTCCTGGCGCACTACGTCGACGCCCTGGACCTCCGCCGGCTGGCCCACGAGATGGGCGCGGTGTTCGGGGCCAAGCTGCCGCACAGCACCGCCATCGTGCCCGGCGGCGTGACGCAGGCGCCCACGGTCGAGCGCATCCTGGCCTACCGCTCGCGGCTGCGGACCATCGCCGACTTCGTCCGCGACGTGTACCTGCCCGACCTGGTGGCCGCCGCCCGGGCGTTCCCGGCCTACTGGTCGATCGGGCAGGGGTGTGGCGACATGCTCGCGTACGGCGCCTTCGAGATGGACGACACGGGCACGCGGTTCTTCCCCTCCGGTGTCCTGATCGATGGCCAGCATGAGCCCCTGGACGTCGCGCACATCACCGAGGAGGTGCTGTACTCGCGGTTCGACTCGGGCAGCAAGCTGCACCCCGCGCACGGAGAGACCCGCGCGGCGCCCCACAAGGCCGGTGCTTATTCCTGGCTCAAGGCCCCGCGCTACAAGGGGCGCCCCATGGAGGTCGGTCCGCTCGCCCGCATACTGGTCGCGTATCACCATCCCGAGGGTGGTGCGGTCCGGGACGAGGTCGACCGGATGCTCGGCGAGCTGGGACTGGAGCCGGTGCACCTGCACTCGGTGCTGGGCCGTCACCTGTGCCGCGGCCTGGAGGCGAAGTGGCTGGTGGAGCAGGCCGAGCGCTGGCTGGACGAGCTGGCCGTCGGCGAGTCGCCGGCGCGCGACTTCCAGATCTGCCGGCAGGGCGAGGGATACGGCCTGACGGAGGCCCCCCGGGGGGCCCTGGGGCACTGGCTCACCGTCCGCGACCACCGTATCGCCCGCTACCAGTGCGTGGTGCCGACCACCTGGAACTGCTCCCCGCGCGACGATGCCGGCACGCCCGGCCCGGTGGAGCAGGCCCTCACCGGACTGGTCCTTGCCAGCGCCGATCATCCCATCGAGCCCGCCCGCGTGGTGCGCTCGTTCGATCCCTGCATCGCCTGCGCGGTGCACTGAAAGGACCAGCACCATGGGCCACTACACCCGACGAGATTTCCTGCGCATCAGCGGTCTGCTCGCCGCGGCGGCGGGCCTGAGCTCGCTTCAGGCCCGGGCCGTGGCGGCCGGCCTCGAGCGTCTGGCCGACGGCCTGCCGCGGGTGGCCTGGATCCAGGGCCAGTCGTGCAGCGGCTGCTCGATCTCGCTGCTCAACAGCGAGCAGCCGGGGCCCGCGAAGCTCATCACCGAGTACATCTCGCTCGTGTTCCACCAGAACCTGGGCGCGGCCCAGGGTGACGACGTGGCGCCCCTGCTCGAGCAGATCCGGCAGGCCGGCGACTACATCCTGGTCGTCGAGGGCAGCATCCCCGCCCGGATGCCCGAGGCCTGCATGTTGGCCGGCCGGCCGGTGGCCGACTGGATCCTGGATCTGGCCGGGCCGGCCAGCGTGATCATGGCCGCGGGTACGTGCGCGGCGTTCGGCGGCATCCCCGGCGCCGAGGGCAACCCCACCGGCGCCCAGGGCGTGATGGGCTTCCTCGCCAGCCAGGGCCTCAGCACCCGGGGCCGGGTGGTGAACTGCCCGAGCTGCCCCACTCACCCCAGCTCGATGGTGGGCACGCTCGCCTACGCGGCGGATCAGGGCTATCCGGAGGTGCATCCGGACCTGCTGACGCCGACCATGTTCTATGGCAGCTCGACCCACGACGACTGCCCTCGTTTCCACTACTACGCCAAGCACCACTTCGCCCAGCGATTCGGCGAGCAGGAGGGCTGCCTGTTCAAGCTGGGGTGCCTCGGTCCGTTGACGTTCACCGAGTGCCCCGATCGCCAGTGGAACGGCGGTGTGAACTGGTGCGTCCGGGCCTCGGCCCCCTGCGTGGGCTGCAGCTCGCCGCATTTCGCCCGGTACAGGGACTTCCCGCTCTACCGCAAGGGCGAGGACCTCCACCCCGTAGGCTACACGGACGAAGACCGTCAGGGGGGCGCGTCATGAGCCTCGGAAAGAAGATCTTCATCGCGATCCTCTCCCTCTTCTGCCTGTGCACCGGCCTGCAGCAGCTGGTGAGCGTGGGCGTCAATCGCGCCGGCTTCCGCACGGTCATGGCCGACTTCGAGCACTCGCTCACCGAGATGCGTGAGAAGACGTCGCGCAACCTCGACCTCATGAGCGTCGAGTTCGCCCGCGATCTCATGGCCGAGATCAAGATCGGCATCGGCGAGGCGCTGCAGCCGGGCGAAGCCAGGCGCTTCCTGCACATTGCCGAGAAGCAGAAGCAGCTGCGGGGCCTGCTCGAGTTCTCGTTCTACGGCCCGGACCAGCGCGTCGAGCTGTCGTCGAACGACGAGGCCAACGGGCGGCCGATCGATCCCGAGGTCTGGGCCGAGGGCGAGCGCACGGGCGAGCTGGTCATCCGCAGCCACGACGACCGCCTGGACATGTACGAGCCGCTCTTCGCCTCGGCCGACATGGTGCGGTTCCGGCCCGGCTGGGAGGTGGGGCAGTACTACGGCATGCTCTTCGTGCAGCTGAGCAAGGACCGCGTCAACAGCGTGCTCGAGGAGGAGCGCGCGATCATCGCCGCCAGCATCGAGGCCGGTCACGAGACCTATGCCGCCGCCGAGCGCCGGTCGATCCTGGTGTCGATCGCGCTGGTGGCCGTCGGGGCGCTGACCATGGCCGTCCTGCTCTTCTTCGTGGTGCGCAACCTGGTCCAGCGGCCGGTGCAGTCGGCGGTGACGCGCATGCTCGACGCCTCGCTGCAGCTGGATGCGTCGTCGAGCCAGGTTGCCGAGGTCTCCGGCGCGGTGGCGACCGGCGCCTCGCAGCAGGCCGCGAGCCTGGAGGAGTCGTCGGCGGCGCTCGAGGAGATGGCCTCCCAGACCCGCGAGACCGCCGAGAGCGCCCGCCGCGTCGACGAGATCGCCACGCGCGTGTCCGGGTCCACCGAGACCAACCGCGAGGCGGTCTCGCGCATGTCCGCGACAATCGACGAGATCAAGACCGCGGCCGACGACACCGCCAGGATCGTCAAGACCATCGACGAGATCGCCTTCCAGACGAACCTGCTGGCCCTCAACGCGGCCGTGGAGGCCGCGCGGGCCGGGGACGCCGGCAAGGGATTCGCGGTCGTGGCCGAGGAGGTCCGCAACCTGGCCCAGCGCTCGGCCGAGGCGGCGCGCCAGACGTCCGCGCTCATCGAGCAGTCCCAGCAGCGTTCGGACCAGGGTGTGGCGGTGTGCCACGACGTCGTGGCCAGCCTCGAGATCATCGTGACCGGGGTCGGCGAGGTCACCGAGCTGATCGGCAACGTGGCCGCGGCCACCGATCAGCAGGCCCGGGCGGTCGACGAGGTGACCCGGGCGGTGGGCGAGATGGACGGCCTGACCCAGGACAACGCGGCGCGGTCGGAGGAGTCGGCCGCCGCCTCGCGCGACCTGACCGAGCAATCGAGCGTGGTGCGCGAGGTGGCCGCCGACATGCGGCGCCTGCTCGAGGGCGACCGGTCGGCCGCGCCGCGGAGGATGACGACCGCCCCCGGCGCGACCGCGGCCTCATCTCAGCAGCAGGAGCTTGCGCGTGACGATCTCGTCCCGGGTGGCCAGCCGGTAGAGGTACGATCCGGAGGCGAGGGCACGCCCCCCGTCGCCGCGTCCGTTCCAGGCGACGGAATGCCGGCCGGCCGCTAGACGTCCCCGGACCAGCGTCGCCACCCGGCGTCCCGTCAGGTCGTGCACCGTGAGGTCGACCTGGCCGGCAGTGGCCAGCGTGAACTGGATCGTCGTCCGCGGATTGAACGGATTGGGCCGGTTC
>WJIQ01000057.1 GCA_014730255.1 bacterium | reverse complement strand
GCGGCGGCGCTGGAGCGCGGCCTACCGGTCGAGACCCAGGATCGCGGGCGTGCCGAGCGCGCGAGGATCCAGGACGCGGTCGCCCGGTCCGCGCCCGATGCCGTGGTCGTCGTGGCCTTCGGTCAGATCCTGCGCACACCGCTGCTCGACCTGCCGCGGCTCGGCTGCCTGAACGTGCACTTCAGCCTCCTGCCACGCTGGCGGGGGATGTCGCCGGTCCAGCAGACGCTCCTGCACGGGGACTCCTGGACCGGCGTGTCGATCATGCGCATGGATGCCGGCGTGGACACCGGGCCCCTGCTGGCGGTGCACCCGGTGCCCATCGATCCGTGCGAGACCGGGGGCGACCTCCTCGAGCGTCTGGGCGAGCTGGGGGCCTGGCATCTGGTGGATGCGCTCGAGGCGCTGGACGCCGGGGCCATCGCCCCGTTCGATCAGGGCGAGGAGGGGGCGGTCTATGCCCCGCGCCTTACGAAGAGCCTGTCGCCCGTGCGCTGGGACCGCGATGCGATCACGGTGCACAACCAGATCCGCGCCCTGGATCCCTTCCCCGGCACGACCAGCTACCTCGGGCAGCGGCCCCTGAAGATCGGGCGCGCCGAGCCGGCCGGCCTGCATCATGGCGGCGCGCCGCCCGGCACGGTGGTCCAGGTCGGCGCCGATCGGCTGACCGTCGCCTGCGGCGAGGGCTGCGTGCACCTGCTGGCCCTGCAGGCGCCCGGCCGGCGCATGCTCCCGGTGGCGGAGTTCCTGCGCGGGTTCTCCGTCGCCGTCGGCGAGGTCTTCAGCTCGTGAGCGCCGATCCGCGCCGCCTGGCGGCCGTGCAGGTGCTGGTGGGCGTCGATCGCGGACGCGACCTCGAGGCCGCCCTCGAGCACGGCCTCGCCGGGCTCGCCGATCCCCAGGCCGAGCGCGAGGTCCACGAGCTGGTGCGCGGCGTGCTGCAGTGGCGTGCACGCTACGACCATCTGATCGCCCATTTCAGTCGCCGCGGCGCGACCGGCGACCGCCGCGTGCGTACGGTCCTGCGGCTGGCCCTCCACGAGCTGCTCACTCACGAGCGGACCCCGGCCTACGCGACCATCCACCAGGCGGGCGAGCTGCTGCGATCGATCCGCAAGGCCCGCATGGTCGGCTACGCCAACGCGGTGCTGCAGGCGGTCCGGCGGCACATCGACCAGGGCGGGGGCGATCCCCTCCTCGCCGTGCGGCCGCTGTTCGCCGCGCCCGACGACCCCGTGGGCGAACGCGCCCGCTGGTGGTCGATGCCGGAATGGCTCGTCGCGCGCTGGACCGGGCGTCTCGGCCCGGAACCGACCGAGGCGCTGCTGGCACACGTCAACGGCGTGCCCCCCGTCACGTTGCACGTCCTGCCCGGAGCCGACGTCGACCGTGCCCGGCAGGAGCTGGCGTCGATGGACCTGACGACCACGCCGCATCCCGCGCACCCGCGAGCCCTCGTGGTCGAGGGCCGCTGCGACCGGCGCACGCTCGCCGCCGTGCTCGCCGACCGGCGCGATCTCCTGGTGCAGGATGCCGGCGCGCAGGATGTGGTGGACTGGCTGACCGGCGACGGCCGCGACCTCGCGGACCTCGACGCGCCGGTGATCGATCTGTGCGCCGCTCCCGGCGGGAAGACGGCTCATCTGCACGCCTACCTCGGTCCGGACCGGTTGCTGGTGGCCATGGAGCTGAAGGCGGCCCGGCTCGGCCGGCTGCGGGAGAACCGGCATCGGCTCGCGCTCGCCGGCGTGGCGATCGTCCGCGGCGACGGCCTCGCGCCTCCGTTCCGTCCGGGGTCCTGCGACGCCGTCCTCCTGGACGGGCCCTGCTCGGGCACGGGCGTCCTGCGTCATCACCCGGATGGACGCTGGCGCCTCGTCCCGGAGACCCTCGCCACGAGCGGCCGGCGCCTGGAACGTCTCGCCCGAACCGCCGCGGACTTGCTCCGCCCGGGCGGGCGGCTGTACTATGCGACGTGCTCGCTCGAGCCCGAGGAGAACGAGACGGTCGTCGAGACCGTGCTCGCCGACCGGCCCGAGCTCGAACCCGCGCCGGCGGACGACGGCCGGTGGCACCGGTCGTGGTGGCCCTGGCGGACCGGCACCGATGGCTTCTTCGCGGCGCGCTTGCGGCGTCGCCGCAGCTGAGAGGGAAGGCGTGGCACGCGAGACGCGCGGCATGAAGGTCTGGGAGTTCCTGCTCCTGCTGGCCGGCCTGGGGGTGATCGCCGTCGCCCTGGTGGTGGCCATCAACTTCACTGTCCTGCCGCGCATCGTCCATCGCAACACCGTGGTCCTGACCCCGGACGTGCGCGGGATGACGGTCGACGGCGCGCGCCTGGCGGTCGACGAGCACGGCCTGACCGTCGCCGAGGACCGCGACCGGGCGCATCCGACCATCCCGCGCGGCATGATCCTCGAGCAGACGCCGGCCGCCGGCAGTCCCATCCGCAGCGGTCGCCGCGTCCAGGTGATCACCAGCAGCGGTCCGCCCACCGGGGGCGTGCCGGACCTCACCGGACTCTCGTACCGCCAGGCGGAGATCACGCTGCAGCGGGAGAATTTCCGGCTCGGACGGGTCAGCCGCATCGTCCGTGACGACGTTACCAGCCTGACGGTCGTCTTCCAGAACCCGCCCGCGGCGCGGGAGCTGCGCAAGGGCCGTCCGGTGGACCTCGTGGTGGCCGAACCGGCGCCGCCGCGCCTGCTGTGCGTTCCGGACCTGCGCGGACTGGCCGTCTACCTCGCCCGGCAGATGGTCACCGACGCCGGCTGCGTGCTCGCGCCCATCGTCTACGAGCGGACCGACCGCACCGCGCCCAACCTGGTGCTACGGCAGACGCCCGCTCCGGGGCACCGCATCCGCGAGGGAGAACGCATTGAACTGGTGGCTTCGTCACCCTGACCACCGGGTGGCGGTCGCGCCCTCGCTGCTGTCGGCCGACTTCGCCGACCTGCGGGCCGACGTCGCCTCGATGACCGCGGCCGGGGTCGACCTCCTGCACCTCGACGTGATGGACGCGCACTTCGTGCCCAACCTCACGTTCGGCCCCTTCATCTGCGAGGCGATCCGGCGCACGACCGACCTCGTGCTCGACGCGCACCTGATGATGACCAATCCCGAGCGCTACCTCGAGCCCTTCGCCGCCTCGGGGGTCGACGCGATCACCGTGCACGTCGAGGCGGACTGCCCGCTGCCCGGGACGCTCGGGCGCATCCGCGAGCTGGGCGTCCGGCCGGGCATCTCGCTGAATCCGGCCACGCCGGTCGATCGGCTCGACGGCCTGCTCGCCGACGTCGATCTGGTGCTGGTGATGACGGTCGAGCCCGGCTTCGGGGGGCAGAGCTTCGACCAGGGCGGGGTGGAGAAGATCGCCTGGCTGGCCGAACGGCGGACCCGCGCCGGGTGGTCGTACGCCATCTCCGTCGACGGGGGGATCAACGAGGCGACCGGCGCATTGTGCCGCGACGCCGGAGCTGATATCCTCGTCTCGGGATCGTGGTTCTGCCGGGCGGACGACCGGGCGCAGGCGGCCAGAAAGCTGCGCGGCGACGCCTGACGGGCCACGAGCAGAGGGGAGCATGCCATGCGCGCATCCGTCCTGATCGTGACCGTCCTCGTGTCCGGTGTCCTGCCGTGGCCGGTGGACGGGCAGGTCGTCCCGCCACCGACCGGCGAGGGGCCCATCGTCGGCCTCTACACCACCGCGACCATCGGCGACGAGACGTACGCGGCGATCATGACCGACGGCACGCCGTTCGACGTCCACGCCATCCTGAGCTACCCCGGCGTCGATGCGATCGGCGCGGTCGAGTTCCGGGTCGAGGCCTCGGTGGACGACGGCCTCTTCCTGGTGAACGCCTGGTCGGCGAACCCCGCCTGGGAGTGGGGCTGGTCCTGGCCCGACGTGTTGCTGTCGTGGCCGACACCGCAGCCGGTGGTCGACGATCAGGTCTGGCTGTTCGGCGCGACGTATCTCAAGACGGCGGACGTCATGGTGTCGCTCCACCTGGTTCCGGCCGAGCCCGCGACGGTCGAGGACGAGATGGCGTTCCTGGCGTGGGACGACCTCGACCCG
>WJIQ01000313.1 GCA_014730255.1 bacterium | reverse complement strand
GGAGGCACGAGCTGAAGTACGCGATGTAGAGGAAGGGCCGTCACTTGGGTGACGGCCCGGGGGGAACAACATTTTCCCTGGCACAACCTACTTGATGTCGACGAAGAAGCGGTCCCTCAACCCCTCGATATACTCCCCCAACGCCGCCTCGATCTTCTGACTCTCCACGAACTGCCGCAGCTCCCCGGCGAGTTCCTCGTAGGTATAGCGGTGGCCGGCCTGCCGATCGATCACCTGGAAGACGTACCAGCCGGCCGCAGTCAGGAGCGGCTCGGTCACCTCGCCGACCTGCGCGTCGGCGAGCGCCTCCTGGAATGCGGGCGACAGCTGATCGAGCTGGAAGGTCCCCATGAGCCCGCCCGAGGCCGCGGAGACCGGGTCCTCGCTGACGTCGGACGCCACGAGGCTGAACGGCTCGCCGTCGAGGACCCGCTGCCGGGCCTGTTCGATGCGGGCGCGGGCCGCTGCCACGTCGGCGTCGGTGACCTCGATGGGGTAGAAGATCTGGCGGACGACCTTGGCGCCGTCGGCCTGGACGCTGTCGACGTGCAGGATGTGCACGCCGCGGGAGCTGACGATGGGCTGGCTGGTCTGGCCCGCGCCGAGCTTCTCGAGCGACTGGTTGAGCACGCGGTCGAACAGGTCGCCCGGCCGCATGGCGCCGATGCGGCCGCCGCGCTGGGCGTTGGGCCCCTCGCTGAACTCGCGCGCCACGTCGGCGAAATCGCGTCCGGAATCGAGGGCCGCCATGGCGGCGGCCACGCGGTCCTGCACCGCGCGGCGGGTCTCCGGCGAGGGCTGGACGCGCACCAGGATGCTGGCCACGGTCACGCTGTCGGCCTCGGCGGGCATCTCGTCGAGGTGATCGAGGTAGTACTGCTCGACCTCGTTCTCCATCACCTCGATGTCCGGCCGGATGAAGCGGCCGACCACCAGGCGCATGTACTGCTGGTTGCGGAGCTGGTTGGCGTAGCGGAAGCGGAAGTCGTCCATGGTCAGGCCGGACTCGGCCAGCGCCCGCTGCAGCGCCTCGCGCGAGCCGTACTGGGCGACCAGCTGCTCCACGCGTTCGTCGACGCGGGCCTCGATGTCCGCCTCCTCGACGACCATGTCGTTCTGCTTCGCCGCGGCGATCACCAGCTTGTTCTCGATCAGGCTGTCGAGGACCTCGCGGCGCAGCTCTGGCGTGACCGGAGCGGGCTGCTCGCCGGCGAGCTGGCGATCGAGCTGGTAGAGCTCGATCGCCAGGTCGAGGTCGCTCTGGAGGATCATCTCCTCGTCGACGATCGCCACCACGCGTTCGAGCAGCACCGGCTCCTGGGCCGGCGCCGCGGTCGAGAGGACGATCAGCGCGAGGGCGGCGAGCGCGACGCGCGTCGTCGAGAGGCCAGCGGACATCGATCGCATCGTTCTTCCTAGATCTGGAACTGCTTGTCGACGGCCTCGGCCTTCGCCTCTTCCCACGATGGCATCGTCGCCAGCACGTCCTCGTTGATCTCGATGGGGTACTCCTCGGCCCACGTGTCGAGCAGCTTGCGCAGCGCGGCATCCTGCCGGCGTCCGCGGATCCGCTGGGTGACGGCCTCGGTCATGTCCTCGAGCGTCGGGGTCTCCGGCGGCACGACGCGCGAGAGCTGGACGACCGCCCAGCCGCCGTCGACCTGGAAGGGCTGGCTGATCTCGTCCTCGTCGAGGCGGAAGAGCACGTCGCGCAGCACGCCGGTGGCATCCTTGCGCACGAGGGACGTGCGGCCGAAGGTCTCGACGAGCTGGGGATCGTTGCCGAACTGCCGGTTGACCGCCTTCCACGTCATGTCGCCGCTGATGATGGCCTCCCGCGCCTCGACGGCGGTCGCCTCGTCGCTGCAGCGGACCATCTGGCCGGAACGCCGTTCCGGGCGCATGTAATCGCCGGAGTGCTCGGCCCAGAGGGCCTCGAGTTCCTCCATGGAGACGTACTCCTCGTACGCGACGACCTCGCTGTGGACCTTGTCCACGAGCATCTTCTCGACCTGGCGATACGCGGCCTCGATGACGCGCTCGTCCTCGAAGTAGCCGCGCTGGCGGGCCTCGTCGACCATCATGCTGCGCTCGGCGTTGTCGGTGAGCTTGGCGCGCAGGCCGCCGAGCAGCTCGCCCTTCTTCGGGCGCTCGAACACGTTCTGGCGATCGAAGGTGGCCTTGAAGTCGGCGACGGTCAGCTCGCGGGGCATGCCGTCGACCACGTACGAGAGGAGCACCCGGTCGTACGCCGACGTGGGCACGTCGAGGTCCTCGAGCTGGTCCTGGGGCACCGGCTGGCCGGTGGCCGGATCGACGATCTCCTCCTTGTCCGGAAGGCCGTCGTAGACGATCTGCAGCACCTCCTCGTCGAGCATGAACTCGCGCTCCTCGCGCACGCGCTCGAGCAGGGCCTCCCGCCGCAGGTTCTCGTGCCGCTTGGCGATGCTCAGCAGGACGCGGTCCTTGATGTCCTCGAGCGCGGGCTTCTCCTCCATGACGACGTCGTCGACGCGCAGGACCCACCAGCCGTGCTCGGTGGGGATCGGCTCGGTGACCCCGCCCTTCTCGACGGCGAAGATCGGCTCCTCGAACTCGTCGCGGTACTGGCCCCAGGCGACGTTGATCACCGGTTCCTGGCCCGCCTCCTTGTTGGGGGCGTCATGGTACTTGGCCACGATCTCGGACCAGGGCGCCCCGGCCCGCGCCTCGGCGACGGCCTGCTCGGCCCGCGACTCGAAGTCGCAGATCACGAAGCGGCAATCGCGACGCTCGCCGAGGCGGCTGTAATACTCGTCGACGTCCTCCTCGGAGACGAACTTGCTCGGGTCGCCGATCTCGTCCTTCCAGAAGAACAGCATCGCGTGGTGCTCGATCAGGGAGTTCAGAGCCGCGTCGATCTGGGTGTCCTGGTCGAACCCGAGGTCCATCGCCTTGAGGACCATCAACTCCTTGTCGATGATCACGTCCAGGAACGCCCGCTTGCCCTCGAGGGTGCTCATGTCGTGGATCTGGCCGTTCTCGTCGCGGGGTAGCTGGTTCTCCTCCATGCGCGCGAGGCGGGACTTGAAGTACTCGGCGTCGACGACGCGATCGCCGACCGTGGCCAGGACCTGGTCGTCGCCGGACTGGCCGCCGCAGCCGGTCACCGCGCCGAGCGCGGCCACCACTCCGACCAGGAACAACAACACGAGAGAACGCCGGTGAGCCATGTCGATCAACTCCTCAGGGGATCCGGGTCGCGGAGGCGCAGGTCCTCCAGGGCTTCGAGCACGTTGGTGGCCGCCGCCAGGTGCTGGTCGCGGGGCGCGGGCAGGTGCATGCTGAACTGGTCGACAGCCTTGAACTGCAGACCTTCCAGCGAAGATGCCATCAAACCCCGAATTATAGGCGGCTGGGGTTCCTGGCCGCCAGCGAAAAACAGGTCGACCGATCGTCGCGAGGCCCGCACCTCCTCGACGCCGTTCCGGCTGGCGAGGATGCGGATCTGGTGGACGGCGAGCAGGTTCTCGACCGGAACCGGCAACGGTCCGTAGCGGTCCCGGAACTCGTCCCGCAGGCGATCCGCCAGCTCCGGCTCGCGCATGCGCGCCAGGCGCCGGTAGAGATCCATCTTCAGCTGGGGATCGCCCACGTAGTCGTCCGGCAGGTAGGCCGGCACGCGCAGGTCCACCTTCACGTCGACGGGTGCAACACCGCGGCCGCCGCGGAGTTCCGCCACGGTCTCCTCGAGCAGACGGCAGTAGAGATCGAAGCCGATGGCCTCCATGTGGCCGGACTGCTCCTCGCCCAGCAGGTTGCCGGCGCCGCGGATCTCCAGGTCGCGCATGGCGATGTGGTAGCCCGAGCCCAGGGCCTGGAATTCCTCGAGCGCGGCGAGGCGGCGGCGCGCCTCCGGGGTGAGCTTCTCGCCCGGCGGGGTCATCAGGTAGGCGAAGGCGCGCTGGTTCGAGCGGCCCACGCGGCCGCGGATCTGGTAGAGCTGCGCCAGGCCGAAGCGGTCGGCGCGGTCGACGATCAGTGTGTTGACCCGCGGCATGTCCAGGCCCGACTCGATGATGGTCGTCGTGACCAGGACGTCGAACTCGTGGGCCAGGAAGCGCCGCATGATGGTCTCGAGCTGGTCCTCCTTCATCTGACCGTGCGCATACGCGACGCGCACCGACGGCAGCGCCTGGCTGATGCGGGCGGTCACCGACTCGATGGTCTCCACGCGGTTGTGCACGAAGAAGACCTGGCCGCCCCGGTGCAGCTCGCGCAGGATCGCCTCGGTCAGGATCTCGTCGCTGAAGGTGCACAGCTCGGTATGGATGGGCAGCCGGTCGCGCGGCGGCGTGTTGATCAGCGACATGTCCCGCGCGCCCATGAGCGCGAGGTAGAGGGTGCGCGGGATGGGCGTGGCCGAGAGGGTCATCACGTCGACGGTCTTGCGCAGCTCCTTCAGGCGCTCCTTGTGCCGGACCCCGAAGCGCTGCTCCTCGTCGACGACCAGCAGGCCCAGGTTCTCGAAGCGCACGTCGCGCGAGAGCAGCCGGTGCGTGCCGATCACGATGTCGACCTTGCCCTCGCGCGCCTCCTGGGTGACCTGCTTGACCTCGGCCGTCGAGCGGAAGCGGCTGAGCACCTCGACCCGCACGGGGAAGTCGCGGAACCGCTCGGCGAAGGTCTGGCCGTGCTGGTGGGCCAGCAGGGTCGTCGGGCAGAGCACGGCCACCTGGCGGCCACCCATGACCGCCTTGAAGGCCGCGCGCATGGCGACCTCCGTCTTGCCGAAGCCCACGTCGCCGCACACCAGGCGGTCCATGGGCCGGTCGCGCTCCATGTCCTGCTTGACCTCGACGATGGCGGTCAGCTGGTCGGGCGTGGGCTCGTGCAGGAAGCTCTCCTCCATGGCCCGCTGCATGGTGCCGTCGGGCTCGTGCGCCTTGCCGGGCATGGCCTCGCGCGCGGCGTAGAGCTCGAGCAGGTCGGCGGCCATGGCGCGGATCGCCTTGCGCGCCCGCCTGGTGATCTTCGCCCAGGCGCCCGAGCCGAGCTTGGCCAGGGTCGGCTGCGAGGTCGTGTCGCTGCTGTAGCGCTCGACCTGGTCGATGTTCTCGACCGGTACGAAGACCTTGCCGTGGTCGGCGTACTCGATCTCCAGGCACTCGCGTTCGGACCCCTCGACCGAGATGCGCTTCAGGCCCCGGTAGCGGCCGAGGCCGTACTCGACGTGCACCACGTACTCGCCGGCCTTCAGGCTGGCGCGGTCCTTGACCACGCCCGAGCCCTTGTGGCGGACCCGGCCCTGGCGGCGGTACCGCTCGAAGAACTCGTGATCGGTGATCACCGAGAGCTTCAGGTCGGGCCAGACGAAGCCGGCGGTCAGGTGCCCCACCATGGGGCGCGAGCGGGGCGGCCCGAGGTCGTGCTCGTCGAGCAGGTCGGCCAGGCGGTCGGCCTGCCCCTTGTTGTCGCACAGGAGCAGGACCGTGGCGCCGGCCCGCTCCTGCTCGTCGAGGTAGCCGCGCAGGCGGTCGATGTCGCCGCCCTTGAGGTCGCTGCGCGCCGTCCCGTGATCGATCAGCGGGCCGGGATCGCGATCGAGCCAGCGGCCGGCCGCGTCGCCCTTGATCCACGACTCGGAGAGCCAGACGTGCCGCAGGCGGGCGTCGCCGAGCTCGTCCGGGAAGCAGAGCAGCTCGCGCTCGTCGGGAACCACCGGGTCGCGGGCCAGGCGGGTCTCGCGCAGGCGGGGCAGCTCGTCGGCCAGCACCTCGGTCTGCACGCCGAGCTTGACCGGCTCGAACCAGAAGACCGCCGAGCTGTCGGGCAGGTAGTCGAGCAGGCGCGCGGTGGGCCCGAACCACGGCAGGAACGTCTCCAGACCGTCGTCGGTGCGGCCCTCCTCGATGCGGGCCTCGAGGTCGAAGTACTCGTCCTCGTCGAGGCGGCCGTCCAGCTTCTCCTGCTCGAGGCGCCCGAGGCAGGCGAGCTGGGCGTCCTCCTCGCGCAGCAGCTGGCTGACCGGGTAGATCACCGCCCGCTTGATCCGGCTGCCGGATTCGCCGCGCTGGCTCTCGGGGTCGAAGCGCCGCAGGGAGACGATCTCGTCGTCGAACAGCTCGATGCGCAGGGGCAGCTCGCCGGGGGCGTAGACGTCGATCAGCCCACCGCGGCGCGCGAAGTCGCCGGGCCGGACGACCATGCCCGACGGCCGGTAGCCCCGGATGCCGAGGTCCTCGCAGAACGCGTCGGGGTCGATCCGCTGGCCGACCTCCAGGCGCAGCAGCGAGCGGGTCAGGGTCTGCGGGGCCATCATCCGCTGGCGGACCGCGTACAGGCTGGTCACCGCGAGCACCGGCTCGGGGCCGCGCAGGCGGTCGACGCCGACGAGGAGGTCGCCGACGAGCGCCGGGTCCGGCGATTTGCGGTCGTAGACCAGGACCTCGGGCTGCGGCAGGTAGACGACCCGCTCGCGTCCGAGCCAGGCCTCGAGGTCGTCGGCCAGCTGCAGGGCGCCCTCGCGGGTGGGGACGACGCACAACGAGGTGCGCTGGCGCTGCTGGAACCAGCTCGCCACCAGCACCGCCGGCGCGCTGGCCTGCAGACCCACCAGCAGCGGCGGGGCCGACGGGTCCGCGTCCCGGACCACGGCGTCGAGGCGGTCGGCGACTTCGGTCAGCAGACCCTCGCCACGCTCGTCGGCGAGGTGGTCGATCAGCAGGGTGGCGGTCGCCGTGTCCGGCCCATCAGTCATGGATCAATCGAGCTCGCCGAGGTCGTCGACCCGCAGCAGGTCGGCCTGGTACTCGTTGCGATCGGCGGTGGTGAAGCCGGTGACGTACCAGCCGCCGTCCGGATGCGGGGCCAGTCCCCAGCCCTGCGATTCGACGCCCAGGCGGTGCTGATTCTCGAACAGCGGCAGGCCGGCGTTGGAGAAGCCGCGCAGGGCGGTGTCGTAGAGCCAGGTCTCGCTGGTGACGCTGCGCCGGCGCGCGCCGACCGCGGTCCAGCGGCCGTCCAGGGTGGGCTCGACGTCGGCGTAGTGATGCCACCGCGACTCGCCGATCTGCCAGCGCAGGCGGCCGCGGTGATCGAAGTTCACGAGGAAGGCGTAGCGCCGCACCGGGTCGGCCCGGTAGGCGATGCCCGTCAGCACGTACTGGCCCTGGCCATCGGTGCCGTGGCCCCGCATGAGCCAGCGGTCGGCCGCGCCGACGCGCAGGTTCCAGTCGGTCGCGCCATCGACGGCGAGCCCGCGCGCGTAGACGCCACCGTAGACGTCCTCCGCCTCGTCGGGAAGCTGCCCGGCCACGACCCAGCCCGCATCCGGCCGCGGCCAGCCTGCGAGCACCTCGCGGCCGGACTCCAGCGCGAAGGTCACGAGCTCGGTGGTCGCGCCGCTGGCCGCATCGAGGGTGAGGATCACGCCGCCGGCAGCGCCCTCGCGCAGGTCGGTGCCGGCGAGCCGGACCTCGCCGCCGGGGTCCTGCCAGAGCGCGGTCGGCAGATGGTCGCCCGGCTCGTCGGCGAAGACCGCGTCGCCGTCGAGGTCGAACCCCGCGACGAATCCGCCGCCATCGGTGCGCAGGCCGGCCAGCAGCAGGGTCCCATCCACCAGGAGGTGGCTCGTCGGCCAGTACGTGGCGTCCAGGAGGTCGTGCGCGGCGAGCAGGTCGCCCTCGGCCGAGACGGCCAGCAGCTGCACCTGCGCCCCGGCCACGCGGGCCTCGCGCACGGCGTGGCTCAACAGACGCAGCGAGCCGTCGGGCGCGGTGAGGACGGCCGTGCCCATCTGGCGGTTGGGCAGCTCGTAGACCTCGCGCCAGCCCGTGGTGCCGTCGTAACGGAAGGTGCGGCTCCAGCCGGTCTCCGTGCCGTCGACGGTGGCCCGGACGCGCGCGTAGAGCAGCGAGGTGTTGAGGTCGGGCAGATCGACCGACTGGTCGCCGGTCTCGCCGGAGGCCAGCAGCTCGCTGAAGCCGTCGGTGCGGGCCACCTCGTAGCGGTAGCCGGTCGCCCCGGGATGATCGAGCCACTCGAGACGGAGCTGATCGGGGTCGTCGGGGCTCGGCGCGATCGCCACGATCTGCGGTACGGTCTGCAGCGAGGGGTCGATGGAGATCGTGACCGCGGCGACCTCGCCCTCGGCCCCCTCGACGTCGAGGGCCCGGGCGTCGAGGACGTGGTCGAGCCCGTCGGCCCACCGGCCCACCGGCAGCTCGATGGCGAGCTCGCCCTTGGTGTCGCGCACCGTGGCGACCACCTCGCCGTCGAGCGTGACCTCGACCACGGCCACGTTGCCGTTGTCCTGGACGAGCAGGACCACCTCGTCGGTCGAGCCGTCGAACCGGTAACCGTCGTCCGGGAAGAGGAGGTCCAGCGTGGGCGGAGTGTTCTCGTCGTCGTCCGAGCAGCCGCCCACCAGCAGCAGCGCCGCCGCCACGAGCAGCCAGATCCAGGGCCGCGTCATCATCTGCATTCTCACGCCTCGGTTCGGGGGATCGCACGTGGGGCCCAATGTTGAGCCATTTGACGCGTGGAGCAAGGGGAAGTTCCCGCTCAGCCGGTGCCGGCGGCCGAGACGGCGATCTCCAGCGCCGAGATCGCGCCGATGCCCCACATCACCGGGTGGACGGTCCGGGCCCGGCCGGCGGCCACGCGGGCGGCGATCGAGGCCAGGAAGCCGAAGGCCAGGCCCATGCTGATGCTGTAGGTCAGCGGCATGAGGATGATCGTCAGGAACACCGGCACCGCCACGTCGAGCCGCGAGAAGTCGATGCGCGAGACGTTCCGGAACATCGCCACCCCGACCATGATCAGCGCCGGCGCGGTCGCGAACCCCGGCACGACGGCGATCAGCGGGGTGACCACCAGCGCGGCGAGGAACAGGAGCGCGGTGACCACGTTGGCCAGTCCGGTGCGCCCGCCCTCGGCGATGCCCGCGCCGGATTCGATGTACGTGGTCGTCGTGCTCGTGCCCAGCACCGAGCCGGCGATGGTGGCCAGTGCGTCGGCCTCGAGCACGCGATCGATGCGCTCGAACGTGCCGTCCTCCCGCACGAGATCGGCCTCGTAGCTGCAGGCCACGATGGTGCCGACCGAGTCGAACAGGTCGACGAACATGAACGAGAAGATCGCGCCCCACATGCCCCATTTCAGGGCGCCGGCGAGGTCCATCTGCAGGAAGACGGGCGCCAGGCTCGGCGGGGCGTCGACCAGCGTCGCGGGCATCGCGACCTCGCCGAGGGCCACCCCCAGCGCCGTCGTCGCCGCGATGCCGATCAGGATCGCGCCCTTGACCTTGCGGATCTCCAGGACCGCGATCAGCAGCAGGCCCGTCAGGCCGAGCACGACCGGCACGGTCAGCGGGCCGAGGGCGACCAGGGTGGCCTCGCTCGCGACGATCAGCCCGAGCTTTTGCGCCCCGATGAAGGTGATGAACAGACCGATGCCCGCGGGGATGGCCAGGCGCATCTCCTCGGGGATCGCCGCGACGACGTGTCGGCGCACGCCCACCAGGGTGAGCACGAGGAAGATCACGCCCGAGACGAAGACCACCCCGAGGGCGGTCTGCCAGGTGACCTGCCGGCCGATCACCAGGCTGAAGGCGAAGAACGCGTTCAGACCCATGCCCGGCGCCATGGCGAACGGCACGTTGGCCCACAGCCCGGAGACGAGCGTCCCGAAGGCCGCGGCCAGGATCGTGGCCGTGATCAGCGCCCCCCGATCCATGCCCGCCGCGCCGAGGATGTCCGGGTTGACGAAGATGATGTAGGCCATGGTCAGGAACGTGGTCACGCCCGCGGTCACCTCGCGGCCGACCGTGCTGCCGCTGGCCCTGATCCTGAACTGGCGCTCCAGCATGCCGTCGGTCCCGTCCGCGGCGGACCTCAGAACGTCGACCGCTGTTTGCTGAACGGCGTGATCGCCCGCAGCCGCTCGACGATCCGTGGCACCACGGCGGCGACGTAGTCGATCTCCCGCTCGTCATTGTAGCGCGAGAGCGAGAACCGGATCGACCCGTGCGCCGAGATGAAGGGGATGCCCATGGCCTTCAGCACGTGGGACGGTTCGAGCGATCCGCTGGTGCAGGCCGAGCCCGACGAGGCGGCGATGCCGGCGCGGTCGAGCAGCAGCAGGATCCCCTCGCCCTCGATGTAGTCGAAGCTGATGTTCGCCGTGTTGGGCAGGCGCTCGTCCCGCACGCCGTTGCGCCGACAGTCGGGCACCGCCGGCAGGATCTTCGCCTCGAGACGGTCGCGCAGCGCCCGCACCCGGGTATTCTCGTCGTCACGGTGGATCACCGCCTGCTCGCAGGCGGCGCCGAGCGCGACGCACGAGGCCACGTTCTCGGTCCCGGCGCGGCGACCGCGCTCCTGATGACCGCCGACGATGATCGGCCGCAGCCGCGTCCCCTTGCGCACGTACAGCGCCCCGACGCCCTTGGGCGCGTGCAGCTTGTGGCCGCTGATGGAGATCATGTCGACCATCTCGAGCTGCTGCACGTCCAGCGGCAGCTTGCCGGCCGCCTGCACGGCGTCGACGTGGAAGACCACCCCCTTCTGCTTGACGATCTCCCCGATCGTCACCGGGTCGAAGAGCACGCCGGTCTCGTTGTTGGCCATCATGATCGAGACGATGGCGGTGTCCTCGCGCACGGTGTCGCGCAGCTGGTCCAGGTCGAGCCGGCCCTCGCCGTCGACGCCGATGTAATCGACCTCGTAGCCCTGGCGCTTCTCCAGGTCCTTGCACAGGCCGAGGACCGCCGGATGCTCGACCGCCGAGGTCACCACGTGCCGCTTGTCGGGGTGGGAGCGGAGCGTGCCCATGATCGCCAGGTTGTCGCTCTCGCTGCCGCCGGCGGTGAAGATGATCTCGGCCGGCGTCCGCGCGTCGAGCAGCTCGGCGACCTGCTCGCGCGCCCGCGTCAGCCCGCGTCCCGACTCGGCGCCGAAGCGGTGCATGCTCGACGGGTTGCCGTAGTGCTCGACGAGGTACGGCATCATCGCGTCGATCACCTCGGGCGCCACGCGCGTGGTCGCATTGTTGTCCATGTAGACCCCGCCCTCGGGGACCGGGCCGAGGCCCTCGAGCAGGTCGAAGCTGCCGCCGGTCATGAGGTCACCTCGATCACCTTGAGATCGTCGCGCACGTGCTCACGCAGTTCCTTCTCGACGTAGTCCTTGATCGTGATGTCCGCCACCCGGCAGGCCGCGCAGGCCCCCTTGAGCCGCACGAAGACCTTGCCGTCGTTGTAGCGGACCAGTTCGATGTCGCCGCCGTCGTTGCGCAGGGCGACGGCGATGTCGTTCTGCAGGAGGTCCTGGATGCGGTGCACGAGCTCGCGCTCCTCGTCGCTCTCGCCCCCCTTGGCGCGCTGCATGTCGCCGAGCGCGCCGAGCTGGATCGGCTGCTTGGCCGGGCGCGACTGCCGGCACTCCTCGATGATGTGCTCGATGTCGTGGTGGCAATCGCCGCAGCCGCCGCCGGCCTTGGTGTAATTGGTGACGTCCTCGACCGTCTCGAGCCCGTGCTGCAGGACGGCGTCGCGGATCGTGTCCTTGGTGACCGAGAAGCAGTGGCAGATCATCACGCCCTGGCTCAGCAGATGGCACGGCACACCGCGTCCGAGGCGCTTGTAGTGATCGATCATCGCCGCCTCGAGGGCCTCGCGCCCCATCACCGAGCAATGCATCTTCTCGCGCGGCAGGCCGCCCAGCTCGCGCGCGATGTCCTCGTTGGTGACCTGGGCGGCCTCCTCGAGGGTCTTGCCGATGATCATCTCGGTGAGGATCGAGCTCGAGGCGATGGCGCTGCCGCAGCCGAAGGTCTGGAACTTCGCCTCGGCGATACGCCCCTCCTCGTCGAGCCGGAAGCTCAGCCGGAGCGCGTCCCCGCAGGCCATCGACCCCACCTCGCCCACGCCGTCGGGGCGTTCGACCTCGCCGACGTTGCGTGGGTTCATGAAGTGCTCCATCACCTTCTCGGAGTAGTTCCACATGGTCGCCCGGCCTCCCTGACAGGTTCGCCGTGATCCGGCGGGCAATGATACTTGATCGGTCGTGTATGAGACAAGATGCGCCGCCGAGCGGACGTTTTCAAGCGCAGCTTCGCTCAGCCGACCCGGCGGCCGACCCACAGCTCGACACCGAGCAGGACCAGGGCCGCGGCCAGCAGCCAGCGGGCGAGGTCCCGCCCGGCCAGCGCCCGCGTGAACCCCGCCGTCGAGGCCTGCTCGAGGTCGAGCACCTGGTCGATGCCGGCTGACCGCAGGGCTCCGGCAAGGGCGTCGGGCGCGAGGCGCCGCGTGGTCATCTCCGCCGGCGGGACCGTCGCCGCCACCAGCCCGAGGGTGTCGTCCCGGCTGGTGAAGACGTGGATGCCGGCGTGCTGCGCCGGCGGCGCCACCACGGCCGGACCGGCGGCCTGCCAGCGCAGTCGCGCCGGACGACGGGTGTTCGATGGCGGGCCGGCCACCTGCAGCGCGGTCGCCGCCTCGCCCGGCCGGACGCCGAGCCGGCCGGCCGGCACGGGCAGCACCAGCTCCTCGCCCACCGGTTGATCGAACGCGCGGACGCCCCCGGCCACCAGGCGCGCGGCCAGGCGCTGCACGACGGGCAGGAACACCGGGTTGAGCATCACGTCGGTGGCGTCGGCCCGCAGGTGGAAGGGCAGGAGGGCCCAGCGGCCGCGGCCGAGCTGGCCCTCGAGCAGCAGCGGCGCGCCGCCGTCGCCGACGAGCAGCACCCCGGCATCGCCCTCGTCGACGGCGAAGTACCGCTGCCAGCGCGCGGCCGCCAGCGACGCGAGCGCCTCGTCCCCGAGATCGGCGAACACGGGATGGCCGGGGTCGACGATCCGCGCACGCTCCGCCTGCCCGTCGGCCCGCGCGACCCAGCGCGCCTGGGCCGGCAGGTCGAGCAGGGGCAGCACCCCGGCCCGCAGATCCTGCGCCTGGCCGGGGTCGCCGACCATGATCATCGCGGCGCCGCCGGCCTCGAGCCAGGGCCGCAGCGTGGCCGCGAGCTGGCGTCCCGGCGAGCCCGCGTCGGCGAGCACCAGCAGGTCGGCCCCGTCGAGGCCGGTGGCCGCCAGGCTGTCGACGGGCATCGCCCGCACCGCGAACAGGCCGGCCGTGCGCGCATCGGGCGCCAGGGCGCGCGCGAGGTAGCGCCAGCCACCGCGTCCCAGCCCGTCGCGATCCGCACCATGGGCGATGACCACCTCGAGCCGCGACGGCACCTCCAGGGCGAACGCCCGCGTGTCGTCGAGGGGCAACCGGTCGGCCTCCTTGCCGACCCGCCCGACGTGCAGCCCCGGCCCCGGGGCGGTCACGGTGAACGTGACCTCCACCGGCGCACCGCCCTCGCGCGTGGATCCGGCCACCGCCTCGGCCACGCGCTGGCCGTCGAGCTCGAGCCAGAAGGCCTGGTCGGGACGGTCAGGGCGCACCTGGGCGCGCACCTGCACGGTCTCGCCGGGCTGGAGCGCCCGGCCGGGCAGATCGAGGCCGACCACCGCGCCGGGCGGCACCGGATCGCCCACGCGCTGCACCAGGACACGCGCCCCCGCGCGCGCCAGGGGTCCGGCGGCCGCATCGAGGGCCGTCAGGTCGGTCTCCTGGAGGTCGGACACCAGGACCACGTCCACCGGCTCGCTGGGCGCCTCGGTGGCGATGCGGGCGGCCTCGCGCAGCGCCGACTCCAGATCGACCGCCCCGTCGGTGACCTGGGCGGCCGCCAGGGCCGCGCGCGCCGCATCTCCCGCCGGCAACCAGGTCGCGAACAGGGGCACCGCCTGCGGGCCGGCCGCGATCGCCTGCACCGAGGCGTCGGCCGGCAATGCGCCCATCATCTCGCCCACGAGGGCGATCGCGGCATCGAAGGCGCGGCGACCGTCGTCGAGCTGGACCTGCATGCTGGCGCTCGCGTCGACGACGAAGAGCGTCGCCCGGCCGCCACCGCCGGGAAGCCCGCCCCAGTGCGGGCGGGCGGCCGCGAGGACGAGGCAGGCGATGATCAGGATGCGCAGCAGCATCAGCAGCCACCGGCGCATCCCACGACGCCGCGCCTGGTGCGCCTCCTCCTCGCGCAGGAAGCGCAGGTCGCTGAACGCCACGCGCCGCAGCCGCCGCTGGCTCAGGAAGTGGATGATCACCGGCACCGCCGCCGCCGCGAGCCCCACCAGGAGCGCCGGGTTGAGGAACGAGAGAGGCATCAGTGCAACCGCCCCCGCTTCATCAGGTAGGCCCCGAGGGCCGCGCCGACCGGCTGATCGGTGGTCAGCTCGACGAGGTCGATGAGATGGCGCCGGCATTCGCGACGCATCCGGGCCCGCCAGCCGTCGAGCCGGTCACGATACCCCTCGCGCACGTGGGCGGGCTCGGTGCGCAGGGTCAGCGAGGGATCCTCGAGCGAGGAGAACTCCACCTCGCCCGGGAAATCGAGGTCGACCTCGCGAGGATCCAGGATCTGCAGCACGAGCACCTCGTGGCCCCGGTGCCGGAAGTGCTTCAGGCCGGACAGCACCTGGTCCGGCTCGTCCATCAGGTCGCTCACCAGCATCACCAGGCCGCGACGCGGGATGCGCTCGGCCACGTCGTGCAGCACCGGACCGAGATCGGTGCCCTGGCCGGCCGGCGCCTCGCGCAGGCCCTTGAGGACCTGGAAGAGCTGACGGCGGACCGACCGGGCCGGCACCCGCAGGAGCGGCCGCTCGTCGAAGGCCACCAGGCCGACCGCGTCGTTCTGACGCAGCAGCAGATAGGCCAGACACGCGGCGAGGACGCGGCCATAGGCCAGCTTGGTCGGCCGCCGCTCGTCGCCGGTGAAGCGCATGCTGGCCGAGCAGTCCAGCAGCAGCGTTCCGCGCAGGTTGGTCTCCTCGGCGAAGACGCGCTGGTAGACGCGGTCGCTGCGGGCATAGACGCGCCAGTCGATGTTCGTGGCCGGCTCGCCCGGCTGGTAGCGGCGGTACTCGGCGAACTCGGCCGAGAAGCCGTGGTACGGGCTGCGGTGCAGGCCGGTCAGGAAGCCCTCGACCAGCAGGCGCGCGAGCACGTCGAGCCGGTCGAGCTGGCTGGTGAGTTCGGGCGTGAGCAGTTCCTGCTCCGCGTTCACGCGGGCACCTCGTCCAGGATCCGGGCGATGATCGTGTCCTTGGCCACGTTCTCGGCCTCGGCGTGGAAGTTGGTGACCAGCCGGTGCCGCAGCACCGGCGCGGCGAGGCGGCGCACGTCCTCGAGCGAGGGCGTCTCGCGGCCGTCGAGCAGGGCCCGGGTCTTCGCGCCGCGCACCATGTCCTGCGCCGCGCGCGGACCGGCGCCCCAGGCGAGGTACTCGCGCGCGGCGCCGGCGGCCTCGTCGGTGCCGACGCGCGTGGCACGCGCCAGGGCGACGGCGTGGCGGGTGACCTGCTCCTGGGGCTGCACCTCGCGGGCGAGCGCCTGGAAGTCGAGCACGTCCTCGCGGCCGAGCACGACGGCCGGCTCCTGGCCGAGAACGCCGGTGGTGGACTCGACGATGCGCACCTCGTCCGCGAGGTCGGGGTAGCCGATCAGCACGTTGAACATGAAGCGATCGAGCTGGGCCTCGGGCAGCGGGTACGTCCCCTCCTGCTCGATCGGGTTCTGGGTGGCGAGCACGAAGAACGGCGCCTCGAGGGTGTGGGTCTGCCCGGCGGCGGTGACCTGCTTCTCCTGCATCGCCTGCAGGAGCGCGGCCTGGGTCTTGGGGGGCGTGCGGTTGATCTCGTCGGCGAGGATCACGTTGTGGAAGACCGGCCCCGGCACGAACCGGAACTCGCGGTGGCCGGCCTGGTCCTCCTCGAGGATCTCCGATCCCGTGATGTCGGCGGGCATGAGGTCCGGCGTGAACTGGATGCGCCCGAAGCTGAGGTCCATGACCCGCGCCAGGCTCGAGATGAGCAGGGTCTTGGCCAGACCGGGCACCCCCTCGAGCAGCACGTGGCCGCCGGCGAAGAGGGCGATCAGCATCTCCTCGATGACGTCGTCCTGCCCGACGATGCGGCGGGCGATCTCGCGGCGCATGCTCTGGTGCGCGGTGAGCATCTGGTCGATTCGAGCGGGATCGGTCACGGTTGCCTCCGGGTTGGGGACGCGGATGCTGGTTCGCATGGCCGTCAAGTTAAGGACGCCGGCGCCGGGACGCCTCAACGCGGGCGCCGGTCGCGAGGTTCCGTCAGATCCGGCCGCCGTCCGCCACGGCGTCCCGGACCCAGATCCACCCCTCGCGCCCCGCCACGGTCCGCTCGCGGCCACGCGCCGGCCCGGGCGCCAGGCCCCGGACCACGTCCCAGCCGGCGAGCACGCAGAGCACGGCGTCGAGCCGGTCGGCGTCGTCGACGGCCGCCTCGTGGACGGCCGGCGCGAGGTCGAGCTCCCGCGCGAGGTCCGTCAGCAGACGGGACCGCGCCGCCCGGGCGGCGGCCGGCTTGTAGCCCGTGGTGATCGTCGCCCCGGCGGCGACCAGCAGGCCGGCGGGATAGACCTCGACGGCGGCGACGCCGCGCAGCCGGTCGGGCCGCCACAGCAGCGGCACCCGCGGGCGGCCGAGCGCGGCGGCGACCGCCGCCAGCTGGTCGAGCGCCGCGTGCGCCGTGCGGGCGATGCGGTCGGCGCCGACGTCGAGCGGGGTCTTGCCCAGGCGCGCGGCGACCACGCGATCGGTGTGGCGGCGGAACATCGCGTCGGCCGTCGCCGCGATGGGCGCTCCGGCGCGGTGCTGCTCCAGCTCGGCGCCGAGCGCCGCCGGCCACCCCAGGGGGGCGTCGAGGGCCAGGAGCACCGGCCCGTCCGCGCGGGCCTCGCCGACCAGGGCGGGCAGATCGCAGCGGTCGCCCCGCCAGGCCGCGTCGACCAGGCATCGGTCGTCCCGCAGCCGCCCGCGCGCGATGCCCCGGCGCCGCGGATCCACCGCGCAGTCGATGCCCAGGATCGTGATCATCGCAGGAAGAGCAGCGCGCCGCCGAACACCGCGACGACCACGCCGACGCCGGCCATCACGGTCGGCCGATCGCGATACACGAGCCACGAGGGCAGCAGCACGAAGATGGGCACGGTCCCGAGCAGGACCTGGGCCACGCCCGCCTCGGCGTACCGGATCGCCAGGATGCTGATGTAGACCGAGACGTAGGGCCCGAGGAACGTCGCCAGGGCGAGCGCGCCGGCACCGCGCCGGTCGCGCAGCGGACGCAGCAGCGCGCGCAGGTCGTGCCGCGGCAGCACGAACAGCCAGTACGCCGCCCACGCGAAGACCATGCGCACGAAGGTGGCCGCCAGGGGCGCGACCTCGACCGCGCCGCCGGCCATGCCGATCTTGACGAAGGCCGAGCCGAGGCCCTGTCCCGCCGCGGCGACCATGGCCAGCAGGTAGCCCTTGCGCAGCATCGCCCGGTCGGGATCGGCGAAGTCGCCGCCGCCGGGGTCCTTGCCGAGGATCGCCATCATCACCCCGCCCATCACCACGGCGATGCCCACCATCGCCTGCAGGCCCAGCGCCTCGTCGATGAGCGCCCAGGCCACCAGCACGGTGAACACCGGCGCGGTCGCCATGGCGAGCATGCCGCGGCGCGGGCCGATGATGGTGAACGCCCGGAAGAGGGCCGAGTCGCCGATGGCCAGGCCGACGATCCCGCTGGCCCCGATCCAGAGGATGCTGGCGAGCGGCGCCTCGGGCCAGAGGTCGCCGAAGAGCAGCCACTGCGTCGATCCGAGCAGGATCACCGCGCCGAGGAGGCGCAGCAGGTTCAGGGTGGTCACGCCGACCCGGCGGCCGGCGGTGGTGAAGAAGATCGAGGTCCAGGCGAAGATGAACGCGGCCAGCAGGCCCATCGTCTCGCCGAAGTGCGGCAGACCGGTCACGCGTCGACCGCCTCGTCGTGCGCCCTGGCCCCGCGGGGCCGATCCGACTGGCTCATGAGTATCCTTCGAGGCGCAGGAGGCGAACGGCGCCGGGCTCGAGATCGACCGCGAAGGTGTCGTCGACGACGTCGACGCCACCGCGGACCAGCAGGTCCTGCGCGTGGACGGCCCCGCGGCAGACGGTCCCCACATCGAGGGTCACGCGCCGCGGGCCGGCCCCCCGGTTCAGGGCCACGAGCCGGACGTGGGCGCCGAGCACGCGAGCGAAGCAGAAAACATCGCCCTCGGCGTGCAGCACCGCAACCGCACCGCGGGCGAGCACCTCGTCGTCCCGGCGCAGGCCGATCAGCCGGCGGTACCAGGCGCGCAGATCGTGGTCCCAGGTCGACTCGTCCCAGGGCATGCCGCGGCGGTTGTCCGGATCGCGGCCGCCCTCGAGTCCGACCTCGTCGCCGTAGTAGACGCACGGTACGCCGGGCCACAGCAGGAGCAGGGCCACGGCGAGCCGCAGCCGGACCGGATCGTTCCCGAGTACCGTCGCGATGCGGGGCGTGTCATGGCTGGAGAGCTGATGGAACGAGGCCTGCGCCAGGGCGAAGGGCACGCGCACGCGGGCCTCCATCAGCGCGCCGGCCAGCGCCTCGGCGCCGGCGGCCGCACCGTGGACCTCGGGCTGCCGCCGCAGACCCTTGGGCAGCTGCGGTTCGCGGCCGGTCAACCAGCGCAGCACCGGGTAGTGGAACGCGTGGTAGGCCTGCACGCCGTCCACCTGGTCGCCCTGCAGCTGGCCGGTGGGGTCGAAGAAGTTCTCGCCCAGCAGGTAGGCCTCGGGGCTGGTCTCCTTGACCGCGGCGCGCAGCTCGCGCAGCACCTCGTCGCCGAGCTGGACGCGCCCGCAGCGGCCGAGCATGTTGGCCACGTCCAGCCGCCAGCCGTCGATGGCGTACGGCGGCCGCAGCCAGCGGCGCACCACGCTCTGGTGGCCGGCGTAGATCTCCTCGCGCAGCCGGCGGCTGCGATAGTCCAGCTTGACCAGCTCCTTGACGCCCTGCCAGCACTCGTACCGGTCGGGGTGGCGCTGGAAGTAGAAGAACTCCGCGAACGGTGAGGTGCGGTCGTGCCAGGCGCCCGGCTCGTCGAACACGCGGCGGCGGTTGAACCAGCGGTGGCCGGCGCCGACGTGATTGAAGACCCCGTCGAGGATCAGGCGCATGCCCGCCAGGTGCAGCTCGCGGCAGAGGGCGGCGAGGTCCTGGGTCGTGCCCAGGCGCGGATCGATGGCGTGGTAGTCCCAGGTGTCGTAGCGGTGGTTCGTGCCGGCCAGGAAGATCGGGGTCAGGTACAGCGCGCCGATGCCCAGGTCCTCGAGCACGCCGAGGCGCGAGCGGATCCCCGCGAGGCTGCCACCCATGAAGGCCGTGTCGCCCCCGTCACGGTACCCCGGCGGGCGGGTGCCCCAGGCGAGGTTCTCGCTCGCCTCCGGCAACGGCAGGCCGGCCTGGGTGGCGCGGTGCTGGGCGCCGAGGCCGTCGTCCGCACGCGCGAACCGGTCGGGCATGATCTGGTAGAAGGTCACGCCCGCCAGCCAGGCCGGCGGCGGCTGCTCCAGGTGCACGAAATCGGCATCGTGCCAGGGCGGGGTCACGTGCAGGCCGCGCTGGTCCAGGTGCCAGAGCCGACCGTCGGTGTCCTCGAGCACGAAGCGGTAGGGCATGCGGTCGCCCCGGAGGGTGACCGCCCCGTCCCAGCGTTCCCACCCGCCGTCCTGGACGCGGCGCATCTGGCGGTACTCGGCCTCGCCCTCGGGGTGGCAGCGCAGCCAGGCCGCCCGCACCGGCGACGGCCGCGGCACCCGGAACGCGGCCCGCAGGCGACGGCGACCGCCACGCGTCTCCACGCGCGCGAAGTGCTCGGTGCCGTCGCTGTACGGCCGGATCATGGCGTCACGCGACTACAGCGGCCGCGTGGCCTGGCGCAGCCACCGCGCGTGCTCCTTGTCCAGGAGCGGGCTCAGCTCCTGGTACACGCGCTTGTGGTACGCGTTCAGCCACCGCAGCTGGTCCGGGCTCATCAATCCGGGGTCGATCAGCCGCCGGTCGAACGGGCACAGGGTGACCGTGTCGAACCGCAGCCACGTGCGCTGGTCGGTGCTCCGCTTCTCGTCCTCGACGACGAAGGCGAGGTTCTCGCACCGGATGCCGAACTTGCCGTTCTCGTAGCAGCCCGGCTCGATGGAGAACAGGTTGCCCGCGACCACCGGCGGGGTGTCGAGGTCCTTGAGGCTGTGGGGCCCCTCGTGCACGCCGAGGTACTGCCCGACGCCGTGCCCGGTGCCGTGGGCGTAGTCGATGCCGGCGAGCCAGAGGTTGCGGCGCGCGAACATCTCGATGCGTCGGCCCGTCGTCCCGGCCGGAAACGGCGTGATCGTGCAATCGATGGTGCCCATGAGCACGCGCGTGAAGCAGTCCTTCATGCGGCGCTGCGGCGGCCCGAGGGCGACGGTCCGCGTGATGTCCGTGGTGCCGTCGGGGTACTGGCCGCCGCTGTCGATCAGGTAGAGGCCGCGGGGCCGGAGCTTCGTATCGCTCTGTTCGTCCACGGAGTAGTGGATGATGCTGCCGTTGCCCGCGTAGCCGCTGATGGTGCTGAAGCTGTTGTCCTTGAACTCCCGGGCCTCGGCCCGGAACTCGCGCAGCCGCTCGGCGGCCGACAGCTCGGTCACGCCGCCCCCGGGCACGGCCTCCTCCAGCCACTTCAGGAACTTGACCATCGCCACGCCATCGCGGACGTGGGCGGCCTCGATGCCCTCGATCTGCGTGGCGTTCTTGACCGCCTTCATGGCCATGATCGGCGACGGCGCCAGGTGCACGGGGCAGCCCTTGAGCTGGTTCTGGACCCAGCGGTTGGTGGTCTGCGGGTCGAGCCAGACGGTCGGCTTCTTCTTCGCCGCGGCGATCTCCTTCAGGCCGGCCCCGACCTCCCTGTACTCCATGACGGTCACGTGCTTGCCCAGGTGCTTGAGCACGGCGCCGGTGACCTTGCGGCCGTCGACGTACAGGTAGCAGCGCTTGTCGGTGACCACGGCATAGCTGATGGCCACCGGCGTGAACAGGACGTCCTCGCTGCGGATGTTCAGCAGCCAGGCCACGGCGTCGAGCGCGCCGACGACGTGCACGTCGCAGCCGGCCTCCTTCATCGCCTGACGCACGCGGCCGAGCTTGCTCGCCACGCTCTCGCCGGCGTACCGCGTCGGGTGCACGGTCAGCGGCGCGAGGGACGGCTCGGGCTGGTCCTCCCAGAGCCGGTCGACCAGGTTGCGGGCGATGGACTTGACCTTGATGCCGTGGGGCTTGAGCTCGCTCTCGAGGCGGTCGGCCTGGGCGATGGACATCAGGCGCGGATCGATGCCCACGGCCTCGCCGCTCTTCAGCTGCGAGGCCAGCCACTGGCTGATGGTCGGGGTCGCGGGCTCGCCGAGCCGCTGAAGCTCGATCCCGCTGCCGGGCAATTCGAGCTCCGCCTGGTAGAAATAGCGACCGTCGGTCCAGAGCCCGGCCTTCTTCAGACCGACCACCAGCTCGCCCATCGAGCCGGTGAACCCGCTCAGCCAGGCGCGCCGCTTGGCGTGCTCGGGCAGATACTCGCTCATGTGATCATCGGCGCTGGGGACGTAGTAGGCGGCGACCTTCTCCTTCTTCATGAGGTCGCGCAGGGCCTTGATCTTCTGGGCCGCGGTCATCGCTCGCCTCCGGGGCAGGGGTCAGGGTCCATCGATGCGGCGGCAGTGTAACACCGGGCCACGGACGCGCCAAGGGGCGGTCGGCGGGCGTACGATCCAGGAGTCCCGCCGTTGGGGATTCGTGGCAGCGCACGCTGGAAATCCACGGCGCCAGGCCGTATCGTCGCCGCGTCCGACGACCACCCGTACCCGCCCGCCGGAGATCGCCGATGACCATCAAGCTCGTCGTCCTCGCCCTCTACGCCGCGATGATCGTGTTCATGGGCGTGCGCGCCATGCGAGGCACGCAGTCGTTCAACGACTTCTTCCTCGGCGGCGGCAAGATCGGCCCCTGGATGACCGCCTTCACCTACGGCACGGCCTACTTCTCGGCCGTGGTGTTCATCGGCTTCGCCGGCAAGGTGGGCTGGGGCTTCGGCTTCTCCGGGCTCTGGGTCGCCCTGGGCAACTCGCTGGTGGGCGTGCTGGCCGTCTGGTGGTTCATGGGCCCCCGGATCCGGGCGATGGTCCAGCACTACGGCGTGCACACCATGGGCGAGTTCTTCGAGGTGCGGTACGAGAGCCGGTTCCTCAAGCTCTTCGGCGCGCTCAGCGTGTTCGTCTTCTTCATCCCGTACACCGCCGCGGTGTTCATGGGCCTGAGCTATCTCTTCGAGTCGATCTTCAACGTCCCCTACTGGGTGGCGCTGGTGGGCATGGGCGGGTTCACCGCGCTCTACCTCGTGCTCGGCGGCTACAAGGCCATGACCATGATCGACATGGCCTTCGGGATGATCATGACCGTGGGCGTGATCGTGCTCGTGGTCGCCACGCTCGATGCCGGCGACGGCCTGGCGGGCATCGCCCGGACGCTGTCTGCCCAGGACCCGCGGCTGACCGGACCGGTGGGACCTCCCGGCTGGTGGCCACTGGTCTCCCTGGTGTTCCTGACCTCGGTGGCCCCGTTCGGCATGCCACAGCTGGTGCAGAAGTTCTACGCCATCCGCGACGAGCGGTCGATCCGCATCGGCATGTGGGCGAGCACCGCCTTCGCCCTGCTCATCGGCGGGGTGGCCTACTTCGTGGGCGCGAGCACCCGCGCGCTGCTGTCGACCGGGAATGCGCCGGCCGCCTTCACCGCCGACGGCGCGCCGGTGTTCGACCGGCTCATGCCCGAGCTGCTGGACAAGGTGATGCCGGACTCGCTGGTGATCCTGCTGCTGCTGGTGCTGCTGTCGGCGAGCATGTCGACGCTGGCCGCCCTGGTGCTGGTCTCGAGCTCGGCGGTGGTCAAGGACTTCTACGCCGGGTTCGTCCGGCGCGGCGCGAGCGACCGCTGGCTCACGCTGCTGATGCGGCTGTCCAGCGCGACGTTCGTGGCCCTCTCGGTGGTGCTGGCCCTGGCCCGGCCGGCGACGATCGTCACCATCCTGGGCATCAGCTGGGGCGCCATCGGCTCGGTGTTCATCGGCCCGTTCGTCTGGGGCCTGTGCTGGCGGAGGATGCACCGCATCGGGGCGATCACGGGGGCGGTCGTCGCCCTCACGGTCTGCCTCGGGCTCTACTTCGCGGGCTGGTCGTCACCGCAGGCCGGGACCATCGGCATGCTGGTCTCGCTGGGGCTGTCACCGCTGGTGAGCCTGGTCGTGCCGAGAACGGCGCGTCCGGTTCAGTAGCTGAACACGCGCGTCCCGTCGAGAGCCAGCCGCTCCTGCACGCGGTCGAGGTCGGCCGGAACACAGCCGTCCATCAGGTCGTCCGGCGACAGGCTGGCCACCTTCAGGCAGTCGGCCCCCACCAGCACGTCGGCCTTCGTGACGAGATCGGCAAGCATCGTCGGCAGTGGCTTGCCCGTGGCCGGACAGGTGGCCGGCTCATCGCTCGGCGCGGCCAGACGCACGCCGTCGACGTTCAGGAACACCGTGACCTCCCAGTCCGTCGCGGCGAATCTCCCGGCCATGCGGAGCGCCTTGGCGGCGAGCGCGGCCGAATCGGTGGTCAGGTTCACGAACAGGTGCATGACGAGTCCTCGGGGTTCGGGGCCGGTCGGCAGGAGCCTCAGAAGCTCCAGGAGATCTCCCAGCGCAGGAAGCTGACGGGGTCGGTCAGCGGTGCCAGTCCGTATCGACCATCGTGGAAGGATCCGGGGTCGAGCCATTCGAACAGCAGGTGCGCGCGCAGACGCGGGCGCAGCTGCGCATCGAGCCGCGCCTCGAGCAGCAGGCCGCGGCTGGCCCACTCCGGCGCGGGCGCGGTGAGCCACGTGGCCCCGACCCTTCCGTCGAGGCCACCGGCGAGGGGGCGCCGGATCTGGACCCGCGGCGCCGCCACGTTCTCCCAGGCGGCCACGTGCGGCCGGCCCGGCGTGCTCTCGCCGAGCAGCGTGTAGATGTAGAGCTCGCTCCACTTCGGCCAGTTGCCCCAGGGCGCCTTGAACGGCCTCAGATCGCCGCGGGCGCCGGAGTAGAAGAAGCCGCCGAGATCGATCGATGCCCGCTCGAACGGCACGGTCGCGAACGCCTGGCCGGCGAGCGCCCAGCCGTTGCCGAAGGGCGCATCGTCGGGATAGGGAATCGTCTCGCGCACGTCCCCGTGCTGGTACTGCAGGGCGAGCTCGGCCTCGAGATCGACCGACGCGTGGACCGCACCGACATGGCGCGACGCGAAGGTCCACGTCGTCAGGTCGCCGCGCGGGACGCCGGGCTCGTCGTCGGGCCAGTCCTCGTGCTTGAGGATGAACGCGTGGCTCCACCGGTCGTGATCGACCCGGGCCAGCAGACCGGTCTCGTCACCGAACGTGAGGGCGCGGTCCTGGTCGTCGATCAGGACCAGCCCGGCCTGGCGGCGATTGTGCACGGCCGCCACGTCGATCCGGGGCCCATCGCTCCCGGCCTCGCCGAGGTGGTGCCGCAGCCGCACGCCGTCGTGGAAAATCGTGCGGCTACCATCGAGCGGATGCCCCTCGAGCACCAGGAAGCCGCCCGGCCAGATGATGTCCTGCCGGCCGAGGGTCACGTCCGTGCCCTCGCCCAGGGCGATGCGCCAGGCCAGGCGATCGATCAGCACCTCGTCCCAGTCCAGATCCTGGTCCGGCGTGAGGTAGTGGCGGTGCTCGTTGGCCAGGCGTAGCGCGAGGGCATGGCGATCGCCGGTCGCCTGCAGGCCGAGGCGCGTGCGGACGCGCACCCAGTCGCGGTCGGTCTCCGGAGCGAAGTGATAGACCCCGTCGAGCACCTCCTGGCGCACGCGCAGATCGGCGGTGGGCTGGAGGTCGAGGGCGGCGGCCATCGAGGCCAGGCCGACGAGACTTGCGAGCAGGATCATGCGCATGATGGACGTCCTTCCGGTTCAGGACGCGAAGGTCGCCCAAGGTCGCGGGCCAGGCAAGGAATCGACCGAGGGGATTCAGCCGAGCCGGTTCAACCCGTTCAGCGCCGCCACCCGGTAGGCCTCGGCCATGGTCGGATAATTGAAGGTCGTATTGATGAAGTAATCGAGGGTGTTCAGCTCGCCCGGCTGCGACATGATGGCCTGACCGATGTGCACGATCTCCGCCGCGTTGTCTCCGAAGCAGTGGATGCCCAGCAACTCGCGCGTCTCGCGGTGGAAGAGGATCTTGAGCATGCCGACGGTCCGGCCGGTGATCTGTGCGCGCGCCAGGTGCTTGAACATGGCGTGGCCCACCTCGTAGGGAACCTTCTGCTCGGTGAGCTCGCGCTCGTTCAGGCCGACGGAGCTGATCTCCGGGATGGTGTAGATCCCGGTCGGGATGTCCTTGACCAGCTTGTGGTCGCACTCGCCCTCGACGTGATGGGTGGCCGCGATCCGTCCCTGGTCGTAGGCCGCGCTCGCCAGGCTCGGGTAGCCCACGAGATCGCCGACGGCGTAGATGTGCGGCAGGTCGGTCTGGTAGCTCTCGTTGACCTTCAGGTTGCCGCGCGAGTTGGGCTCGAGGCCGAGATTGTCCACGCCGAGCCGGTCGCTGTTGCCCGTTCGCCCGTTGGCCCATAGCAGGTAATCGCTGCGGATCACCTTGTTCGACTCGAGGTTGAGCGTCACGCCCCGGTCGTCGGCCTCGACGCTGGTGTACTTCTCGCTGTGGTCGAGGCGGACGCCCATCTCGCGCAGATGGTAGGCGAGGGCATCGATGATCTCGTCGTCGAGGAAGGCCAGCAGCTGCGCGCGGGTGTTGATCAGGTTCACCTTCATGCCCAGTCCCCGGAAGATCGACGCGTACTCGCTGCCGATCACGCCGGCGCCGTAGATGGTCAGCGACTTGGGCGTGGCCTCGAGCTTGAGGATGGTGTCGCTGTCGAGGATCCGGGGGTGCGTGAAGTCGACGTCGTCGGGATGATACGGGCGCGATCCGGTGGCGAGGAAGAAGGCGTCGGCCGTGTAGGTCTCGGTCGGACCACCGCGGCTGGAGACGGTGACGGTATGCGGGTCGACGAACGACGCCTCGCCGACGAGCACGTCGACGTCGTTGCCGTCGTAGAAGCTCCGTCGCAACGTGACCTGGGCCTCGATCACCGTCTGGGAGTGGCGCAGCAGCGTCTTGTAGTCGGCGTCCTTGAACTTCAGCCAGTTGGGCTTGCGCTGGATGATCTGGCGCAGCGCCTTGCTGGGAATGGTCCCACGGTGAGTGCAATTGCCCCCGACCTCGAACATGGCCTCCACGACTGCCACCCGCTTGCCCGCCTTGGCGCACTTCATGGCCGCGCCCTCGCCGCCAGGACCGCTTCCGATGACGATCACATCGTAGTCGCGCTGCATGCCGAACTCGTCCTCGCTATGACCGGGTGCTTCGGGCGCGGTGTCGTCCGTCGCCGACGATCTCGGTTCAAGTTTAGGGCAGGGTGCGTGTTTTCGAAACCTCGGACTCGCCGGGGGGTGGCCCGGCGCGCGCGAACGATGGCGTGCGCCCCGTTCCGACGGAAAATCCTGATCTACATTGTCTATTATTTTTCTCGACAAACTATTGACATGTCAAACCTTTGACGTTTTCATGCCGGGCGTTGCAGTGCGGTGGCATGGAGCCCCGCCGTTCGAGCACACATATCAGGAGGACCTGAGACATGCGTAAGATCGCGATCGTGACCCTCGTCGCCCTGATCGCCACCGCCGGCAGCGCCGTCGCGGCCGATCGTGAGGGCGAGTTCGCCCTGGGCTTCAACACCACCGACGCGCCCGTGGGCCTGCGGTACTTCTTCAGCGAGAAGGTCGGCGCCGACCTCGGCCTGGGCTTCGAGAGCCAGGACCTCGGCGAGGAGAGTGCCACGAGCATGTTCCTCGAGGTGGGTGTCAGCTACATCCTCTACGACTACAACGACAGCTACTTCTTCATCCGTCCGGCCGTGGCCTACTCGAGCCTCGACGACCGCGTCTACGGTTCCGGCCAGGCCGACGCCACCTGGACCGTCCTCGACCTCGAGCTCAACCTGGGCGCCGAGATGCGCCTGGCCGAGCGCTTCGGCCTGACCTTCCAGCACGGCCTGCGCTTCAGCAGCACGTCGCTGCCGGACGAGATCGTCGACGAGGGCGGTGAGGACAGCTACACCGACTTCTCGACCTTCGGCGAGAACGTCACCGAGGCCGGCGTCTGGTTCACCTTCTAGGGATCCGGTCACCGATTCTCCAGGCGGCGGGGCGGACTTCGGTTCGCCCCGCCGTTTTCTCTCGCGGCGGATGGCTGACCCTGCCGGCGGGCCGGCCGGGCGCCCGGACGCTCGACACCGCCTCCCTCACCGGCCATCCTCCGCCATCACGCGCCCTCCTGCACCCCCATGCTCCCGGTCCGTGATCCGGAGCCACTCGCGGCCGTCCCGATTCTGGTATCTTGATGGGTGACCGAGACGCCGCCGCCCCCCGAAAGCGAGGTCTCGCATGCCAAGAAGGCTGCCCTTCGCGATCGCCCTGATCGCCATCCTCGCGCTCGTCGTCGGCGCCACCGCCTCGCCCCTGTCCAGTCGGGCGGAGATGCAGACCCCGGCTCCCACCGGACGGGTGGTCGTGCAGTTCACGCCCGAGGCGACGGCTCACGACCGTGCCCGGGTCGCCGCGATCGGCGGTGCGCCCCTGGCACCGCGCATCGAACCGGATCTGCTGGCTGCCACCGCGGCCAAGTCGGCCGCGCGCTCGCCGGCGCTGGACGATCTCGCACTCTACGCCCACCTCGAGCCCGCCCTCGACCACCCGTCGCGATTGCATCGCCTCGTCGCCCGCCTCACCGCCGACCCGGCCGTCACGACGGCCTTCCTCGAACCCGTGGCCGTGCCCGCCGCCCTCGGCTTCGACGCCTTCACCGGGGCGGGCCCGGACCGTGGCGGGGTGGTCGCCACCGGCGTCCTGACCGACGACTTCAGCGACGAGCAGGGCTACCTCGACGTCGCCCCGGTCGGCATCGGGGCCGAGGCGGTGCGTGACGAACCGGGCGCGCGCGGCGGCGGCGTCCGCATCGTCGACGTCGAGGGCGCCTGGCTCTGGACGCACGAGGACCTGCCCGCGCCCTTCGTCGAGATCGGCGAACCGATCGACGACCTCGGCTGGCGCAACCACGGCACGGCGGTGATGGGCGAGATGATCGGCCAGGACAACGGCCTGGGCGTGATCGGCATCGTGCCCGACGCGGCGGGCGGCAGCTCGAGCGTCGGCAACCAGTCGCTGGCCCAGGCGCTGCTCGCGGCCGCGGCGGCGCTCGACGTGGGCGACGTGGTCCTCATCGAGCTGCACGCCCCCGGTCCGAATGCCAACGGCTCCGGCCAGTACGGCTACCTGCCCATGGAGTTCTGGCCCGACAACTTCGACGCCATCCGCGCGCTCACCGATCTCGGTCTGATCGTCGTCGAGGCCGCGGGCAACGGTCAGCAGGACCTCGACGACCCCGTCTACCAGGGCGTCTTCGACCGCGAGGTGCGCGACTCCGGCGCGATCATGGTCGGCGCCACCGACGGCAGCGCCCTCGACCCCGCCTGGTTCTCGAACCACGGCTCGCGCGTCGACCTCTCCGGCTGGGGGCTGAACGTCGCCACCTGCGGCTACGGCGACCTGCAGGGCGGCGACGAGACCGAGTGGTACACCGTGCAGTTCTCGGGCACGAGCAGCGCCTCGCCCATCGTCACCGGCGCGGTGGCCGCGCTGCAGGGCATGGCCCGGGCGAGTCTGCTCGAGACCCTCGACGCGAACCTCGCCCGCGAGATCCTCCGCCAGACGGGCACCGAGACGGTGGGGCCGCCGTTCGTGGGTCCCCGGCCCGACCTGGTCGCCGCCCGCGCAATGCTGCTCGACGTCGGTGTGGGCTGGCTCCGCGGCACCGTCGGCGAGGCGGGCACCGGCGACCCGATCTCCGGCGTGACCGTGCGCGTGGAGCCCGCCGGTCCGGTCGCGATCACCAGCGGCGACGGCTTCTATCGCTTCGGACTGCTGCCCGGCGACTACTCCGTGAGCTTCTCCTCGTACACGCACGAGTCCGCCTCGCGATCGGTCACCGTCTCGGATGTCGGCGAGACGATCCTCGACGTCGCGCTCGTGCCGCGGCCGACCGAGACGGTCGCCGGCCGCGTGGGGGCGAGCGACGGCACCGGTCTCGCCGACGTCACCGTCTCGCTCCTCGACGATCCCGTCGCGCCGACCGTCTCCGGCGCCGATGGCTCGTTCGCGTTCGAGCCCGTGCCGGCCGGCAACGCGCATCTCGTGCAGGCCGGCGGACGGCCGGGGTTCGGCGGCGCCGTCGTCGCCCTCGCAGCGGACGCCCCCGATCCGGACGACGTCCGGATCCTGCTGCCGGCGGTGACCTACGACTTCGAGGACGGTCCGCAGGGCTGGCAGGCCCAGGGCGACCTCTGGCAGCGCGGCGACCCCGCGATCGCCGACCTGGGTCCGGGCGCGGCGTTCGATGGCGACTGGTGCTGGGGCGTCGGCCTCGACGGCGCGGGGTATCCCGACGAGGCGACGGGTGAGCTGTGGAGCCCATGGCTCGATGGCGACGCCCTCGCCGGCGCCGCGGTGCAGCTGAGCCTGCACTACTGGAGCGGCACCGAGGCCAGCTACGACGGCGTGAACGTGGTGCTGAATCCCGGTCCCGACGAGCAGGTGCTCACGCCGTTCGGCGGCTACACCGATCCGGTGCTCGGCGGCCTGGGCTACGCCGGCGGCTGGTCGGGCGACTCCGGCGGCTGGCGGACGGCGGTCTTCGACCTCACCGACCATCTCGACGGCCCGGACTGGCGCCTGGCGATCCGCTTCGGCAGCGACCAGGCGATCACCGCCGACGGCTTCCTGATCGACGGCGTCACCCTGCACACCGTGCCGGTCGCCACGGCGGCGCCCAGGGCCGCGCCCGACATCGCGCACGCGTCGCTCGCCGCGTTCCCCAATCCCTTCAACCCCCGCGTCTCGCTGTCCTGGCGCCTGCCCGCGGCCGGACCGGTCGACCTGGACATCGTCGACGTCCGCGGCCGGCTCGTCCGCCGGCTGCTCGCCGGCACGCCGATGCCGGCGACCGGCCGGATCCTCTGGGATGGCCGCGATGCGCGCGGTCGGGCCGCCCCGAGCGGGGCCTACCTGGTGCGCATCCGGGCCGCCGACGGCGCGGTGGCCACCGAGCGCATCACCCTCGCACGCTGATCCGCCCCGCCGCGCCTCGCGACGCCGCGTTCGACCCCGGACGCGGCGTCGTTTATATTCGACGGGTTCGAACGACCGCCCATCGCAACCCGGAGGTGCCCCGTGATCCGCTCCGCCTCGATCACCCTCGCCATCATCGTCCTCGCCGCCGGCCTGTGCCCGCGCCCGGCCGGTGCCGAGCCTCACCCCTTCTCGGTCCACGACATGCTCGCCATGCAGCGCCTGGGCGATCCGCAGGTCTCCCACGACGAGGAGCTGGTGGTCTTCACCGTGCGCGAGACCGACCTGGAGGCCAACCGCGGCCGCAGCGACCTCTGGCTCGTCGAGCCCGACGGCGAGAACCTGCGCCCCCTGACCCGGTCGGACGCCAGCGAGTGGAACCCCCGCTGGTGCATGAACGGCGACGTGCACTTCCTGACCACCCGCTCCGGCTCGGCCCAGATCTGGTCGATCAGCCCGCACGGCGGCGAGGCGGTCCAGATGACCGACACCCCGCTGGACATCCAGGCGTTCGAGCACGCGCCCGCCCTCGGCGGATTCCTGATCGCCATGGAGGTCTACCCCGGCCTCTCGCCCGAGGAGACCGTCGCGCGGGACGAGGAGAAGGAGGCCGACCCGCGCACGGGGATGATCTACGACGAGCTCATGTTCCGGCACTGGGACACCTGGGAGGACGGCAAGCGCAGCCACCTCTTCGTGCTCGACCCGAAGACCGGCGAGCTGACCGACCTCATGCCGGACGTCGACGCCGACGTGCCGACCTTCCCGTGGGGCGGCATGCACGAGGTCGCCGTCGCGCCGGACGGCAGCGAGGTCCTGTTCACGGCCAAGATCCTGCCCGGCAGCGAGTTCGCCTGGTCGACCGACTGGGACATCTACGCCGTCAAGACCGACGGTTCGGGCGAGATGCGTTGCCTCACCGAGGCCAACGAGGCCTGGGACACCACGCCGGAGTTCTCGCCCGACGGCGACCAGCTGGTGTGGAAGGCCATGGATCGCCCCGGCTTCGAGGCCGATCGCTACCACCTCGAGCGCCGCACCTGGCCCGGCCTCGAGGAGCTCGACGACGTCTACCTCGACCACGAGGGCCTGAAGCTGAGCTGCGGCGCGCCCCTGTTCGACGCGGACGGCGAGACGGTCTACATGACCACCGCGTACCTCGGCCAGACCTCGATCTTCGCGGTCGACCTCGACGACGCCGATGCGCGTCTGGTGGTGCGTGACGGCGGCAACGGGTCGCTCAGATGGGCCGACGGCCGCCTGCTCTACCTCAAGGACCACCTGCGCTCGCCGCGCGAGCTCTACACGGTCGAGCCCAGCGGCAAGGACGAGGAGCGCATCACCGGGATCAACGACGAGGCCCTCGCGAAGACCCTCATGGGCGAGCCCGAGCAGTTCACGTTCACCGGCTGGAACGGCGAGACGGTGTACGCCTACGTGGTCAAGCCCTACGACTGGACCGAGGAGAAGGCGGCCGCGGGCCACGAGTGGCCCATCGCCTTCCTCGTGCACGGCGGCCCGCAGGGCAGCTTCGGCAACGATTTCCACTACCGCTGGAACCCGCAGGCCTACGTCGGCGCGGGCTTCACCACCGTCGCCGTCGACTTCCACGGCTCGGTTGGTTACGGCCAGGACTTCACCGACTCGATCAGCGGCCACTGGGGCGATCGTCCTCTCGAGGATCTCGAGAAGGGCCTGGCCGCGGCGCTCGAGCGTTACGAGTGGATGGACGGCGATCGCGTGGTCGCCGCCGGCGCGAGCTACGGCGGCTACATGATCAACTGGATGCACGGCCAGCCGTTCGCGGAGAATTTCAAGGCCTTCGTCTGCCACGACGGCAACCTTTGCGAGCAGATGGCCTACTACGACACCGAGGAGCTGTGGTTCCCCGAGTGGGAGCACGGCCGGCCGTGGGAGGACCCCGAGGCCTTCCAGAAGCACAACCCGATCAACCACGTCGCGAACTGGCACGTGCCGACCCTGGTGGTGCACGGCGCGCTGGACTACCGCGTGGTCGACACCCAGGGCATGAGCACGTTCACCGCCCTGCGCCGCCGGGGCGTGCCCGCGCGGTTCCTCTACTTCCCGGACGAGAACCACTGGGTGCTCCAGCCCCACAACTCGATCCAGTGGCACGAGGAGGTCATGGGCTGGCTCACGCGGTGGATCGAGGAGTGATCCGCCACCAGCCCTGATCGAGATGGCGGGCCGCCCGGCCGCGGGCGGCCCGTTTCATGTCTCAGCGGGATTCCGATGCTGTCTCCGGGGTGCCGATCCGCGCGCGCAGCCCCGCCGCCTCCTCCGTCTCGCCCCCCGCCTCGAGCGCGATGGCCAGGTTCTCCCGCATCCAGTCGGTCTCCGGATGGTCCGGGCCGAGCCGCTCCTCGCCGATCGCGAGGGCCCGACGGCCGGCCTCCACGGCCGGCCCGGCACGGTCCAGCCCGGCGAGGATGACCGCCATCGTGCTCAGGCTCAGCGCGGTGTGGTGGTGATCGGGTCCGAGGACACGCTCGCGGATCGCGAGGGCCTCGTCCTGGAGCGCCAGGGCCTCGTCGAGGCGCCCCTGCTCCTGGCGCACCATGGCCAGGGTGTGCAGGCTCGTGGCGTAGTGGTGGTTCTCGCGGCCGCCGGTCGCGAGCTCGATGTCCGCCGACCGGCGATACAGGCGCGCGGCCGCCTCGAGGTCGCCGCGGAAGTAGTGGACGCTCGCCAGGTTGTGGACCGAGACCGCGGCGAGCTCGCTGTCGGGCCCGAAGGCGCGCTCGCGGATCCGCAGGGCGCGCTCGTGCGCGGCCGCCGCCTCGTCGAGGCGATCCTGCTGGTGCAGCGCGATGCCCAGGCCATTGAGGCTGGCCGCCACCTCGGGAGCGTCCGCACCCAGCCGGCGCTCGCGGATCGCCAGGCTCCGGCGCGCGAGCTCCTCGGCCTCGGCGTTGCGATCGGTCCAGGTCAGGAGCTTGGCGAGCTGGTCGAGGCCGTCGACCAGTGCGAGCTGGTCACCACTCGCCTCGGCCAGCGCGATGGCCTGGCGGATCAGCGGCTCGGCCTGGTCGAACAGGCTGAGCTCGATGTAGACCCGCCCCATGGTGCGCATGAGCGTGGACTGGACCGCGGGCTGATCGGCGAGATCGTCGCGCACCGAGGCCACGCCGGCGTCGAGGATCTCGCGCGCGGTGACCTCGCGGCCGCGCGCCTCGGTCGGGTCGACGCCGCCGAACAGGCCGACCAGGAACTCGGACACCTGGCGCGCGGTCTCCGACTCGGCGTTGGCGCGATCGCGTTCGGCGGCGATGCGGCCCGCCTGCACGGTCATCGTACCGGCCAGGGCGACCAGCAGCACGGCCGTGACGGCCGCGAACGCGACCCCGATGGTGTGCCGGCGCACGAACTTGCGTGTGCGGTAGAGCACGCTCGGCGGGCTGGCCAGGACCGGTTCGTCGCGGAGGTGGCGCCGCAGGTCGTCGGCCAGCTCGGTGGGCGTGCCGTAGCGGCGTGTGCGGTCCTTCTCCAGGGCCCGCATGACGATCCAGTCCAGGTCGCCGCGCAGGTCGCCGACCAGGCGGCCCGGCGTGGTGCCCAGACGGCGGGCCAGGTCGCCGGTCCGCGGGCCGAGCGAACTCAGCCGGGCGCTGGGCAGCGGCGGGTCCTCCTCGCGGATCCGCCGGCGGATCTCGTCCAGGCCGGAGCGGCGGAGCTC
>WJIQ01000312.1 GCA_014730255.1 bacterium | reverse complement strand
TACCTTCCCAGGCGAGTCCGGGACATGCTCGAGGGAGCGGGAGGTCACCATGCGGCTAGCCCTGTTCGGTCCGGCGCCGCCGTTGCGAGGCGGCATCGTGGCGGCCCAGGCCAATCTCCACCGGGTGCTCCGGGCCCGGGGCCACACCATGCACTGGACCGGCTTCAGGCGGCAGTATCCCCGGCTCCTGTTCCCGGGAACCGCCCAGGAGGGGCCGACGGCTCCGTGGCTGCAATGCCCGAGCCACCGCGTGTTCGTGCCGTGGGACCCGTGGAGCTGGCGGCGGAGCGCGGCCGATCTGCGGTCGTTCGAGCCCGATGGCGTGATCGCGCGCTGGTGGATGCCGTTCTTCGCCGTGGGCTTCCGCGAGGTCCTGCGTCGCGTGCGCCGGCACACGCGCGTGGTCTGGCTCCTCGACAACGTCGTACCCCACGAGACCTACCCGCTGGGCATGTGGCTGACCCGGCAGGCGCTGCGTCAGGGACACGCGTTCATCGCCCAGAGCGAGCAGGTGCGGCGAGATCTGCAGGACCTGCTGCCCGAGGTGGACGATGCGGCGATCCGCCTCGCGCCGCATCCGGTGTACGACTACGGCGATCCGTCGCGCCCCCGTCCGGATCGCGAGCAGGCCCGCCGCGCGCTCGGCCTGCCGCCCGATGCGCGGGTTTTGCTCTACTTCGGCTTCATCAAGCCTTACAAGGGCCTCGTGCATCTCATCGACGCGGTGCCCCGCCTGCGCGAGCGGTACGGCCGCGATGGTGTCCGGGTGCTCATGGTGGGGGACGTCTACGGCGATCGGTCCCTGTACGATCAGCGCATCGCCGCCTCCGGTGCGGCGGACGTGATCCGCTTCCATCCGGAGTACGTGGCCGACCAGGAGGTCGAGACCTGGTTCATGGCCAGCGACCTCGTCGTCCTGCCGTACGTCTCGGCCACCCAGAGCGGCATCGTGCAGATCGCCTGGAACTACGATCGGCCGGTGGTGACCACCGCGGTCGGGGGATTGCCGGAGGTGGTGCGCGACGGGGAGACGGGGTTCCTGGTGCCTCCGGGCGATGCCGAGGCGCTCGCCCGTGCCTGCGAGCGCTTCTTCGACGAGGGGCATGGCCCGGCCATGGCGGCGGCCGTGCGCCGCGTCAAGCAGGCGTATTCCTGGGAGAACCAGGCCGTCGCGGTCGAGGAGCTGGTGGCGGGCTAGTCGGTCGTGGGAGCCCCGCTGGCGGACGATGGAGCCCCGTGTACGCTGGTCATCAGGCGGCGGCCGTTGGCCGAGGAATCGACCCGCAGGCGGGCCTGCAGCAGGTCCACCCATGCCGAGCGGGGGTGGCCGGCGATCGTCTCCGCCGCGTCGACCGTCGCGGTCAGGGTCGCGAGCGTGCGCATCAGAGCGGTCGCCCGGTCGATCTCCGGCGCGGTCGGCAGCAGCCAGCGTCGCGGACCGGTCGAATCGCGCAGGCCGTCGCCCCGGCTGGCCAAAAGGTCGAGCAGGGAGGCGGCCTTGCCGGCGATCGCCTGATTGGGCGCCGCGGCGACGGCGTGGACCAGCAGGCTCCTCGCCAGCTGCGTGTCGTGGCCCGCGAGGGCCGTCACGCCCCGCAGCAGCGCCACGTAGGCCGTGTGCTCGCCGGCGGCCAGACGCGTGACGGTCGGATGATCGAGGTCGGCCTCGGCGCGGCCCAGCTCCCCGCGTTGCAGGGCCAGACGGGCACGCAGCAGCCGCGCCTCGCCGGGGTGGATGCCCCGGCGGATGCAGCGTTCGAGCATGCGGTCGGCGGCCCGCCACAGGGCGGGGGTCTCGTCCGGGCCCCAGCGCTGGCAGAGCAGCGCGCGGCCGACCGTGAACGACCAGACGCTGCCCGTGATCAGGTGCGTATGGTAGGCCACCCGCGACGGCAGCCCCGCGCCGGTCGCGCCGAGGACGTCGCCGGGGCCGGGCGCGATGGACTGCGGGTAGAAGCCCACGTACGGTCGTGACCGGTGGGCACGGTCCCAGAACGTCTGGGCGACCGACGGCTGACCGACCGCCTCGGCGGCCAGCCCCAGATCCTGCCAGTAGCGCCAGCCGACCGAGGCGTGCAGGCGGGCGATGCGCGTGTGGGCGAGGAACCGGTCGACCGCCAGCTCGTTGCCGTCGTGCAGCTGCGCCCAGGCGTGGACCCAGGTGCGCAGATACTCGCTCCGCCGGACCTCGCCGTCGATGGTCACCGGCACCAGGGGCAGGCGCTGCAACCACCGTCCGGCCTCGGTCAGGCGGCCCTGCTCGGCGGACACCAGCCCCATGATGAGGTCCCGCTCGACCCGGGGCGCCAGCTCGTCGGGCAAGTGCCTCGTCGTGTTGAGAAGGCGGGAGTGTCCCATCAACCAGAGGCGGCAGCGCTCCTGCCGACCCGACTCGCGCAGGTGCCACGCCTCGTCGAGCACCACGCGGCACCGCCGGGCGCGCGCGTCGAAATCGACGCCCAGGGCCAGGTCGAGGTAGCGCCGCCGGGCCGTCGAGGCCGCGCCCTCGTCGCCGATCACCGCCCGGAAGCGCGCGAGGTCGTGCCAGGCGTCCTCGCAGTCCGGATCGCTGCGGACGGCGCCCTCGAGCCCCCGGACCACGCCGAGCAGGGTCGTGTCGAGCATGGCGCAGGCCGTCGGCCCGGGGGCGCGGACCAGCCGCTCGACCCGGGTCAGGACCTGCGCGATGGCATCGTCGCGGCGGCGGCCGGCGGCATGCCGGCGTCTGGTCTGCTCGGCGACGGACAGCGAGCCCGGCCAGGCGGCCACGAGCGAATCCGCATCGGGCGTTCGCGGGACGGCCGCCAGCTCGTCGGCGGCCAAGAGGCCGCGGTGGTTGCCGAACCAGCGATCGTGGGCGACGAGCAGATCGCGGGGCAGGTGCCGGTCCAGCGCGGTCCAGGCCGGCGCGTCCTCCGCCGTGGTCGGGATCGCCGGCGGCGGTGTGCTCGCGCAGCCGGCGACGAGCAGCACCGACCCGAGCGCGGCGACCAGCGACCGGGACCTCATCGTTCACCACCCACGGCGCGCTGCAGCTCCTGCAGGGCCAGGCTGTCCGGAGCCTGCTCGAGGCCGCGGGCGACCAGCCGTGCCGCCTCGTCACCGCGGCCGTGTTCGAGGAGGATGGTCGCCGCCAGGACGACCAGGTCGAGGTCGTCGAGGTCGGCCGCCCAGGTGGTCGCGGCGACCTCGCCCGCGCGCGCGGCCCGTCCACGGTCGCGGTCGGCATAGAGCAGGAGGCGGCGCTCGATCGGCGACAGCCGCTCCGGCCACACGGGGGCCAGGAGCGTCTCGACGCGGTCCAGCCGATCAGCCAGGAAGAGGGCCTGCGCCAGACGCTGGCGCCGTGCTGGTGTCGGCTGGTCGTCGTACCGGCGCTCGAGCGCCGAGACCTGGTCGCGCAGGGCCGCCGCGTCGCTGGCCACCAGATCGCCGAGCTCGTCGGCCAGCCCGGCCTCGGTGCGGCGCGCTCGCAGGCGGGCCAGCTCCTCGCGCTGCTCCGGAGGCAGGCCGGCGTGGATCGGCGCGGCGGCCATCTGCAGGTCGTAGTGGACCTGCTCGGCGGTGACCTCGACCATCTGCGCGATCTGGGGGTTCTCCGGCCACAGCTCGCGGGCGGCCAGGAAGTCCCGGCGCGCCTCGTCGTGCCGTCGCAGGCGGTAGTGCAGGAGGCCGCGATTGTACAGCGCGGTCGCGTCGTCGGGGGCGAGGGCGACGGCCCGGTCGAGGCTCGCGAACGCGTCCTCGTCGTGGCCCAGCATCGCCTGGGTCAGGCCCCGGGCCAGCCAGCCGACCGGCGCGTCCGCCGAGCGGTCGGTGAACGTCCGTAGCCACGGACGGGCCATGGGCCAGTCCGACCGGTTGAAGTGGCAGAGACCGATCATCAGGGCCAGCTCGGCCGGTGCGCGATCCTCGGCGGTGAGCGCCGTCCAGGCAGCCGTGAGCTCGGCCTCGGCCGCGGCGTAGTCCTCCTCCAGGAACGACAGGCGGCCGCGCAGCGCCCGGGCGGACGCGGCCTGCAGGCCGCGCCGGACGCAGGCGTCGAGGTGCTCGCGGGCGAGGCGACGCAGGGTCGTGCGCTCGAGGGCCTTCTCCTCGGTCTCGCTGGCGAGGGCCACGTTCGCGGCGTAGCTCCACGGGCTGCCGGTCATGAAGTAGGTGCCGTAGGCGAGGAAGTAGGGCCGCCCGGTGCCGGCGAGCCCGTGGACCCGGGGGATGCCCCGGCCCTGGCCCATCGGGTGATAGATGAAATACGGCCGGTAGACGGCCGCGCGGGCCCAGCAGACCTCGGCCAGCTGGTAGTCGCCCAGCTGCTCGTAGAGCACGCCCTGATCCTGCCACCAGCGCCAGGCCAGGCGGGGCTGGAAGTCGACCTCCAGCTCGATGCGACCGAGCTCGCGCCGCACGGTCTCGGCGTCGTGGCCGCGTCCGTGGCTGAGCCAGGCCTTCACCCACCGGCGCAGGTAGCTGCTCGTGCGGCGCTCGCGGACCATCTTGTCGGCCTGCGAGACGTCCGGCTCGGGGTCCAGCTTGTGCAGGGGGTTGCCGCCGTAGAGGAAGCGCTCGTAGTAGCGCGCCCGCTGGTTGCCGACGCTGACGTACGCCTCCAGGGGGGCGTTCGCCCGGTGAGGCAGCTCCACGCGCGGCAGGTGGGCGATGAGCGCGCGTGCGGGCGTGGCCTCGCCGCGTTCGGCGTGCACCAGGGCGGCGATGAGCCGGGCCTCGTCCGCCGGCGCGATGCCGGGGCCATCGGTCCTGGTGTCGAGGCGGTCGCGATGCCGGTCCAGCCACGCGAGGCACGCGTCGCCCTGGCCGGACTCCCGTAGCGCCCAGGCCCGGTCCAGGACCACGAGCTGGTACATCGCCGCGAGCCGGTCGCGGGTGTCCTGGTCCTGCCGCGGCCACACCGTCATGAAGGCCTCGTGCGCGCGGGCGGCACGCCGACGATCGCCGGCCAGACCGCTGAAGTAGGCCAGGTGATACCACGCCTCGGCCAGCGTCGGATCGCGGCGGACGGCCGCGGCGAGGCGGTCGATGGCCCGGGTCACCGCCTCGGCGAAGCCGGGCGTCGGTTCGGAGAAGTCGCCCACCGGCAGGCGCTTGTTGGCCCGGGTGACGTCGCGCAGTTCCAGCGCCCGCACCAGCACGACGCGCTTGCCCCGCCACAGCAGGTCGGCCGCCGCCTCGCGGGCACGCCGGCGATCGGCCGCGTCGAGGGCGTCGAACTCGGCGAGCAGGTCGCGGAGCGGGATGGCGTCCGCGCCGAGGGTCGCCGCGTACGCCTCCCAGGGGTCGTCGGGCTGGACGTCGTGGAACAGGTAGCGGCTGACCAGCAGGCCACGGTCGATGCGCCAGTCGAGCTGGTCCCAGGGCGGGGCCTCGCTCGCCGGTGCCGGCCGCATCAACGCGGCCACGAATGCGATCGCAAGCAGAACGCGCATGGGTCTGTCGTCCCTCCCGGGCGCGTGTGGTCGCCCTGGTTGACGATAGCGGCTGGCCCGATCGTGGTCCACGCGAGATTACCGCGCCGCGGGCTTGGCGGCTGCCGTCCGCTGGCGTAGACTGCGCCGCGACCGGAGGTGATCATGAGCGAGGTTCGAACCGGGCTGGACGTGCTGCTCGAACGCGGCTCCACGACGTTGGCGGGCGATCGCATCGGGCTGCTCGCGCACCCGGCCAGCGTCGATCGGACGTGGCGCCACGCCGTGCCGCGGCTGCAGGAGCTGCTGGGCGACCGGCTGCGGGTGCTGTTCGGCCCCCAGCACGGCCTGCGCGGCGAGACGCAGGACAACATGATCGAGTGGGCGGGCTACCGCGATCCGCGGACCGGGTTGCCCGTCCACTCGCTGTACGGCGAGCATCGCCGGCCGACCGCGGCCATGCTCGAGGGTCTGGACACCCTGGTCGTCGACCTGCAGGACGTCGGCGCGCGCTACTACACCTTCGTCTGGACGCTGCTGCTCTGCCTCGAGGCCTGCGCCGCGGCGGGCAAGCGGGTCGTGGTCCTGGATCGCCCGAACCCCATCGGCGGCGCCATGGAGGGCAATCTGCTCGACCCCTCCTTCCGCAGCTTCGTCGGCCTGGCGCCGATCCCCATGCGCCACGGGGCGACGCTCGGCGAGCTGGCGACCTGGTTGCGGCGCTGGGCGGACCTGGACCTCGACCTCGAGGTGATCGAGATCCGGGGGTGGCGGCGCGGTATGCTCCACGACGAGACCGGCCTGCCGTGGGTCATGCCCTCGCCCAACATGCCCACCCTGACCACGGCCCTGGTCTACCCCGGCGCGTGCCTGCTGGAGGGTACGACGCTGAGCGAGGGGCGCGGCACCACGCGCCCGTTCGAGATCGTGGGCGCGCCGGGACTCGATCCCGACGCCCTCGCGGACCTGCTCGCCCGGCACGATCTGCCGGGCATGGTCGCCCGCCCGGTGCACTTCCAGCCGACGTTCCAGAAGCACGCCGGCGAGCTGTGCGGCGGCGTCCAGGTGCACGTCACCGACCGCGCGGCGTTCCAGCCCGTCCGGACCTACGTCGCCCTCGTCGCCGAGGTGCGCCGCATCGATCCCGGCCGCGCGCTCTGGCGGTCGCCGCCGTACGAGTACGAGCACGAGAAGCTGCCCATCGACATCCTCGCCGGCGGGACCGAGCTGCGCGAGATGGTCGATGACGGGGGCGATCCCGGCGCGCTGGTCGACCGCTGGCACGACTCCCTCGCCGGCTTCGCGGCCGATCTGGCCGGGGACCTGCGGTATGCCTGACCTGCGCGGCATGGTGCTGGCGGCCGGTCACGGCACCCGCCTCGCGCCGGTGACCGATTACGTCGCCAAGCCGCTCCTGCCGTACCTGGGGCGCACGCTGCTGGACCGCGCCTGCGACGCGCTGCTGGCCGGCGGCTGCGGGCGCGTCGTCGTCAATGCCCACCATCGGGCCCACCAGGTGGCCGGCCACGTCGACGCCCGCGACGATCGCGAGCGGTTCCGCGTGAGCCTCGAGCCGGAGATCCTCGGCACCGCGGGCGGCCTCGCGCGCGCCCGCGACGCGGGTCTGTTGAGCCTCGACCGGCCCACCGTAATCGCGAACGGGAAGCTCGTCACGGACATCGACCTCGGGCGGGCCCTCGACGCCCACCGAGCGAGCGGGGCTTCGGTGACCCTCGTCCTTCGCCCCAACCCTCACCGCGAGGCTTTCACGACGGTCCGAGTGGAGGCAGGCCGGGTGGTAGGCTTCGGTCCGAGCCGCGTCCCCGAGGGCCCCGCGCCCCTCGCCTTCACCGGCGTGCACGTCCTCGAACCCGAGGTCCTGCGCCGCGCCGAGCCGCGGTTCTCGGACACCGTCCGCGACCTTTACCCCCCGGAGATCGCGGCGGGTCGGGTGCTCGCCCACGT
>WJIQ01000311.1 GCA_014730255.1 bacterium | reverse complement strand
TCGTCGATCACGTAGACGGCGGGCATCTTGCCGAGCCCCGACGCCAGGGACATCTCCTCGACCACGTTCCAGAGCACGGGCAGGTCGTCGGGGCCGATCTTGCGCGCGCCGCTCATGGTCAGGAAGATCTGATCGCCCTGCGCGTGGGCGACCAGCGTCAGCACGATCCAGACGATCGCCGCCACGCCCACGCCGAAGGGTCCGCCGCCCTGGGCGAAGTACTCGCCCAGGACGTAGCCGAGGACGGCCAGCACCAGGGCCATCAGGACGACCAGGACGGCGCTCTTGCGCCGGTTGGCTGCGATCGCCTCGAACATGGCGTCAGGACGCGGTCACGGTTCGGATCTCACCCATCGAAGCTCACCTGCGGCGCCTCGCGCTGCTCCGGCTCCTTGAGCTCGAAGAACTCCCGCTTCGTGAAGTTGAACATGCCGGCGATGATGTTGCTGGGGAACATCTCGACCTTGTTGTTGAAGGTCATCACGGCCTGGTTGTAGTACTGCCGCGCGAAGCCGATCTTGTTCTCCGTGCTGGTCAGCTCCTCCTGCAGGGCGAGGAAGTTCTGGCTGGCCTTCAGGTCGGGGTAGCTCTCGGCCACGGCGAACAGGCGGCCGAGCGCCATGCCCAGCATCCCCTCGGCCTCGGCCCGGTCGCCCAGGCTGCCGTCACCGGCGCCGGCGACGGCGGCACGGGCCTGGGTCACCGCCTCGAGCGTCTCCCGCTCGTGGTCCATGTACCCCTTGACCGTCTCCACGAGGTTCGGGATCAGGTCGAAGCGGCGCTTGAGCTGCACGTCGACCTGCGCCCAGGCCTCGTTGACCTGGTTGCGCAGGCGAACCAGGCCGTTGTAGGCGCCCACGATCACGGCGCCGAGCACCACGATGATCCCGATGATGACTAGCAGGGGAATCACGATTCCTCCGTCTCGCTGGCGGCGCGGTCGCCGCGGTACGTCTCGCCCAGGAAGGCGAGGAGGCGACTGGATGCCCGGTCGTCGCGGCCGGGCAGGGCGACGGCGAGCGCGGCGACCTCGCCACGGTCGAAGAACAGGCCATGGTCCTGGCCGCAGACGTCGACCAGTACCCCCTTGCCCGTCCCGATGTTCACCTTGCGCATGGACCGGCGGCACATGGGGCAGCGGCGTCCCTTCTCGTCGGTATCCGCGTCGGGCAGGTCGGCGATGGCCTCGTCGGCGAGGTCGGGGTGGCCGTCGAAGAGCAGCGCCAGCTCGGTGGCGTCGAACCACACGCCCTCGCACTGCGGGCAGTGGTCGAGCTCGAGCCCGTCGTACTCCATGACGAACATCTCGGTCCTGCAGGCGGGGCAGTTCATGGGCGGTATGGTAAACCCGGGACGGGCGGGCCGGCTACGGGAAAGGTGGACGGGCGGCAGGGACCGGCATTCCGGCTTCCCACCTGGCCGGGGTTTCTCGCAAACAACCACGAGAGCCGTGCGCCCGGCACGGCCGCCCTCACCCGGACCCGGAGGTTCCCCGATGCACCGCCTCGCCCCGCTCGCCGCGCTCGGCCTGCTCGCCCTGGCCGCCGCGCTCGTCGCCGGCTGTTCCGACGACGTCACCGAGCCCGCCCAGGACGACCCCTGGGAGTTCATCGCCACCGACAAGGACGTCGAGCGTCCGTTCTCCGACTATGTCGAGGCCCAGGGCACCTACTGCTGGCCCGACGGCGAGGGCGGCTGCATCGACTTCGAGCCGCCGATGCTCAACTTCATCGGCTGGACCGACCCCGACGTGCCGTTCAACTGCCTGTTCGAGTACCTCGGCAACGCCGCGCCCTACCTGTACGAGGAGTCCGACGGGGCCATCGACCTCGGCACCGAGATCACCGGTCGGGTGCTCGAGCGCGAGCTGGAGGACGGCCGGGCGCTGATCCGCATCAACGTGGTCGCGCACGACGTCCTGGGCTGGGTGACGCAGATCGAGGACTACTACCTCGACCCGATCGTGTTCGGCGCCCGTCCGGACGAGGTCCTGGCCGGCATGCCGCCCGCGATCGGCGAGTTCCGGATGCGCGTGATGTTCACGCTGCCCGAGATGGGCATGCCGCTTCCCGACCTCTTCCAGCTCGTGCTGGTTCCCGAGGAAGGCCAGGAGCTCATCCAGCTCTCGGCCGAGATGTGGGCCGACGGCGTCTTCCGCGAGGGGTCGGGCTTCGCGCCGGGGACCGTCGGCTCGGTCCACACCGAGGAGGTCTTCCAGCTCCCGCCCGACGGCGGCTACGGCTGGTTCATCGAGAGGATCGAGTTCACCGCGCCCGATGATCTCACCGGCGGGCCCAGCTACTGAGGGACCGGCGCCCCGGCTCGATCGACGCGAGCCGGGGCGCCTCCTCTCTCTGCCACGACCGGCCCTCTGACCGCCGCGGCGTCGGACGCCGGATCACACCCGCTCGACGGCCATCGTCACGCCCATGCCGCCGCCCACGCACAGCGTGGCCAGGCCACGGCGGTCGTCGCGGCGCTGCATGCCGTGCAGCAGGGTGGTGAGGACGCGGGCGCCGCTCGCGCCGATGGGATGACCGAGCGCGATGGCCCCGCCCCAGACGTTGACGCGCTCGAGGTCCCACCCGAGTTCGCGGGTGACCGCCAGCGACTGGGCGGCGAACGCCTCGTTGGCCTCGACGAGGTCGATGTGCTCGAGCGTCCAGCCCGCCATCGCCAGCGCCTTGTCGGTGGCCGGCACCGGGCCGATGCCCATGATCGCCGGATCGACGCCCGCGACGCCCCAGCCGCGGATCACCGCGAGCACGGGCAGGCCGTGCACCTTGGCGTGCTCGGCGCTGGTGACCACGACGGCGGCCGCACCGTCGTTGATCGACGAGGCGTTGCCCGCGGTCACGGTGCCGTCCTTCTTGAACGCGGGCCGCAGCTTCGCCAGCGACTCGGCGGTCACCCCGGGGCGCGGATTCTCGTCGACCGACACCACCTCCGGGTCGCCCTTGCGCCGGGGGATCTCGACGGGCACGATCTCGCCCTCGAACACGCCGTCCTTCAGCGCCTTCTCGGCGCGCTGCTGGCTCGTGGCGGCGAAGACGTCCTGCTCCTCGCGGGAGATCCCGTACTTCTCGGCCAGGTTCTCCGCGGTGATGCCCATGTGGTAGTCGTTGAACACGTCCCACAGGCCGTCGCGGATCATGCTGTCCTCGAGCTCCCAGCCGCCCATCTTGCGGCCGTCGCGCGACCCGGGCAGCAGGTGCGGCGCGCGCGACATGCTCTCCTGGCCGCCGGCGACCACCAGCTCGGCCTCGCCCAGGGCCACCAGGCGCGCGGCGTCGATCACCGCCTGCAGGCCGCTGCCGCACAGCCGATTGATGCTCATGGCCGGGGTACGCTCGGTCAGGCCCGCGGCCATGGCCGCCTGCCGGGCCGGCCCCTGCCCGCAGCCGGCGGTCAGGATCTGGCCCATGATGACCTCGTCGATCTGCATCTCGGTCAGTCCGGCGTCGGCCAGGACCTGCTTGATGACCGCGGCGCCCAGCTCGTGGGCCGGCACGGACGCCAGCCCGCCTCCGAACGTGCCCACGGCCGTGCGGCGCGCGGCCGCGATGACGACTTCCTGCATGCGTGGCTCCTCTACAGCTGGCCGACGAAAGCGCGCACGGCGGCGTTCACCTCGTCGGGCTTCTCGAACATGGTCATGTGGCCGCACCCGGGCAGCATCACCAGCTCGCTGCCGGCGATCCCCTGGTGGCCGATCTCGGCCACGTCGCGCGTGAAACCGCCGTGCAGGTACGGATTGGGGATCAGGCCGTCGTTCTCGCCGAAGACGATCAGCGTCGGCTGGACGACCTCGCCCAGGCGCTCGTGCGTCGGGCCGTCGAGCATGGCGGCCACGTTCCGCCACACAGCGTAGCAATAGAGGTCGAACTCGCGCGCCCCGCGCATCTGGATGCGGTCGGTGATGAAGAAGTCGGCCTCCGGCGGGGTCTCGTGGAAGTTGCTGTGCAGGTTGCGCGCGATGTTGCGGATCGTGGAGTCGTGGACGAACTCGGGCGTGACCGCCGACTTCATCCAGTCGCCCTCGCCCTCGGTGAACGCCTCGAACCCGGCCGTCGACAGCAGCACCAGCGCCTCGACGCGCTCGGGGTGGTCGAGCGCCGCGGTGAGCGCGATCTGGCCGCCCATGGAGTGGCCGACCCAGACCGCCTCGTCGACGCCCAGCTCGCGCAACAGGCCGCTGCAGACCCGCGCGTGGAAGTCCATCGAGAAGGGGTAGTGGTCCTTGCTCGACATGCCGTAGCCGGGCAGGTCGAGGGCGATCACGCGGTGGTCGCGGCTCAGTGCCGGGATGTTGCGCATCCAGCCCTTGGCGTTGGTGCCGAGGCCGTGGATCAAGAGCAGCGTGCGCTCGCCGCGA
>WJIQ01000310.1 GCA_014730255.1 bacterium | reverse complement strand
CTCCGCGAGGCCATGGCGGCGTTGACGCCGGAGACGCGCAGCATCCTGCTGATGCACTACGAGCAGGGCCTGAAGCTGCGCGAGATCGCCGAGCTGATCGATGCCAACGTCAGCTCGCTGAAGGTCCGCATCCACCGGGCACGCAAGGCGCTGCGCGCGGTGCTCGAGGCGTCCGACGAGCCGCCGCTGGCCGCTCGTCACGAGAACGGTATCTGAGGGGGTTGCGACCATGACGCGCTGCCAGCACATCCAGGAGCTGCTCACCGGCCACGTCTCGGGCGAACTCGCGCCACTGGAGCGAGCGATCGTCGACGACCACCTCGCCGAGTGCGCCGCCTGCCGCGACGAGCTCGCGTTCGCGAGGGACCTCGCGCGGGCCGTCGCCGACACCCCGCCGGTGGCCTGCCCGGACCGGGTGACCGCCGCGATCGAGGCGGAGATCGACGCCGAGCCCGGCACGCGTGCGGCGCGGCGACGGCCACGGCGCCCGTGGTTCGCGACGCGACCGGCGCGTGCGATGGGCGCGGCGGCCGTGCTCGCCGCGGCCGTGCTCGCCGTGGTGCTGCTCCCGCAGCGGGCGGCGACGCCGGACGTCGAGGTCGCCGGCTCCCCACCCGCGCCGGCCGGGACCGAGCTCGCCAGCGCGAAGAAGGACTTCCTGTGGACCCTGGCCTACACGGCCGCGGTCCTCGACCACTCGGAGAAGCGATCGGTCGCCAACGTGCTGCACGAGCTGCGGGCGCGCACGCCCGACAGCCATGCCGACGCGTTGCGCGGCGACCAGGGATAGACCACACCGACGAAAGGACCGCCATGACCACGCGACGCATGCTGACCATCACCCTGGCCCTGGCCCTGGCCGCCGCGGCGCTGCCCGCCGCCGCCGCCGTCGAGGACGAGCCGGGCTACATCGACCTGAGCTTCATCGAGATCCCCCTCGATGCCGACGAGGTGCAGGACATCGACCTGACGTCGGTGCTCGACGACATCGCCGAGGACGCGCGCGCCGAGGGCGAGGACGAGCTGGCCGAGCTGCTCGGCATGGTGCGTTCGGTGCGGGTGAAGTGGTTCTCGGTCACCGAGGACGCGGAGGACGCCATCCGCGGGAACGTCCAGCGCGTGCTCGAGATGCTCGACGAGCGGGACTGGACGCGCATCATCTACATCAAGGACGACGACGAGACCGTGACCGTGAGCACGAAGAACGTCGACGGCCAGATGGTCGGCCTGACCATCGTCGTCTTCGAGCCCGGCGACTCGGCCGGCTTCGTGAACGTGGTCGGCGACCTCGACCTGGGCAAGGTCATGGCCATGGCCGGCGACATGGATTTCGACGAGCTCGAGGAGTACATGGAGGACTACGCCGACCAGGAGCGCGTCGAGTAGACGCCCCGTCGACCGACCGCCAGCCCACGACGACGCGCCCCGTCAGCCGGGGCGCGTCGTCCGTCAGTGCAGGTACACCAGGCGCCGCGCGACGGTCGACGCGCCGCTGCGGATCCGCAGCAGGTACACCCCGTCGGCGAGGTCCCGCGGCACAGCGAGCCGGTGGTCGGACGCCGCGGCGAGGCCGGTCGCCAGCGTGGTGACGTGGCGGCCGCGCACGTCGTAGAGGTCGGCCCGGGCCACGGACGCGCCCGCCGGCAGGCGCAGCGTCAGGCGCTGGCCGGCGCGCAGGGGGTTGGGCAGGTCGAGCCACGGCCGCCGCGGACCGGGGTCGTCCACCGCGGTGGCGATGGGGTCGAGGGCGACGTCGATGGTCGACCAGCCGGCGGTGACCGTCACCGGGATCTCGGCGTCCTCGTAGTCGCGCATGGAGACCCGCAGCGTGTAGTTGCCCGTGCCGGTGAGCCGCTCGAAGCTCCCGGTCGCCTGATCGCAGCGGCGCGGGCCGATGCCGCCGCCGTCGAGCTCGGCGAGGGCGACCTCGGCCGCCAGCGGCGCGCCGGTCACCGCGTCGGTCACCCGGCCGCGGACGCCCGGCCCGGCGAGCACGCGGTCGAGCAGGGTCATGCTCCCGCGCGCCACGCGGTGGGCGACCGAATCGACGGTCGCGCCGGTGAACCAGCACCGGTCCTCGATCTCGACCAGGAACACCAGGATGCCCGTGTTGCCGTGCACCCAGCACTGCTCCTTGGGCAGGGTGTCGAAGGCGTAGATCGCGCCGTAGGCATCGCCGTGCCGGTTGCGCGTGGCGTCGGCCCACTCCAGGGCGACGTCGCGCGCGATCAGGTGATCGGGGCTCGACGGCCAGACGTAGAAGATCTCGTCGGTCCAGGAGATGGTCACCGGCGAGTGGTAGTCGACCACCACCAGCGGCCGCTCGCGCAGGACGAAGTCGCGCAGCGCCCGCGCCTCCGCCTCGGAGAACGGGAACGGCCCCCTGTACTTCTGCGAGGCGGGGTCGGACTCGTCGTACTCGTCCCAGCGCCAGTCCCAGTTGCGGTTGAGGTCGACCCCGTCGCCGGGGAAGTCGACCTCGCCGTCGGCGTCGTTGTCGCGCATGGTCTTGCGCCAGTCCGCCCAGCTGGGCGCGCCGGAGAACACGTGGCGGTGCCCGTCGACGTTCACGATGGGCGCGAACCACAGCTCGAGCCCGTCGACCCGCGCGGTGACCGCCGGGTCGTCACCGTAACCGGCGAGCAGGCGGGCGATGGCGTCCATCACCGCGCCGGTGCCGTTGCACTCGTTGGCGTGCTGGGCGGCGTGCTGGAACACGCCCGGCTCGCGCTCGCGGACGGCCGCGTGGTCGGAGATGCAGACCAGCGGGATCGCCTCGCCCTGGCCGCTGGTGCCGAGGGTCGTCACGTGCACGAGTTCGGGATGCGCCGCGGCCCAGGCGGCGAGCTGCTGGTTCACGTCGTCGAGGCGCCAGTAGCGCGCATCCGGGACGGTCTGGGCGCGCGCCAGGAGAGCCACGAGCACGATGACGGCGAGCGGGGGGAGGATTCGGCGCAGGGGCATCGGTCCGGTCCGTTTCGCTGGTTGCTGGTCGTCGGTGGCGGCCGCAGCCCATGATGATACCACGGATCGCGAGACGGTTGAATCGGCGTCGGGCGGGCGGTGGCCGGATCGCGGATTCGGCCCTACGGTGACGGAAGGGGCGACGGGCCCGCGTGTTCGCCGCCGCACGCCCATCCTCTCGCCGCGAGCACGCGTCGCATGCGGTCCCCGGTCGCCCCGAACCCGTCAGGAGGCGACTGCCATGGCCCGCACGCTCACCCGGATGATCATCGAGGAGCACCTGGTCGAGGGCGACCCCACGCCCGGCGAGGACATCGCCCTGCGCATCGACCAGACCCTGACCCAGGACGCGACCGGCACCCTGGTCATGCTCTCCTTCGAGTCGATGGGCATCGACCGCGTCCGCACCCAGCTCTCCGCCCAGTACGTCGACCACAACCTGCTGCAGACCGACTTCCGCAACGCGGACGATCACCGCTACCTGCGCGCGGCCTGCCGCAGGTTCGGCGTGCACTTCAGCCGCGCGGGCAACGGCGTCAGCCACCCCGTGCACATGGAGCGCTTCGGCAAGCCGGGCCGCACGCTGCTCGGCTCGGACAGCCACACGCCGTCCGCCGGTTCGCTGGGCATGCTGGCCATGGGCGCCGGCGGCCTCGACGTCGCCCTCGCCATGGCCGGCGAACCCTACCGCATGCGCATGCCCGAGGTGTGGGGCATCCGGCTGGAGGGCGAGCTGCCCGACTGGGTGTCGGCCAAGGACGTGATCCTCGAGCTGCTGCGGCGGCACGACGTCGACGGCGGCCTCGGCCGCGTGCTCGAGTTCCACGGTCCCGGGCTCGCCAGCCTGACGGCGATGGACCGCCACGTGATCGCCAACATGGGCACCGAGCTGGGCGCGACCAGCACGGTGTTCCCCGCCGACGAGGCGGTGCAGCGGTTCCTCGAGCAGCAGCAGCGCGGTCACGACTTCACGCCGCTCGCCGCCGAGCCCGGCGCACGGTACGACCACGAGGACACCGTCGACCTCTCCTCGCTCGAGTCGCTGATCGCCACCCCGGGCAGCCCGGGCAACGTGGTGCCGGTACGCGAGGTGGCCGGCCGGCCGGTGAGCCAGGCGTACGTCGGCTCGTCCGCGAACCCCGGCCTGCGCGACTTCGCGGTGCCGGCGATGATGGTCGAGGGGCGCGAGATCGCCCCGGGCGTGTCGTTCGACGTCAATCCGACCTCGCGCCAGATCCTCGAGAACCTGATGCTGCTGGACCTGCTCCCGCACCTCGTGCACGCCGGCGCGCGCATCCACCAGGCCGGCTGCAACGGCTGCATCGGCATGGGCCAGGCGCCCGAGTCGGGCGGCATCAGCCTGCGCACGGTGCCGCGCAACTTCCCGGGCCGCTCCGGCACGCGCGACGACCAGGTCTACCTCTGCAGCCCCGAGACGGCGACCGCCGCCGCGCTCACCGGCGTGATCACCGACCCGCGCGACCTCGACGTGCACTGCCCGCGGTTCGTCGAGCCGGACACCATCGCGGTCAACGATCGCGCCATCGAGGCGCCGGCCGACGAGGCCGACGAGGTCGAGCTGGTCCGCGGTCCCAACATCGTGGCCCTGCCGGAGCTCGAGCCGCTGCCCGACGAGGTGACCGTGCCGGTCGTGCTCGCCCTCGGCGACGGCATCTCCACCGACGAGATCATGCCGGCCGGCGCGCGCGTCCTGCCCTTCCGCAGCAACATCCCGGAGATCGCGCGCTTCGTGTTCGACCAGGTGGAGCCCGGCTTCGCCGAACGGGTCGCGGGCCACCGCGGCTTCTGCGTGGTGGCCGGCCGCAACTACGGCCAGGGCTCGAGCCGCGAGCACGCCGCGCTGGCGCCGCGTTTCCTCGGCCTGCGTGCGGTGATCGCCGAGAGCTTCGCGCGCATCCACCGGCGCAACCTGATCAACTACGGCGTGCTGCCGCTGGTGCTCGAGGAGCCGGCCGAACGCGCGCACCTGAACGTCGAGGACGAGCTCACCCTGAGCGGCCTGCACGACGCCGTCGCCTCCGGCCGCGTCGAGGTCCACGATCGCACGCGGGACCGGACGGTGACCTGCCGGCTGGAGCTCTCGCCCCGCGAGCGCGAGGCGATCCTGCTCGGCGGCATGATCAACGTGGTGCG
>WJIQ01000309.1 GCA_014730255.1 bacterium | reverse complement strand
GACGACGATGCCGCCCTTGGCCGTCCCGTCGAGCTTGGTGAGGATCAGGCCCTCGACCGGCACGGTCTCGGCGAAGATCTTGGCCTGCGCCAGGCCGTTCTGGCCCGTGTTGGCGTCGACCACCAGCAGGGTCTCGGGATCACGGCCGGTGCGCCGGCGGATGACGCGGGCGACCTTGGCGAGCTCGTCCATGAGGTTGGTCTTGGTGTGCAGGCGGCCGGCCGTGTCGACGATCACCGTGTCGCAGCCGCGCGCCACCGCCGCGTTGATGGCATCGAAGGTGACCGCGGCCGGGTCGGCGTTCTTGCCCTGGGCGATGCAGGGCACGCCGACACGCTCGGCCCAGACCTGGATCTGCTCGACGGCCGCGGCCCGGAAGGTGTCGCCAGCAGCGAGCATCACCGAGTGGCCCTCGTTCTTCAGGAGGTGGGCCAGCTTGGCGATGCTCGTGGTCTTGCCGGTGCCGTTGACCCCGACGACGAAGATCACCCGCACGTCGGCGTCCGGGGCCTCCGCCTCGTCCGCGGGCGTCTCCTTGCCCTTCTTCCGGCGCTTCTTCTTCTTCCCGCCCCCCTCGAGCGCGTCGTCCCAGGACGGCGGATGCACGCGAGGCTTCGCCTCGGTGAGGATGGTCCGCACGTCGCCGCGGATGATCTCGAGCACGGCGTCGAGGGTCGCCTCGCCGCCGGTCTCGCGCAGCCGCGACTCGATGGTGCGGGTGATGCGCACGGACGACTGCACGCCCATGTCCGCGGAGATCAGCAGCTCCTCGATCTCGTCGAGGGTGTCCTCGTCGAGGGTGACGCCGCCGCCGAGCAAGCGACGCAGGCCGCCGACGAAGCTGTGACGGGTCTTGCGCAGCCCGCTCCTGAATCGATCGAACAGACCCATTACTCGCGTGCCTCCAGGCTGTCGCCCGCGCCGTCGCCGCCGGCGCTGCCGCCGATCTCGTCGGCGGCGCCGCGCGCATGATCGGCCGCGTGCGCCGACGCGATCGCGCCGGCGAGCTCGGTGTCCGTGGCCGTGGACGCCACGTCCTGGAAGCTCACCGAGACGATCGACGAGCAGCCGCGCTCCATCATGGTCACCCCGTAGAGATGATTCGCCGTCTCCATGGTGAGCTTGTTGTGCGTGATCACCAGGAACTGCGTGTTGGTCGAGAACTCGCGCAGCAGGTTGACGAAGCGGCCGATGTTCGTGTCGTCGAGCGGTGCGTCGGCCTCGTCGAGCAGGCAGAACGGCGACGGCTTGACCAGGTAGACCGCGAACAGGATCGACAGCGCGGTCAGGCACCGCTCGCCACCCGAGAGCAGGGAGACGTGATCGATCACCTTGCCGGTGGGCTGGGCCGTGATCACGATCTCGCTCTCGAGCGGGTCGTCGGTGCGTACCAGCTCGAGATCGGCCCGGCCGCCACGGAACAGGGTCTTGAAGACCGCGACGTAGTTCGTGCGCACCTCCTCGAAGGTCGTGGCGAAGAGCTTCTTCGCGGTGCGATTGATCTCGGCGATGGCCTTCTCCAGGTCGTTCTTGGCCTTGACCACGTCGGTCCGCTGCTGCTCGAGGAAGTCGAGCCGCTCCTTCCTGGTCTCGTACTCCTCGAGCGCGAGGTGGTTGATGGGGCCGAGTCCGGACAGCTTCTGGCGCTTCTGTTCCAGCAGCGCCTCGGCCTGCTCCTCCTGGAACACGCCGTCCTCGTGCTCGAGCTCGCGAGGGAGCTGGTCCGGATCGATCGCGGCCGTCAGCTCGGCGAACGAGGCGGAGTACTGCTCCTCGATCCGTTCCTCGAGGTTGTTGCGGCGCAGGTCGAGCGTCGCGAGCTCGGTCTCCAGCTGGTGGATGCGATCACGGCAGCCGGTGCGCTGATCCTCGATGGCCTTGACCCGGTCGTGCCACTGGTCGGATTCGCCGCGGAGCTCGTGGATCGCCTCGGCCGCGTTGCGCACGATTTGCCGGCGGCGCTCGCGCTCCTGGAGCGAGTTCACCATGGCGTCCTTGCGGCCGGCGAGCTTCTCGGCCAGGCGCGTGCTCTCCTCGCGATTGTGGCCGACCTCCTGCTCGAGATGCTCGCGACGCGAGGCGAGGTCGGTGAGGTTGGCCCGCAGGTGGCTGAGGGCGGTCTCGATCTCGCGACGTTCGCCGTCACGCTTCTGTTGCAGCAGCCGCAGCTCCTCGTGGGCGTACCGCAGCTCGTCGCGGCGGCCCTCCCGCTCCTGGACGCGCGCCCGCAGCTCGTCGCGCTGCAGGGTGCTGTCCTCGCGCTGCCGGGTCGACTCGGCGAGGGAGGTGGAAAGCTCCTCCAGCTCGACCTGGAGCCGGGCCACCTCCTCCTCGAGCCGGACCCGCTCGTGATCGATCTCCTCGCGGCGCTCGACGGCCAGCCGGTCGCGGTCCTCGAGCTGGGCCAGCTGCAGCTGCACGCCCTGCAGCTCGGCGTCGAGGGTCTCCAGGTCCTCGCGGCCGCGCTGGAGCGCCGCGCGCAGCTCGTTCCGCTCGGCGCGGCCGCCGGCGAGGTCGGCCTCGATCTCGGCGATCCGCCCGTCGTGCCGCGCGACCTCGGCCTGTAGCTGCTCGAGCTTCTCGCCGCGGCCGAGGACGGAGACCTCGCCGCGTTCGCCGGCACCGCCGCGCACCAGACCGTCGCTGGTCAGGAGCAGGCCGCTGCGCCCGAGGCAGACCACGGGCAGCTCGCCTCCGGCCGCCGCGAGCGCGGCGGCGACCGCCTGGTCGTCGGCCTCGAACAGGTACGTGCGCGCGAGCAGGCGCTGCAGGTGCGGCATGCCGGCGAGGTCGCCCGAGACGACCTCCAGCGCGGGTCGGCCTCCGCCGGGCGCCGGAGCCGGTTCGATGGGACCGTCGCCCGACGCATAGACGAACGTCGCCTGGCCGTGGCGCCCCTCGCGAAGCTCGCGGGAGAGCTCGGCGGCACGCCCGGCTCCGTCGACGACCACCGCATCGAGCAGCTCGCCGAGCAGGGATTCGAACGCGGTGGTCCACGCCTCCTCGACCTGCAGTCCGTCGGCCACGGTCCCGAGCACGTCCTCGCGGTCGCCATGCTGGCTGAGCACGTGGCGCGCGCCCTGGCCGTAGCCCTCGTAGTCCTCCTGCAGCCGCGTCAGCAGCTCGAGCCGTCCGGCGGCCGCCTCCCGCTTGCCGCCGGTGGCGGCGAGATCGTCCTGCGTCCGCTGCAGGCGGGCCTCGAGGTCGGTGATCTGCCGCTCGGTCGCGGCCATCGAGGTCAGCAGGTCGCGACGCCGCGTGGCGAGCTCGTCGCGTTGCTGCCGGGTCTCCTGGCGCCGCGACGTGGCCGACTCGACCTCGCGCACGAGGTCGGCCTCCTCCTCGTCCAGGAGTGCGAGGCGTTCCTGGCGGTTCTCCTGCTTGATCTGCAGCTCGCGCAGCTGGCTCTTGCCCGCGGCGTCGGTCTCGATGAACTGCAGGTTGAGCTGCACGGCCTCCTCGAGCCTCGCCCGGTCGTCGGCGAGGTCGGCCTCGAGGGCACGAAGCTCCTCCGCCTGGGCGTGCAGCTGCTCGGTGGCTCCTTCGGACTCCTGCTTGAGCTCCTCGCGGCGCCGCTCGAGCGTGGCGACCTGCTCGTCGAGCTCGTGCCGCTTGCGCTCGGCGTCCTCGGCGTCGGTCTGGGCCTCGGTGGAGCGGCGCTCGTGATCGGCGATGCGCTGCTCCAGCACCGCGATCTCGCGCTCGCTCTCCTGCAGCTCCTCCTCGAAGGCCTGGAGCGCCTCCTCGAGCTGACGGCGCTCGGCCTCGCGCTCGTCGATCAGCGGTCGCTGCGCCTCGATCCTGGCCCGCAGCTCGCCGAGCTCGCCGGTGTCGGCCTCGGCCGTGGTCCGCAGCTCCTCGACGGCCTGCGCGATCTCATGCTCGCGGCGGTCGAGGCCCTCGCGCCGGCGTCGCGCCAGGCTGAGATCGAGCGTGCGGATCTCGCCGAACAGGCGCTGGTGCCGGCGGGCCTTGCCCACCTGACGCTGCAGCGAGCGGACCTCGCGTCCGATCTCCTCGATGATGTCGTCGAGGCGGGTCAGGTCCTGGGTCGTGCGGTCGAGCTTGCGCTGGGTCTCCTTGCGCCGCGCCTTGTACTTGGTGATCCCCGACCCCTCCTCCAGCAGCTTGCGCAGCTCCTGGTTGTTCTCGTTGAGGATCTGCTTGATCATCGCCTCCTCGATGATCGAGTAGCTCGTGTTGTTGACCCCGGTGTCCCACAGCAGGTCGCGCAGGTCCTTCAGACGGCAGGGCGTGCCGTTGAGGTAGTAGTCGCTGGTGCCATCGCGGGTGACGCGGCGCTTGATCGCCACCTCCTCGTACTCGACGTTCAGTCGTCCGTCGTCATTGGAGAACGTGAGCGTCACCTCGGCCATGCCCACGGGCTTGCGCTTGGTCGTCCCCTTGAAGATCACGTCGTCCATCTTGCCGCCGCGCAGGGTCTTGGCCGACTGCTCGCCCAGGACCCAGCGCACGGCGTCGACCACGTTGGACTTCCCGCAGCCGTTGGGGCCGAGGATCGCCGTGATGCCATCGTCGAACTCCAGGACGGTGCGGTCGACGAACGACTTGAAGCCTTGAAGCTCGATGCGCTTGAGTTTCACCTGCAGGTTCCTTCCCGTATTCACGAACGGACCCGCCGGCCGCGACGGCCGGCGGGATCTCGCGTCCTGACTCGCACTAGTACCGGGCGGGAACCGCCCAGTCCGTGTTCAGATACGTCTTCAGCGCGGGCACGGCCTCGTTGACCGCGGCGCGCGAGGTGAAGCTGCCGGTGTAGACCCGGTACCAGGTCCCCCGCTCCTCGAGGTCCACGGCCCGGAACTCGGCGACCAGTCCGCGGGCGCGCAGGTCGGCGACCTCCTGCACGGCGTCCGCCTCCGTCGGCAGCGACGACAGCCAGACCGTCCAGCCGGCCTCGCCGACGGGCTGCTCGAACGGACCGATGTCCAGCGCCACGTCGGTCTGCGGCTCGGGCTCTTCCGGGGTCGCCGGCGTCTGCGTCACGGGCTCCGGCTGCGCGGGCGCCGGCTCGGCCGGTTCCGGTTCGTCGGTGGTCGCGTCCTCGACCCTCGCCGCGTCTCCGCCGCCGGTCTCGTCCACCGGTTCCTCCCCGGCCGGTCCGGTGGCGGTGGGCTCGGCGGTCGTCGCCTCGTCAACCGTGGCGGTCGGGTCGTCGGTCGGGGCGGCGTCCTCCTGCGCGTCCTGCCGGCCGGGTTCGGCCGGCTCGCCGCCGACCGCGTCGGTGCCCGTCCCCGGCGTCTCGACCTGGATCCGCGCGGCCGCGATCTCACCGGCGTCGCCACCGTCGCTGCGCCACTGGCCGGCCAGGAACACGCCGACGGCAACCAGCGCGACCACCGCCACGACCGCCATCGCCACGAACACGCCACTGGTCCGGCGTCGTGGCCGACCGGCCGACGCGTCCTCGTCGCCGACGTCGATCCCGGCGTCGTCGTCCGGTCCGGCCTCGGCCAGCAGCGCCTCGTCGGCACTCGGCCCGGTGGTCGGACGCGTGTCGTCGGCCGCCTCGTCGACGGCGCCCTCGCCGAGCAGCGCCTCGCCCCCGGCCCGTTCGCCCGTCTCCTGCAGACGGCCCTGGATGGCCGTGTATTCCTCGACGCCGAACCCCAGCAGCGCCTCGGGCCGCGCCCCCATGCGGTCCAGCTCGCCGATGATGGTCTCGGTGTCGTGCCGCGAGCGCGAGAGCAGGTCCCAGCAGAGCAGCCGGATGTCCGCCTCCTCGAGCCACGGCAGTGACCGCAGCTTGGCGGGCACGACCAGGACGAGGTCGTCCGCCTGATGACGCAGCCGGCCGAGCAGGTCGCCCACCTCCTCGGGGGTGACGCCCGTCGGCGAGAACGACCCGACGCCGACCACCGAGCCGCGCCGGTTGTCCGACGGCAACGGATCGCTCGCCGCGTGCAGCGAGGCGCCGAACCGCACCATGTCGATCCAGCCCTCCTGCTCGCTGCGGCCGAGCCAGCGGGTGATCCGCGGTTCCTGCTCGTCGGTATCGAGCAGGACGACGGCCTGGCCGCGGTCCGCGAGCAGGGTGGCCACCCCGAGCGCCGCCGCCGCCGCCGACTGCCCCGAGCCGGGCGATTCCATGAACGCCCACAGCCGCGGGGCCGCGCGGCCGCCCATGCACTGATCGATGAGCGCGTCGAGCTGCGACTCGCGTGCGAAGCGCTGGACCTCGGGCCAGAAGCCGTCGCCGCCGTGCAGGTCGAGGACGGCGAGATTCAGGCCGGTGGTCAGGACATCGAGGCCACCCACGTTCAGATCGTGCCGTTCGTCGTTCATCGTCGTTCGGTCCTCGTCGTCTGGGCGTTGAGCTGGGTCCACGCCGCCCGCATGGCGGCCGTGACCAGGGGGTACTCGGATGCGGCGATGGTGCGCAGATCGAGGCCGAGGCCGTCCTGCGAGATGCGCGCCACCACGGCCGGGTCGCCGTGGCGCAGAAGCTGGTGCACGGCCTCGAGCTCGTCGCGCGGCCCCTGCCACTGCACGAGCTGCGTCGGCACCTCGGCGTCGGAGAAGCTGCCGCCGCCCACGCTGGCGACCGCCCCGACGGTGGCGACCGTCCAGCCGGCCGGCATGTCGCCGCCGAGGTCGGCGGCCAGATCGGCGGCCGCGGCCTCGAGATCGTCGACCGACCGCGCGAGGTTCTCCAGGGTCGGCAGCGGGGGAACGTCCTCGGCCTCGAGGTAGAGCGTGAGCACCGCGTCGAGGGCGGCGAGCGTGGTCTTGTCGACGCGGAACGCGCGGCGCATCGGGTGCTGGCGAAGCGCCGCGATCTCCTCGTGCGAGCCAAGGATGATGCCCGCCTGGCAGCCACCCAGCAGCTTGTCGCCGCTGCAGGTGATCAGATCGGCGCCGGTGGCGACGTCCTCGGCCAGGGTGGGCTCGGCCGGCAGGTCCAGATCGCCGAAGGGAAAGAGCGCCCCGCTGCCGGCGTCGTAGATCAACCGCGCGCCATGGCGCCTGGCGAGCCGCGCGAGCTCGGCCACGGCCACCTCCTCGGTGAAGCCCGTGACCGTGAAGTTGCTGCGGTGCACCTTCATGATCGTCGCACCGGGCGCGAGCGCCGCCTCGTAATCGGCCAGGCTCGTGCGGTTGGTGGTGCCGACCTCGACGAGCTCGCAGTGGGTCTCGGCCAGGATCTCGTGCAGCCGGAAGCTGCCCCCGATCGCGACCACCTCGCCCCGCGAGAGCACCAGCGGTCCTCCCCGCGTCAGGTGCCGCGTGGTCAGCCACACCGCTGCCGCGTTGTTGTTGACGATCAGCGCGTCCTCGCTGCCGGCGAGCAGCGCGAGCTTCTCCTCGACCTTGCGGCCACGATGACCGCGCCGGTTGGTCTCCAGGACGTACTCGAGGTCGCTGTTGTGGGCGGCCACCTCGCTCGCCCACCGGACCGCGCGCTCGGGCCAGCAGGACCGGCCGAGGTTCGTGTGCACGACGACGCCCGTGGCGTTGATCACGCGTCGGCTGGCCGGACTGGTGAGCCGGGCGACCTCGACGTCGATGCGGCGGCGGGCCTCGTCCAGGAGCTGGACCCGATCGGCCGGCAGGTCGCCCTCGCCCCTGCCGAGCTCGCGTCGCAGTCCGTCGACCACACCCTGCACGACGCGCGTCACCCAGCCGCGGCGGCGGCCGACGGCGTGGCGCGCGACGGCCGGGTCGTCCAGCAGGACGCCCACCGAGGGCAGCTCGCGAAGCAACGGATGGCTCATGGGGCAACCTCGATTGGTGGCCGAAGATCGGGCGCGCAACGGCATCCACGCCGGGTCGCGCCCGCCGCGTGACGGCCAAAGGTACCAGAGGCGAACCGGGTTGTCCAGATACGCCCCGCTGCTCGCTTTACAAGGCCGTGGACCTCTCGTAATCTGCTCGAAACTCGAAAGGACGATCCCTTGTCAACACGTCACTTAGCCCGTCTCACCCTGGCCGTGGCCGTCGCCGCGCTCCTGGTCTCCGGGTGCGCCCACCGGCGGGGCATCCCCCACGACGCCTCCGAGGTGCCCGGATACCACAAGCCACCCCCCGATCTCGCGGGCATCGATCCGTCGTCGCTCGCCGCTCGGCGCATCCTGATCGACCCGGGGCACGGCGGCCATTTCCCCGGCGCCGTCGGCGACGACGGTCTGACCGAGGCCGAGGTCAACCTCGGCGTCGCGCTCTACCTGCAGGGTCTGCTGCAATGGGTCGGCGCGGACGTGCACCTGACGCGGACCGCCGACACCGATTTCCTGACCCCGGCCGACAGCACGCTGGCCGGTGACCTGGCCGCCCGCGTGGCCATCGCCGACAGCCTCCGTCCGGACGTCTTCCTCTCGATCCACCACAACTCCACCGCGAGCCGGGACCCCGACATCAACGAGACCCAGACCTACTACCCGATCGGCCGCGACGGCGCCGATCGCGACCTCGCCCGATCGATCCACCGGCAGCTGGTGCGCGCCCTCGAGATCGCGCCCGCCAGGATCCTTCCCGGCGGCTTCCACGTCCTGCGGCACGCCCCGGTCCCGGCCGTCCTCGGCGAACCGGCGATGATCTCCAATCCCGTGATCGAGGGACGCCTCTCGCTCGCCCGCAGCCTCGAGCTGGAGGCGCGCGCCTACTTCCTGGGCCTGCTCGACTACTTCGCCGCCGGCACGCCGCGATGGGTGACCGATCTGCCGGACACCCTGACCCACGATCCCGGCCCGGCGCTCATCTGGCGCTTCGACCCCGGCGCCGCCGGAGCGCCCGTCCTCGATCCGGGCTCGGTGCGGGTCACGCTCGACGGACGCGCCGTCCCTCATCGCCGCTCGCCCGACGGCCTCGGCATCGCCGTCGACCCGCGTCACCTGCACGGCGGACGCGACCTGCGCATCAGCGGCCGCAACCTCGCCGGCCGCGCCACGCCCGCGCGGCGCCACGTGCGCACCACGCGCGACCGCGGCCCGTGGCGCAGCGTGTTCGTCGCCGAGGCTGGCGAGGGACCGCGCCGTGGCCTCCTCCACTACGATCTCGGGGCGCCGCTGGCCGAGCTCGGCCCCCTGCTGCTCGCACCGCCCGGCACGCCCCGCGAGGGCCTCCGGCTGCCGGTCTACCCGGGCGACGAGGGCTGGCTGCTGCTCGATCCGGCGCCCGACGACCTGGCCGAACGGATCATCGCCGAGCAGCAGCTGTCCGACGTGACCGGCCGCGACGCGGGATCGAGCCCGAGCATCCGGACCCTGCCGGACGGCGTGCGGTGGCGCATGCTCGACGCTCCGGACGGCGTGTGGCCGGACACGCCCGTCCCCGGTGGCCGCTGGCGCCTGCGCTGGCCCTGGGAGCGGCCCGTCGCGGCCCACGGCGAGCCCCACTGGCCGGCGATCCCGGTGCGCGATGGGGAGCCGCTATGGCTCGAGGCCGACGGCGCGGTCCCCCTGCTCGTGTCGGCCGATGGCCGCGTCCCCGGCCAGGCGGGCAGCCGGTCGCCGGAGGACACGCTCCGATTCACGCCCATCGTGCCGGACCTGGTGGGCACGCGCATCGTCGTCGACGCTCGCGGCGGCGGCACCGAGGCCCAGACCAGCGGGCCGCTCGGCACGCGCGGCAGCGACCTCAATCTCCGGCTGGCCGACCAGCTCGCCGCCATGCTGCGCGGGGCGGGCGCGGCCGTCCTCCTGGCCCGCACCGGCGACGAGGAGCGCTCCGATCCCGAACGGGTCGCGCGGGCGGACGCGTTCGGCGCCGACCTCTACCTCGCGATCGGTCGCCGCGAGTCCGGTCCCGCGGTCCACCACCATCCCGGCAGCGCGTTCGGTCGACCGTGGGCCGAGCAGACCGCCCGTCGCCTGTCGGCGCTCCTGGCCGTGCCGATGGACGCGACACCGGCGTACGACTACGTGCTCCGCCACACTGCCTGCCCGGCCATCGTGGTGCTCCTCGAGCCGGTCGGCGACGCGGCCAGCGAGCAGCGGCTCGACCGGCCATCCTGGCAGAACGCCGTCGTCCGCACGCTCCTGGCGTCCGTGGTCGCGATGCACGACGCACCGCCGGTCGCCGACCTGGACTGGTTCCTGCGCGCGACGGGCGACCGCGGCATCCCGCGCGACCGGCTCGACTACCTGCGCCTCGACGGGGCCTTCACGTGGCTGCCGGCCGGTGGACATGCCACGGGGATGCCCGTAACGTCACCTGCGACGGGCGCGCCCGGCCGGCTGCCCCTCGGCGGCGACCGCCACGTCTTCGAGCTCCACGACGGGCCGCACTGGCAGGTGTGGACGTTGACCCGCGGCCAGTCGGGACGCTGGCAGGCGCAGCTGTTCCTGGAGCGCCGTTGACCCTCGCGACCTAGGACGCGTCATGGGCCCCTCGACGCCGAAGCCGGGCGGCCGGCTCTTCTCACCGACCAGCGAGGCCGAGCGCGCGCGCGTGAGCAAGCGCCTGCTGTGGGCGCTGCCCATCGCGGCCGCCGTCCTGGTCGTCCTCGCGCTGCTCGGTCCGGATGCCGAGACCATCGACCGCAAGTTCACCCCGTACGGCGCCCGCGGCCCGCTGCGCATCATGCCGGAGATCAGCGTCGAGGATCGCAGCGATCCGGTCCACCGGCGTCCCGCGACCGAGACGACCCCGCCGCCCGCTGCGCCCAATTACCAGGTCGAGCCCGAGGAGATCGCCCCCGACCAGGAGGAGGTCACGCCACCGCCGAAGGAGGAGACCTCGCGGGTCCGGGGCACCGGCGACAGCGACAGCGACGTCCCGGAATCCGAGGTCGCGATCGCCGACGCCGGCGACGCCAACGTCGCCATGGACCTGCCCGCCCAGACGGCCGACAGCGACTTCATCATCCGCAAGCTGGTCCGGCCGCTCTACCCCGGCGGCGTCTCGGACGCCGATCGGGCCAAGCCGCTGATCACCGTCCAGGCCGCCTTCTTTCTCGACGAGACGGCGGAGATCGTCGCGGTGATCATCCAGAGCAACGACGGTGGTCCGGAGTTCGCCGAGGAGGTCCGCCAGGCGATGGAGCAGTGGGAATTCGAGCCACGCCTGCGCGACGGCCAGCCGCCGCAGCCGCGGTGGCTGGTGGTAACGTGGCGGTTCCGCAGCCCGTTCAGTCGCTAGCGCGCGGGTCGACACCGAGCGAGTCGGCCACCGCCAGGCTATCGGCCACCGCCAGACTGTCGGCCAGGGCCAGGCTGTCGGCCAGGGCGGCCTGCTCCCGCTCCCAGGCCACGGTGTACAGATCGCCGGGGAACGGCACGACCGCCCCGTCGTCCACCATGCGCACCGTCGCCGCGTATCGCGCGGGTCCCTGCTCGGTCGCCTCGCGTCCGGTGAGCGCGCCGTGCAGGCGCGGCGCGATGGCCACGGGCTCGAGGGCGGGCTCCTCGCGCAGCGTCTCGAGCGTCAGACGGGTGGCGAGGTAGGCGCTGCGGCCCACGCTGGTGGTCTCCTCGTCGTACTCGGCCGCCGGCCACTCGGCCCGGAAGTCGACCGACCAGTCGGCGGGGAAGGCCACCTCGCTGGCGGCGAAGACCGCGCGTTCCATCACCGTGCCGGCCCGCTCCATCAACCGCTGGCTGTTCCAGGCGCTCGGGCCCAGCACGAGCGCACCGACCCGGTAGAAGTCCAGCTGCGGACCGAGCAGGATCATCTGATCGACGGTCGTCGGGGCGAAGACCACCTCCGGCCGCGCCTCGCGCACCGCTCGCACCTGGGTCCGGAAGTCGGTCGCCGACGGATCGATGACCTCCTCGAGCACCACCTCGCCGCCGAGCTCGGTGACCACGCTGGCGAACGCCGCGGCCATGCTCGCCCCCTCGGGCGTGTCGGGACGGATGATCGCGAAGCGCTCCTCGAGCAGGACCTCGCGGGCCAGACGCGCCAGCAGTCCCGCCTCCAGCGGACCGGTCTGGTTGGTCTGCAGCACGTGGGCGCCGAGGAGCGACAGGCGCTCGCTCGTCGCCGTCGGCGAGACCAGCGAGACCCCCTCCTGCGCGGCCACCAGCGCGATGGTCGCGGTCGTCGACGAGAGCAGCCCGCCGAGCAGCAGCGTGCATCCCTGATCACGGCAGAGGCGCCGCGCACCGAGCGCCGCGAGGACCGGGTCGGCCTCGGTGTCCTCGTACGCCAGCTCCCAGCGGCGATCCTCCGCGAGCGGGACGTCGTCGATGGCCATGCGCACCCCGTGCAGGAACGCGTTGCCGAAACGGGCGTAGCGCCCGGTCAGCGGGCACAGCACGCCGAGGCGTCCCGGCACCGCCTGCGCTGCGCGCGCCACTTCCTCGTCGTGCGCGGCGCGGGCCCGGTGGGTCGCCTCGGCATCCGGGGCCAGGCGCTCCAGCCGCGCCAGCTCCGCGGCCGCCGCCTCCAGCTCGCCGGCCTCGCGCAGGCGGCGGATCAGCTCGGCGCTCGCCTCGGCCTGCAGGGGGCCCTCGCCTCTCGCCCACGATTCGAGCTGCCGGCGCGGCAGCTCCATCAGCCAGCCGCGGGCGCGATTCAGCGTGAAGTCGCGGGACGCGCCGTCGGCCTGCGCCCTCGTCAGCCTCGCCGCCACGCGCAGGGCGTCCTGCCGGCGGTCGCCGGCCGCCAGTCCCTCGGCCGCCTCCAGCATGGCGCGGTCGCGTCGGGCGCTCCCCGGCCAGCGGTCGGGGAACGTCAGGGCCAGGTCGCGCGCGCGGCCGAGCCGGCCGCTGCGCACGGCCGAGCCGATCATCAGGGTCGTGATCGCGTCGCCCAGTGGATGATCGGGGGTGGTCGCGAGCAGACGCTCCCCGCTCTCCAGGACCTCCTCGTCCTCGTGCAGCAGGTGCGACTGTTCGATCAGGTCGTACTGACGGCGCGCGCGGGGATCGACATCCTCCTCGGCGACCGGACGTCGTGATGCGCCGCGGCCACCACAGCCAGCCAGCGGACCGAACGCGACGAGTCCCACCAGCACCACGCAGAGAACGACGAACGAACGAGAACGCCACCCGGTCATGAGTCCTCCTCGACCTCGTCGCGGCCGTCGGACGGTCGCGTCGTCATGGGCCGTCGGGCTGATCGTCGGGATCCTGGCCCGACGCGTCGTCCTGGTCGGGCTCGAGGATGTCCAGGGGAACGAGGCTGTCGCGCACCTTGGTGACGACGGTCTCCTCGATGTAGATGGGGGCCTCGGTCCGCAGCGCCAGGGCGATGCTGTCGCTCGGACGCGCGTCGACGGCCACGACGTTGTTGTCACGACCGAAGTAGATCCGGGCGTAATAGGTGCCCTCGCGCTGGTCGGTGATCACGACGCGGTCGACCCGACCGTCGAGTCCATCGACCACCATGGCCAGCAGATCGTGAGTCAACGGTCGCGAGAAGCTCTCGCCGCGCAGGACCAGGGCGATGCTCGCGGCCTCGGCCTCGCCGATCCAGATCGGCAGGCACATCTCCTCGGTGGGGACGAACAGCAGCACGACCGGCGCACCCATGCGCAGGTCCCGGCTCATGCCCGCCACGTCGACCTTGATCAACCCCGACCTCTTCGTTCGCCTACTGCACCGTGAACGTCTCGGACCGCAGCAGCGTTCCGGCCGCGTCCAGCACGCGGACCTCCCACTCGCCGGTCCAGTCCGGAAGGAGCCTCTTGCTCGAGACCGTGCGCCAGCTGGCCGAGCCCACGCCCAGCTCGACCCGGGCCATGGTCTTGCCGTCGCGATACCAGGCATGGGTGACCGTCGTGGGTTCGGTCGCCCCGGTGATCCGGGTCCGGCAGTAGATCGTCTCGGTTCCGGCCGGGAAGACCGTACCCTCGCCCTCGAGGCTGCGCGTCTGCGGATCGTAACCGGTGCCGAATCCCATCTCGGCCACCTCGAGGGTCAGTGATGGCGCCGCCTCCTGGGCCGTCGCTCCGAACGCCATCATCACGATCATCAGACCCAGCGCCAGCAGTGTTCGAACCTGTCGTGAACCGGTCATGGCCCCCTCCTCATCGGCGCACGACCGCCCCGCGCGATCGCATGGTCGCACCATGGCAAAAGGGCGGGCCGCTGTCAACGGCCCGCCCCGGATCGTCCGCCTCGCCGCGTCAGTCGTGCTGCAGATCCTCGATCCGCTCCGGGCGCGAGAATCCCGGCTTGTCCATGTTCTCGAGGATGTACTGGGCATCGGGCGCGTAGTCGCTCCCGGGGAACTTCCGCACCAGCGCCGTCAGGTAGAGCGAGGCATGCCGCCGATCGCCCCAGGTGTCGAGGTAGAGGTTGCCCAGGGTAAAGAGGGCGTCGTCGGTCAGCTCGTCGTCCGGATAGTCGTCGACCAGCAGCTGCAGGATGTCGGCCTTCTTCTGCGGGTCCTTGGCATAGAAGGCCCGCTCGAGCAGCTCCCGGGCGGTCTTGCCGTGGCCGGGCCGGAACTCGCCGAAGTACTCGATGTCGGCCTGCTCGCGGGCCCCCTGGAGCCACGCGTCGATGGCGTCGCGCTGCAGGACCGGCAACAGGTCGGCCTCGACCCGGGCGTAGGCCTCGTCCAGGGTCTGGCGCTGCTGCGGCCGGCGCTGATGCACCTTGACCACGTGCCACTGGCCGGCGTGCTCGATGGGAGGGTTGACGCCGAGCTCGAGGTCCCAGATCGCGACCGTGAACTCGTCGCTGTCGACGATCCCCGGGATGAAGCCTTCCCGGTTGAACCATCCGAGGCTGCCACCGTTGGCGAGCGACTGCTTGTTCTCGGAGTACTCGGCGGCGACCGTCGCGAACGCGCGACCGCGCTGGAGTTCCTCGTACGCCTCCTGTGCCCGCGCGCGGCTCGCGCACTGGATGTGGCTGGCGTGCATGGTGCCGAGCTTGACGTAATCGTCGCGATGGTCCTCGAAGTACTCGCGGACCTGATCGATCGACGGCTCGACGTCGGCGACCAGCGCATTGCGGTGCGCCTGGTTCATGGTCATGCGGTAGTGGACGTTCATGGCGCGCACGACGTCGGGCTGCAGCTGGAGCTTGCGCTCCTCGGCGTCCCGGACGGCCAGCATCTCGTCCACCATCTTGCGGACCAGGAGCCGGCGGCCCTCCGGCCCCTCGAACCGGCTCTTCTCGGCGGGCGTCAGCTCCTCGACCCGCAGGTCGAGCATCCGCTCGGTGATGGGCTCGCCGTCGACCCGGGCGACGACCCGCGTGTTGTCGACCTCGCCCTCGCCGAAGATCGCCCGTCCCTCGCCGTCACCGGCGGCGGAACCTCCACCACCGCAAGCCCCCATTGCGAGCGTCCCCGCGAGGGCGACCAGTAGCAGGAGTCGCATCGTCATCGTGTTGCCTTCCTGTCGACGGGCTGGGATTCCGTCGGTGCCCGCGGCCCGAACGCGGCACCGGAGGTCCGGCCAGCACGACGTCGCGGGCACTACAGCAGGTCCTCGCGACGGTCGGCCTCGAGGCGCGCCAGCACCTCCTTGACCTTCTGGTCGGACGAGCGTGGACAGATCAGCAGCGCGTCGCCGGTGTCCACGACCACCAGGTCCCGGACGCCGATGAGCGCCACGAGCTTGTCCGGGGCGTGGACGACGTTGTCCGCGCTGTCCAGACCCACGACCTGACCCATACCACGGCCGGCGTCGGGGAGTTCCGGGGCCAGGTCGCCCCAGGCGGACCAGCTGCCCAGGTCGGACCAGCCGTACCGCGCCTCCATCACCTCGAACGACGGCAGCTTCTCCATGACGGCGTAGTCGATCGATTCGGCCGGGCAATCCTCGTACGCCGACTCGAGTGCGGCCGGGAACCCGGCCGTGCCATGGGCGGCGATGGCCGGCGCCAGCCGCTCGACCACGTCCGGGATGTGCGTGACCACCGCGCGCGCGAACGCACCGGCCGACCAGACGAAGATGCCGCTGTTCCAGAGGTGGCACCCATCGAGCAGGTACTGCTCGGCGCGCGCGCGGTCCGGCTTCTCGACGAAGGCCACGCCCGGCCGCAGATCGTCCGGCGCGTGCTCGGCGGGCGGGCCGACTTCGAGGTATCCGTACCCGGTCTCCGGGCGCGTCGGTGGGATGCCGAAGGTGACCACGCCGCCGGCCTCGTCCGCCCGCGCGAACGCGGCGGCCAGCTGCTCGCGGAAGACGCCGTCGTCCGGGATGAGATGGTCGGCCGGCAGCAGCGCCACCGGCTGGCCTGGCGCCAGGCGCGCGGCGATGCCCATGCCGAGCACGGCGCAGGGGGCGGTGTTGCGCCCGACCGGCTCGGCGATCACGTTGGCGGCCGGCAGCTCCGGCAGCTCGGCCGCCGTCGGCGCGGCGAGGTCGCCACTGGTGATCACCAGCACCCGCTGCGGTCCGACCAGCGGCGCGACCCGCTCGAAGGTCTCCCGCAGGAGGCTGCGGTCGGACGCCAGGGGAAGCAGCTGCTTCGGTCGCTGGCGGCGGCTGAGGGGCCAGAAGCGCGTGCCCCGGCCGCCCGCCATGATCACGCAGCACCCGCGGCCGTCTCGGTCTGCCATGCCGTGCCCACCCTTCGCTCGCCGGGATCCGGCGTGGCGTTACTCCGCCGCCTCGACGTTCACCTTCACGGTGATCGAGACCTCGGCGTGCAGCTTCACGGGGACCTCGAACTCGCCGGTCTCCTTGAGCGGCGCGTCGAGAACGATCTGGTGGTGATCGATCTCGAGGTCCCTCTGCTCGCCCAGCGCGGTGGCGATGTCGCGGGCCGTCACCGACCCGTAGAGCCTGTCCTCCTCGCCGGCCTTGGCGCCGATGGTGACCGACAGGTCCTTCTTGACCAGGTCGGCGGCGAGGGTCTCGGCGGCCTCCTTGCGCTTGTGGTCGCGCTTGGCCTCGAG
>WJIQ01000308.1 GCA_014730255.1 bacterium | reverse complement strand
TGCTAGGCTGCATGGCCTGACACCCTCGACCGTTGCACCATGGGCGTGATGACCCGTGCTCCACCAGGAGGAGTTCTCGTGACGGCTGCCAAGAGCTGGAACGGCGGCGTGCGCCGCGTGCTGATCGTCGACGACCATCCCATGGTCCGCAAGGGGCTACGGGATCTTCTGGACAGCGAACCCGGGTTCGAACCCTGCGGCGAGGCCGCCAACGGCGACGAGGCGATCTCCCAGCTCGCCGACGACCCGCCGGACATCATGCTGCTCGACCTCTCCCTCGCCGAGGGCAGCGGCCTCGAGCTGGTCAAGCAGGCCAGCGCGCGCTTCCCCGACGTGCAGATCCTCGTCTTCTCGATGCACGACGAGGAGCTGTACGCCGAGCGGACCCTCGAGGCCGGTGCCAGCGGCTACGTGGAGAAGCACTCGCCGGTCGACGAGCTCCTGGAGGCGCTGCGACGCGTCGGTGATGGTAAGATCCACGTCAGCAAGGACATGACCGAGCGGTTGCTCCAGCAGCGGCTCGCCACCGGCGCGGAGCCGGGCACCTCGGTGAACGAGCGCCTCTCCGATCGCGAGCTGCAGGTCTTCGAGGAGCTCGGCCGCGGCCGTACGACGCGCCAGATCGCCGAGGATCTGCACATCAGCATCAAGACGGTCGAGCGGCACTGCGAGAACATCAAGGACAAGCTCATGCTCGAGAACCGGACCCAGCTCCTCCAGCACGCCGTGCACTGGCTGCTGAGGGAAGTCTGAGGCCGACTCAGAGCTCCGGGTCCAGCATCGCGCGCCGGATGCGGTCCACCGCGTGAGCGCGGAAGGGCCCGTCGCGATGGGGGTCGTACCGGCGCACCGCCGCGACCAGGGCGACCGTGCCCTCGGCGAAGAGATCACGCAGACCGAGTCCGTTGCCCCGGTCGTCGACGAGCATGGCGGCGTCGACCACGTGGCGCAGGTTGGCGTCGACCACGATGTCGACCGCCTCGCGGTCGCCACGGCGCACGCGTGCCAGCAGTTCGGCCTCCTCGCCGGGAGCGAGGGGCGGCTGCCGCCGGGTGCCGTCGAGGAATCGATGCAGCGCGGGATCCAGGCGGGTCGTGACGTCTCCGATCATCATGGCCTCCTTCCCGAGGGGATCCGGTCCGCGAGTCGATGCGGTGTCCCTCGGCGAGATCCATTCGTACCGTGACGGTGGTGGGAGGGCCATGGGGCCCGGACCCAACGCGACGTGGGGAGCGCCGAACGGTGGTGCGGTGGATCAGCGGTCGATGCCGCGGACCGCGGCGACGAGACGCTCGCCGGCGTCGCTCTTGCAGACGTAGGTGTCGGCGCCGGCCCGGCGCATGCGTTCACCCATCTCGTCGTGCGCGAAGGTGGACAGGCCGATGATCCGCAGGTCGGGGTGACGCTCGCGTAGACGTCGTGCCGTCTCCAGGCCGTCCATGACGGGCATGGCGATGTCCAGGAGCACGACGTCGGGGCGGCACTCGTTGATGACGTCCAGCGCCCGGCGACCGTCGGCGGCCTCGCCGACGACCTCCAGGTCCGCCTCCTCGGCGAGCAGGGTCTTGACGCCCTCGCGGAGGTAGTGATGGTCGTCGACGATCACGACCCGCACGATGCCGTTGCCCTGGCGACCGTCGCCGTCGCCTCGGCTTGCCGACGGTGGCTCGGCGCGCGACCGCAGCGGCAGGCTCAGCTCGCAGCGACTGCCCTGGTCGGGCGCACTGGCGATCTCGAGGTCGCCGCCCAGGATGCGGGCGCGCTCCTGGATGCCGAACAGCCCGAGGCCGCCCTCCAGCGGCCCCTGGGCGTCCTCGAGCGCCTCGGGCGAGAACCCGGCCCCCTCGTCTCGCACCGTGATCGTCATCGAGCCCTCCGATCCGGCGATGTCGACCCAGGCGTGTTCGGTCGCGGCATGCTTGACGACGTTGAACAGGAGCTCCTGGACCGCGCGGTACGCGAACGTCTCCAGGTCCTCGGGGTCCAGGCGCCGGTCGATCGCACCGGCGACCGTCACCTCGAGGCCGTAGGAGGACTTCATCTGGCCGCCGAGCCACTCGATGGCCTCGAACAGCGTCTGCGAGCGCAGGGCGGGCGGACTCAGCTCGTGGGAGAGATGGCGGGTCCGGTCGATCGCCTCGCTCAGCTGCTGACGCAGCTCGCGGGTCGGGTTATCGATGCTGCGGCCGTCGCCGGCACGGCGCTCGAGCGCATTGAGCCGGAACTGCGCGCCGACCAGGATCTGCTGCAGCTCGTCGTGGAGCAGGCTCGCGAGTCGGCGCCGCTCGTGCTCCTCGGCCCGGGACAGCTGGAAGCTGAGGCGCTGGAGCTGGTGGATGCGTCGCTCGTTACGATCGTTGAGTCGTTCCAGGTGAGCGAGCAGCTCGCGCACGGCGTACTGCCGCTCACGATCGGCCAGCGCCGAGCGGACGATGGTCACGAAGGTGGTGGTCTGGATCGGACGGCGCAGCACGGTCGTGTTGCTGCGATGGGTCAGCGACGCGAACCGGACCGGTAGCCGGGCGTTCTGGGAGGTGAACAGGATGACCGGGACGTCCGACCAGCTCGGTTGTCCGGCGAGGACGTCGACGACCGATTCGACCTGGCGCCCCAGCGACTCGGCGGTGGTCACCACCGGTCCGCATCCGGCCTCGATCCGTGCGACGAGGGAGTCGACGTCGTCCAGCATGGCGTGATCGATGGCGATCTCATCGAGCATCCGGCGAATGGCCACACCGTTGCGAGCACCGTCGACGAGCAGGGCCACCTGATTGTCGGGTATCGTGCGATCCGCGTCATCCATCGTCGTCGGATCCGTCATCCGTCCTTCCGCTGATGAGTTCTCTTCTCCCGAGGTACGTGGGGGTGCCCGAGAGCACGCCACTGAACTCGGTCAGCTCGGGCCCCACGACGATCCGCCCCGGCTCGAGCTTCAGCTCGCGGAGCGTGTTCTCGTGGTGGCCGTGGCGCTTCTTCGTCACCGCGATGCACCGCCGCATGGCGCCCGTGGCCTCGAACGGCCGCATCAGGATCACCGTGTCGGCCATGTAGCTGGCGTCGATCTCGGACGAACCCCACGGGGGCCCCTTCTCGGTCACGAGCAGGATCGTGACCACGCCCGAGGCGCCGAGATAGGCGAGCAGCTCGTGCAGTTGCAGGATCACTTCCCGGGAGTCGTCCATCGCCTTCAGGTAGCCGGTCACGCTGTCGAGCACGACGACAGCGACGTCGTCCTCCTCGACCGCCCGACGGACCGCGTGGACGAATTCGCCGCTCGAGATCTCCCCGACGGCGAGCTCGCGCAGGGCGATCCGTCCGGCCTCGACATGGTCGCGGAGGTTCAGCCCCAGGCCATCGGCCCGGTGCAGGACCGTCTGCCGGCGCTCGTCGAAGCAGTAGATGGCCGCCGCCTGGCCGCCGTCGGCCGCCGAGCAGGCGTAGAGCGAGGCGAGCGTGCTCTTGCCGACGCCCGTCCCCCCGGTCAGCAGGCAGGCCGATCCGCACTCGAGCCCCCCGCCGGTGAGGTCGTCCAGCTCGGCGATTCCCGTCGCGATCGTGCCGTGATGCGGCTCGTCCCTGCGGGCGCCGTACTCCAGGCGCGGATAGACGACGACGCCTCCGGTCTCGATGCGCAGGTCGTGCCGCCCCTCGAGGAAGGCCATTCCGCGCTGCTTGACGACCTCCAGCCGGCGGCGGGTCCGTCCGTACAGCACGGTGTCGCGCGTGAGCTCGATCACCCCGTTGAAGATCGTACTCAGACCGTCGCCCGCGAGCCGGCTGCCGCCGGTGGCGGTGACCAGCGTGGTGCAATCCAGCTCGGAGACCTGCAGCTTCAGCCGCATCAGGCTGCGATGGAGCTGCTGCTCGTTCTCCACCAGGAGCGCGATCTCCCCGACCGAATCGATGACCAGCCGCTGCGGCCGATGGCGCGTGAGCAGGGTCTGCATGACGCTGGCGACCTCGGTCAGCTCGATCTCGTAGGCGCTGAACAGGGTCTGACCGTCGCCGTCGGCCCAGGCGTCCTGGGGGACGTGGGCGACATCGAGGCTCTCGAGATCCCAGCCGTGGGAGGCGACGACGTCATCAAGCTCGTCATGCGACTGGAGCAACGTCAGGTAGAGGCAGCGCTCACCCCGGCGCAGACCTTCGCGGAGGAACTGAAGTCCGAGGGTGGTCTTGCCCGTACCGGCCGCGCCGCGGACCAGGCACGCCCGCTGCCGGGGAAGGCCACCGTGCAGGATCTCGTCGAGGCCGTCGATGCCGGTCGGTGTCTTCGGGACGGGGTCGGAGGTCATGGCCGTTCTTCTCCTTCTCCACGGCCGCACGAGTCGCGCGGGATCGAACGAGCACCGTAGCATGCGCGGGGCGTCACGAGCAAGGTACGGCGCTGCGGCGTGTCATGGTGTCGACGCGGCCGTGTCCGCGCCGGTCGTGCCGCGCTTCAGTGCCTGCAGCGCCGAGGCCAGCTCGGCGAGGGCGTCGGACGAGGCCTCGAACCGCCGCTCGCCGAGCGCGCCGAGGTAACGGTCGAGCGCGTCCTGCGCCCGCTGGACCTGATCGGCGAGCGGTGCGGCAGCCGACAGTTCGGCCGTCGCCGCCGCCTCGCCGTATAGCCCCGCGATGGCGTCGTCGAAGCTCTGCGCGTAGCTCAGCTGGTCGTCGTACATCGCCGCCACCAGGCGCAGCTCCGGATAGGCGGCCGTCTCGGCCTGCAGGTAGATCGGCTCGACGTAGAGCAGGGTGCCCGCCACGGGAATCGCCAGCACGTTGCCTCGGATCACGCGCGAGCCCCGCTGGTCCCACAGGGTGAGCTGGCCGGACAGATGCCGGTCCTGGTCGATCTTGGTCTCGACCTGCTGGGGCCCGATCACGCGACGCTCCTTGGGGAACTTGTAGGCCAGGAACCGGCCGTAGCTGCCCGGGTCGCTCATGCCCGCGATCCAGCCGATCAGCACCTGACGGTTCTTCGGCGTGAACGGCAGCATCAGGATGAACTCGGGCGAGTCGCTGCCCGGCGGCTCCCAGATGATGTAGTACGGCTCGACCGGCTGGACGTGGCCGTAGTACTTCTCCGTCGCCCGCACCCACAGATCCTCCTGGTTGTAGAAGACGGCGGGGTCGGTCATGTGGTACTTCGCGAAGACCAGGCCCTGGATCAGCAGCATGCCCACGGGGTAGCGCACGTGCGCCCGCAGCGTCTCGGGCATGTCGTCGCGGTCGAGGAACAGGTCGGGGAAGATGCGGCGCCAGACGCGGATCACCGGGTCGTCGGGCTCGTAGACGAACAGGCGCACCGAGCCGTCGTAGGCGTCGACGACGGCCTTGACCGAGTTGCGCAGGTAGTTCGCGCCGCGCACCTCGCTGGCCGTGGCGTCGTCGATCGGCCGCGGGATGCCGTCGCCGCGGTCCTCCACCGCGCGGAAGGGCTCGCTGTACGGGTAGCGTGTGCTGGTGGTGTAGGCATCGACGATCCACGACAGGCGGCCGTCGTGCAGGACGATGTACGGGTCGGCCTCGAAGGTCAGGAACGGCGCGACCGCCTGCAGGCGCTCGCGGACCTGGCGCCGGTACATGATGCGGCTGCCCTCCTGCGGATAGCCGGACAGGAGGAGCGGCGTGCCGCCGAGCTTGTAGCCGAAGACGAAGCGGCGCCAGAGGCCGGACATCGCCACGCCGCCGCTTCCTGCATAGCGCACGTAGGCGTTCTCGTCGCCCTTCGGGTAGTCGAACTCGGCCTCCTCGGTGTTGACCACCGCGTACTCGCGCGTCAGCTCGCCGTAGTAGATCTCCGGCCGGTCCACGCGCAGTTCCTCGTCTCGGGACACCGGCGGGATGTCCTTGATCAGCAGGTTGGGCAGGCCCTCCTCGGTGAACTCGTTGACCTTCGCCATGGTCATGCCGTAGCCGTGGGTGTACTTGAAGTGGCGGTTGACGAAGGTCTGGCTGCCGGCGGCGAGGTTCTCGAGTTCCATCTCGCGGCCCGAGACCATCACCTGCCGCAACGCGCCGTCGATGCGATAGCGATCGATGTCGACGTCGTTGAACTCGTAGTAGAGCCGGATCTCCTGGAACTGCTTGTACACGGCATCGAGCGCGCGCCAGTCCCAGAGGCGGACGTTCTCGAAGATGCGGGGGTTGCCCTCGACCATCGACCGGTCGAACCGCTCCCTCGCCTCGAACTCCCGGCCCTCGACCCGGTCGAGGGCGAAGGCCGCGCGCGTGAACTCGATGTTGCGCGAGATGTACGGCTCCTCGAGGGTGATCTCGTTGGGTTCGACGCGCAGCCACTGGATCGCGCGGGGCACCACGCCCTGGGCGAGGAACCACCAGGCGAGCAGGATGGCGCCGACGCCCAGCAGCGGCGTGAGCGGCTCGGGTCGCGGCTGGCGCGCGATCCGCGCGGTCGTCGTCGCGGTCCTGACCCGTCCCGCCGGCGG
>WJIQ01000307.1 GCA_014730255.1 bacterium | reverse complement strand
TCGTGGACCAGCCGCAGTTCCCAGGGGTTCATGCGAGTCGAGCCTCCGTCGTCGACCAGGGAACGAGCACCGATCGGACCCTCATTCTACCGAGAATTCGTGAGATCCGCGATGAGCGCTGCCTTTAATCTCGGTTCGGAATCGATCGCCATGGCGAGTTGCCGGGCCGTGGCGATGGCGCGACCCGCCCACGACATCAGAATTGGCATTTTCTTGCCAGCATCGCGCCCCGAACGCCGCCAGCGGCCGTCATGAAGGCGTCGGCGACGAACTCCGCTCCCCCACCTGCGACCAACCCCGACCACGATTACCATGACCCACAGCCCCCGAACCCCGGAGCTCCCATGCCCCTCCAAGTCCTCGACCACACCACCCGCACCAAGCACCCCTTCCAGCCCGTCAGGGAGGGCCACGCCGGCCTCTACACCTGCGGCCTCACCGTCCAGGACGACCCGCATCTCGGCCACATGTTCGCCTTCGTCGCCTGCGACATGATCCGCCGCTACCTCGGCCACCTGGGCTACGAGGTCACCCACGTCCAGAACTTCACCGACATCGACGACAAGATCATCCAGCGCGCCCGCCGCGAGGGCCGCGACTGGCGGCAGGTCGCCCAGCGCAACATCGACCGCTACCACGAGGCCGCCGCGGCCCTCGCGATCCAGCCGGCGCACCACTACCCGCGGGTCACCGACCACGTCGACGACATCATCGCGATGGTCGAGCGGCTCATCGCCCGCGGTCACGCCTACGCGTCCGGCGGCGACGTCTACTTCCGCGTCCGCTCCTACGACGACTACGGCCGCCTCTCCGGCCGCGACCTCGACCAGATGCGCGCCGGGGTGCGCGTCGAGGTGGACGATCGCAAGCAGGACCCCCTCGATTTCACCCTCTGGAAGCGCTCGGCCGACGACGAGCCCGGCTGGGACTCGCCGTGGGGGCGGGGCCGCCCCGGCTGGCACATCGAGTGCAGCGCCATGGCGACGAGGTACCTCGGCCCGCACTTCGACTTCCACGGCGGGGGCCGCGACCTCCTGTTCCCGCACCACGAGAACGAGCTGGCCCAGGGCTGCTGCGCCACCGGCGAGCCCTACGCCAACCACTGGCTGCACAACGGCCTGCTCTATCTCGGCAACACCAAGATGTCCAAGTCCGACGGCAACTTCCTGGCCATGGACGTCCTGCTCGACAAGCACCCGGCGGCCGAGCTGCGCTTCTTCCTCCTGAACGCCCACTTCCGCAGCCAGCTCGACTTCTCCCCGCAGCGCCTCGCCGAATCCGCCGCCGCCTACCAGCGCCTGCGCCGCGGCGCCGAGCGCCTGCACCGCGCGGCGGCCGACGCCGGGCAGGACACCGGCGACCGCGTCCCCGAGGGCCTCCTCAGCGCCCCCGGTGGCCGCCTCGCCCAGGCGGTCGACGCCCGGCGCCGCGGCTTCTTCGCCTGCATGGACGACGATTTCAACTCCGGCGGCGCCATCGGCGAGCTGTTCGGCCTGGTGCGCGATCTGAACCAGTACCTGACGGCCACCGGCGACCGCGGCCTCGATCCCGCGCCGCTGACGGCCGCACGAGACCTCATCGACGAGGCCGACGCGATCCTCGGCCTCTTCCCGGGCGGCCTCGACCTCGTGGCCGCCGACCCCGACGCCGTCCCCGAGGCGATCCGGTCCCTGGTCGACGAGCGCGACCACGCCCGCCAGGCGCGCGACTTCGCCCGGGCCGACGCGCTGCGCGACCGGATCGAGGCCGAGGGGTACAGCGTCGAGGACGGGCCCCACGGCTCGACGGTGCGCCGGGCCGAGCGGACCGCCTGAATGGTCGTTCACGGCCGGCTCCGCAACCTGAAGTTTTTTCTTGACCATCCCACCTTGACACTTCGCGCGGGGTCCATTTATATTCCCCGTCCCTGTTCGCGGGGTCGGTACGCCGTAAATCCGTGACAGGACTGATGGATGCTCGCGCGAGAGCGCAGGACCTCCGCATGGGATTGAGCTTCGAGCTGGCGTAGCTCAACTGGTAGAGCACCTCACTTGTAATGAGGTGGTTGGGGGTTCGAGTCCTCTCGCCAGCTCCAGATCCGGGTTGGTGGCTCGAATGGAGCACGTGGTCCGCGCATGGACCGGGACCCCGCCATTCGGGGTCGGCCCGCACGTTTTTTCGATGTGTGGGGGGGTTCCCGAGTGGTCAAAGGGAACAGACTGTAAATCTGTCGGCTAAGCCTTCGGTGGTTCGAATCCACCCCCCCCCACCACGCGTTCTCGAGAGGGCCCGCCGCGGCGGGATGCGAGATTGGAAAGAACGGAGCGGGAATAGCTCAGTTGGCAGAGCATCAGCCTTCCAAGCTGAGGGTCGCGGGTTCGAGCCCCGTTTCCCGCTCCAGCTTGACCGGCCGGGCCGCGGGCCCGGCGCGACGGAGACGAAGGAGACCGGGGCCCACGTAGCTCAGCAGGTAGAGCACTTGCATGGTAAGCAAGCGGTCAGCAGTTCGAGTCTGCTCGTGGGCTCCATCGCAACGAATCGAATCGCCAGCGCCGGACCGGTCGACACCGTCCCGGGCGGCGCGAGGCCGGCTTGCACGCGCAGCCGGCGTCCAGTCGTGGCGCGGGACCGAGAACGCGAGCGACACGAGATAACCAGGAATCGGGAGGAAGCCGCTCATGGCGCGCGAGAAGTTTGAACGATCCAAGGATCATGTGAACGTGGGCACCATCGGTCACGTGGATCACGGCAAGACGACCCTGACGGCGGCGATCACGGAGATCCTCTCGAAGAAGGGTCTGGCGGACTACACGCCGTTCGATCAGATCGACAAGGCGCCGGAGGAGCGGGAGCGGGGGATCACGATCGCGACCGCGCACGTGGAGTACCAGAGCGAGTCCCGTCACTACGCGCACGTGGACTGCCCGGGCCACGCGGATTACGTCAAGAACATGATCACGGGCGCGGCCCAGATGGACGGCGCGGTGCTGGTGGTCTCGGCCAGCGACGGTCCGATGCCCCAGACGCGGGAGCACATCCTGCTGGCTCGTCAGGTGGGCGTTCCCTACATCATCGTGTTCATGAACAAGTGCGACATGGTGGATGACGAGGAGCTTCTGGACCTGGTGGAGCTGGAGGTGCGCGAGCTCCTGGACCAGTACGAGTTCCCCGGCGACGACACGCCGATCATCCGCGGCAGTGCGCTGAAGGCGCTGGAGTCCGGCGATCCGGACGCGGAGGACGCGAAGTGCGTGTTCGAGCTCCTGCAGGCGATGGACGATTACATCCCGATGCCGGAGCGCGACCTGGACAAGCCGTTCCTGATGCCGGTGGAGGACGTGTTCTCGATCTCCGGCCGCGGAACGGTGGCCACCGGCCGCATCGAGCGCGGCGTGGTGAACATG
>WJIQ01000306.1 GCA_014730255.1 bacterium | reverse complement strand
TGCTGAACCTGCTCGCCGATGAGCCCGCGTGCGTCGAGGAGCTGGCCAGCGCCCTGGACCTCGCCCCGTCCACCGTCTCGCATCACCTCAAGACCCTGACCCGGGCCGGGATGGTCGAGGCGCGGCGCGTCCAGTACTACGTCGAGTACGAGCTCAGGCCGGAGTGGCTGAGCCAGACCCTCGGCGAGCGCCTGGTCGCCGCCGACGGCGACCGGCCGCGGGTGCTCGAGCGGGTCCGGCAGGCGCAGGTGGATGCCGTTCTGTCATGCTTCCGGGCCGGACGTCTGGCGCGGTTGCCGGCGGCGTTCCGCAAGCAGGAGGCGGTGCTGGCCGCGCTGGCGGCCGACCTCGAGCCGCGGCGGGAGTACGCCCGGGACGAGCTGCGATCGCTGCTGACCGCGCGGGTCGACGACCCCGACGTCGTGATCGACCGCTGGCTCGAGCGGGAGTGGCTCGAACCGGCCGCCGCCGTCGCCGCCGACCGCTTGCGGGCGCGGCCGCCGCTGGGGGCGATCGCCCTGCCGCCGCCACCGACGGTGGGGGTCTACTGGGTCAAGAATCACCGGCGCGACCGGGCCCTGCTCGGCAGCAGCCTCGACGCCTGGGGCGACCTGCACGAGCACCAGGACGCGCTCTACGAGGGGCGACATCCGTGCGCCGAGCTGCAGGCGGACTGGCAGGGTCAGGGCCCGGAGGCGTTCGAGTTCGCCCTTCTCGAGTCGATCGAACCGCCCGCCGACGGGATCGCCGGCCTGCTGGGCCGGCTCGGTCGGCTGGAGGCGGCCTGGATTCACGGCTTGCAGCCGTTCGGCGAGTACTGCTACAACGAGACCACGGATATCCGCGATCCGCTCGGACTGGCTGGAAGATAGGGATCCGTGGTCGGTTTTTCGCCGCCGGTCGACGCGGAACGGCGCCGAAAGCCGGTGATGGCGGCCAGGTGCGACGGTTTCGATGAGCACGATTCATGCGTCATGGCGATCGCAGCCAGTGTCGTCGTCCCGATCATCGAGCCATCGCCGAGACGAGAGCGAGCGTCCTCCATGCGAGAACACGACGAGAACCGCGTTTCCGTCGCCGTGCTGCACGACCTGCTGGACGAGATGGGCGAGACCGCCGCGCTCGTCGAGCCGGACGGGACCGTCGTCACCATCAACCGGGTCGGGTGCGAACGCTTCGGCATCACTCTCGACGCCGTCGTGGGGCGCTGCATCTACGATTTCATGCCGCCCGATGTGGCGCACACGCGCCGGGCGGTCGTCGACGACGTGCTCGCGACCGGACGCCCACGCTGGTTCAGCGACCGGCGCGGCGACCGGTGGTACGAGACCCGGATCGTCCCCGTGGGGGGACATGACGGCCGTCCGCAGCAGATCGCCGTCTACGCGCGCGACGTCACGCGGCGCCGCTCGCTGGAGCTCGCCCGTCAGCGGAACCAGCACGATGTCGAGCAGGTCCTCGCGCACCTGCCGCTGGCCGTCCTGACGATCGGCGACGACCTGCGCGTCCAGTGGGGCAATCAGCGTGCCGCCGCGATGGCGGGCGTGGGCGCCACGGCTCTCGCGGGACGCTCGCCGGGTGAGGTCCTGCGCTGCCTGAATCGCCTCGACGACCCGGATGGTTGCGGGCATGGCGACCGCTGCGCGACCTGCCCGCTGCGCCAGGGCGCCACCGAGGCGCTCGCGACCGGCGAGCCCCGGCGTGGCGTCGAGGTGACCCTGACGGCGGAGGACGGCGAGGAGGCCGCCTGCCGGCACCTCGTCGCCGACTTCGTGCCGACCACGCTCGCCGGGCACTCCGGGCTGCTCGTCTACCTGCAGGACGTCACCCATCTGCGAAACACCGAGCAGGATCTCGAGCTCAAGGGTCTGGCCCTCGATCAGATCGCCGACCGCGTGACCATGACCGATGTCGACGGCAACGTTCTCTACGTCAACGACGCCGTGTGCCGGATGCTCGGGCGCTGCCGTAAGGAGATCGTCGGCGCCAGTGTCCGCGAGTTCGGCGAGGACCAGGCGCACGGGGCGACCCAGGAGGAGATCATCGCCGGCACCGGCGAGCATGGATCCTGGCGCGGCGAGGTCGTCAACGTCACCCCCGAGGGGCGGGAGGTCGTGCTCGACTGCCGCACGCAGCGGATCCACGACGATCGCGGCGACGTCGTCGCGTACTGCGGCGTGTCGACCGACATCACCGAGCGCAAGCGCCAGGAGGAGCGGCTGCGCGAGAGCGAGCGGCGGTTCCGCCACCTGCACGAGCAGCTGCCGATCGGATACTTCTGCCTCGATGCCGACGGCTACTACCTGGACACGAACCCGGCCTGGCAGGAGATGGTCCAGAGCACGCGCGAGGGGCTGCATCGGCGCCACTTCTCCGGTCACGTGGCGGTCGATCACGAGGTGCAATTCCGCAAGGCCCTCGACGCCCTCGTCGACGGCCAGAGCCTGCAGGTCGAGCTGCAGGTCCGCCGGCGCGACGGCACGGGCGTGACCGTGTTCTGCGTCGGCCGCGCGGTGCTGGACGAGACCGGCGGGGGCCACGTCTCGCACTGGGTGGCGGTCGACGTGTCCGAGCGCCGCAACCTCGAGGAGCAGCTGCGCCAGTCGCAGAAGATGGATGCGCTCGGCCGGCTGGCCGCCGGGGTGGCGCACGACTTCAACAATCAGATCACCGTGATCCGCGGCTACTGCGACATGCTCCTGGAGGCGGCCGACGACGGGTCGGAGGCCCACCATGCCCTCGATCAGATCCAGCGGGCGAGCGAGCGCGCCAACGCCACCACCAACCACCTGCTCGCCTTCAGCCG
>WJIQ01000305.1 GCA_014730255.1 bacterium | reverse complement strand
GATCACCGACGACCGGCTGCTGATCATCGCCTACGGCGGCGTGCTCTCGGGCGTCGGCCTGGCCCTCGTGCTGCACGGCCGCGGCACCACCGGCGGCACGGACATCCTCGGCCGCCTCTGCCTGCGCTACTTCGGCTGGAGCATGGGGCGGACCATCCTCGCGGTGAACGTGCTGGTGTACGGCCTGGCCGCGGTGCTCTTCGGTCCCGAGCCGGCCATGGTCGCCCTGCTGCTCTCGTACGTGACGAGCCAGACCCTCGACTCGGTCCTGCACGGCATGACCAGCAGCCGGGCGGTCTGGATCGTCAGCAACGACGCCGAGGCGGTGACCGAGGCGGTCACCCGCGTGATGGGACGCGGCCTGACGCGCATCCCCGCCGTGGGCGGACACTCGCGCACCGAGAAGAGCATGCTCTACGCGGTCGTGCCGCGCTCGGACATCCAGCGGCTGAAGCGCCGCGTGACCGAGGCCGATCCGACCGCATTCATCACCGTGCTCACCCCACGCGAATCGACGGGCGGGTACCAGCTGACCCAGCCCGAGGACTGATCCGGTGAGTCTCTGGCGCGACCGCAACCTGCACATCGTCTTCGCCGTGACCCTGATGGCGGTCCTCGGCGTCTCGAGCGTGGCGCCCGCGCTGCCGCGCATCGGCGACGTCTTCGGCGTCTCGCCCGCGCGCACGGGCCTCGTGATCACCGTCTTCACGCTGCCCGGGGTCCTGCTCACGCCGGTGCTCGGCGTCCTGGCCGACCGGATCGGCCGCCGCCGGGTGATCGTCCCGTCGCTGTGGCTGTTCGCCATCGCGGGGGTGGCCTGCGCCGCGGCGCCGGGCTTCTGGCAGCTGCTGGTGCTGCGGTTCCTGCAGGGCGTGGGGGCGGCGTCGCTCGGCGCGCTCAATCTCGCCGTGCTCGGCGACCTCTACGAGGGGCGCGACCGCGGCGCGGCCATGGGCATGAACATGAGCGTGCTGAGCGTCGGCACCGCGGCCTACCCGGGCATCGGCGGCGCGCTGGCCGAGCTGGGCTGGCGCTGGCCGTTCCTCCTGGCGGTCGTGGCCGTGCCGGTGGCGCTGTCGGTGCAGTGCTGCCTGCGCAACCCCGAGCCCAGCAGCGGGCAGACCCTGCGCGATTATCTGGGATCGGTCGCCCGGCGCGTATGGCGGCCGCCGGTGGGCGCCTCGTTCACCGTGAGCCTGATCACCTTCATCCTGCTCTACGGGGCGGTCCTGACCTGGTTCCCGCTGCTGCTCGACCGGCGGCTGGGCCTGTCGCCCGGCATGATCGGCCTGTACCTGACCGGCTCGTCGGCGGCCACGGGCCTGTGGTCGATGGTCTCCGGCCGGCTCGCCGCGCGGGTGGGCGAGCGCCGCCTGATCGCCGTGACGTTCGTCCTGCAGGCGATCGCGCTGGCCCTGATCACCGTCCTGCACCATCCGCTGGCGCTGGTGATCCCGGTGGCGCTCTACGGATCGTCCATGGGGCTGGGCATGCCCAGCCTGATGACCATCCTCGCCGGACTCGCACCCGCCGAGCATCGCGGCGCGTTCCTGGCCCTCAACGGCACGGTCCTGCGCCTGGGGCAGACCCTGGGGCCCGTGCTGGCGGGCATGGTCTTCGCCTGGCGCGGGCTCGAGGCGCCATTCGCCCTGGGCGCGGTGCTGGCGGGGCTGACGCTGCTGGTGGTGATCCCGTTCGTGCCGGCGCGGGCGCAGAGCAACCAGGACTGACCCCTGGTTCGCCGCCGCGGCGGGTCTTATCTTCGGACGCAGACGCCGCCGTTCTCCGACCTCGCCCGGGAGTCCCGTCATGGCCCGCATCGAGCGCACGATCATCGGCATCTTCGGCCGCATCAACGCGGGCAAGTCGACCGCCATGAACCTGCTCACCCAGCAGGAGACCAGCCTGGTCGACGCCCAGCCCGGCACCACGGCCGACATCAGGAGCGCGCTGATGGAGATCCACGCCATCGGCCCCTGCAAGCTGCTGGACACCGCCGGCCTGGACGAGGAGTCGCAGCTCGGCGAGAAGAAGCGGCGCAAGACCCTCGACGCGATCGAGGAGGTGGACCTCGCCGTCCTGGTGATCGATCCGGTGCAGGCGCTCGCCTCCGAGCACCTGGCGGTCGAGGACTCGGTCGCCACGCTGGCGCGCAAGCTGGGCCGGCCCCTGTGCGTGGTCTTCAACCGGCATCACGACGATGACCGGCGGCTCGCGCCCACCGGGGCGACCATCGCCCAGGCGCGCCGGTTCTGCCTCTCGGTCCTGCCCGATCCGGCGGGCACGCCGGTCCTGGATCTCGACCTGAGCGATGCCGGGCGGTCGACCGGGTTCGCCACCTTTTTGGCCGAGGCCGCCGGCAAGACGGCCGAACAGACGCCGCTCCTGCCGACGGTCACCCGTCACGGCGTGGTGGTCCTGCACATCCCCATGGACGAGGAGACCCCGTCGGGCCGCCTGCTGCGCCCGCAGGAGATGGCCATGGAGGCGCTGCTGCGCGCGGGCGTGCCGGTGGGCATGTACCGGGTCGATCTGGGCCTTGCGCGCAGCGGCAACGAGGCGGTGGTCGCGCAGCAGAGGCGCGGGTTCCTCGACTTCCTCGGCTCGTTCGAGGCCAGCGGCGGGGTGCAGCTGGTGATCACCGACTCGCAGGCCATCGACATCATGGACCCGTGGGTGCCGCGCGAGATCCCGCTGACCACGTTCTCGATCATGATGGTCAACCAGACCGCGTGCGGCGACATGTCGGTCTTCCTGGAGGGTACGCGGGCGCTCGACGGGCTGAAGGCCGGCGACAGGGTGCTGGTGGCCGAGGCCTGCAACCACGATCGCATCGCCGAGGACATCGGCACGGTGCAGCTGCCGCGCAAGCTCGCCTCGGTGGTGCCTGGCCTGCATTTCGACCACGCGTTCGGGCGCGAGTTCCCCGACCCCGAGGAGCTGCGGCAGTACGCCGTGGCGATCCACTGCGGCGGCTGCATGATCCGGCCGCAGAAGCTCTCGGCGCGCGTGACGCGGCTGCACGAGGCGGGGATCCCGGTCACCAACTACGGACTGGCGCTCAGCTGGTACGAGGGCCAGGCGACCCTGGGGCGGGTGCTGGAGCCTTGGGTGGGCGCGGGAATCGGCGGCTAGGCCGGATCCACGGGCGACGGTGGCCAGGCCATCGCGGAGTGCGGGGCCTGGCCACGAGGACTCCAGCTAGCGATACCGCGCCTTGAGCTCGCTCCAGCTCCGCAACTCGGTCGCCACCGGCTCGGACGTGCAGACCACGCCCACGTTCATCACCGGGCCGCTGTACCAGCCGAGGTCGTCGACCAGGTCGAGCCATTCGCCGCCATCCTGCATGAGGTAGTACGCATCGGCGATCGCCGGTCCGGCGGTGCCGACGTCGAGCAGGATGTCCGAGTCGCCGAAGTCGACGTGGAAGACCAGGAACCAGGGCTGGTCGCTGGCGAAGGGCGGGCAGTCCTCGAACCCGGGGAGGTCCGGCGCCAGGGGGATCTTGATCTGATACTCGCCGGGGATGTCGACGTTCACGACCCAGCCGTCGGCCGTGCGGCAGCTCTCAGGGCCGGGCACCAGCGCCTGGGCGCGATCGTCCCAGACCGCCTCGTGCATGGCGAACCCGATGCTGCCGGTCGCCCACTCGCCGGGGTCGGCGTGCAGGAAGAACGTCGCCTCCTCGGGCAGGAACGCACCATCGCAGCAGTTGATGCCCTCGGGGGTGAGGAGCATGGCGAACCGGACGTCGCCTCCCGCCCTGTCCGGCGTGTAGGCCTGTGGCGGGCTCGGATTGCCGCGGGTGCAGTCGACGGCCAGGGCGGTGGTGGCCATGAGGATGATCAGGAGCGTGGTGGCGGCGGTCTTCAT
>WJIQ01000304.1 GCA_014730255.1 bacterium | reverse complement strand
CCCGAGAGGTTGCCCACGACCGCGGCCACGGCCTCGAGATCGCAAACCGCCAGGCGACGGAAGACCCTGGAGTCAGCCTGCGTCTGGCCCCTGGGCAAGTGATCCGGCGGATCTGGCCGGTCCGGAATCCGGACCCTGGACTTCGTGATGCCGCGATCAGGCGATGGAGCACGCATATGGGAGGCTACGCAAGGTTTAAGCCCAACAACACTCTTCCCGGTACAACTCACGACGAACCGAGGCCCGGCGTCCCCTGGATCGCCGGGCCTCGTCGCTCCGTCGGCGGATCGGCGCCTACAGCCGCGCCGCCACCGCCTCCGCCATCTCGGTCGTGGTCGTCGTGCCGCCCATGTCGTACGTCCGGTGCTCGCCGCCGGCGATCACCTCGGCGATCGCGCCCTCGAGCCGACCGGCCATGTCGGTCTCGCCCAGGTAGTCGAGCATCATCTTGGCCGACAGCATCATGGCGATGGGGTTGACCTTGTTCATGCCGACGTACTTCGGGGCCGAGCCGTGGCTGGGCTCGAAGATCGCCACGTCCTTGCCGATGTTGCCCGAGCAGGCGAAGCCGAGGCCACCGACGAGCTGGGCGCAGAGGTCGGACACGATGTCGCCGAACATGTTGCTGGCCACCAGCACGCCGTAGTCCTGCGGGTTCTTCACCAGCCACATGCACATGGCGTCGATGTTGGTCTCCCACAGCTCGATGCCGGGGTAGTCCTGGGCGATCTTGCGCGCCTCGCGCACCATCAGCCCGCTGGTCTCGCGGATCACGTTGGGCTTCTCGACCACCGTGACGGACTCGTAGCCGAACGTCTTCGCGTACTCGAAGGCGGCGCGCACGATGTTCTGGCAGCCCTCGCGCGTGAAGATGCGGCAACTCATGGCGATGTCCTCGTTGGCGACGTCGTCCATGCGGGACATCTGCGCGGGGTGGGTCTCGGTGAGCTTGTCGCGCACGTCCTGGGGCAACGGGTGGTACTCCACGCCGGTGTAGAGGCCCTCTGTGTTCTGCCGGAAGACCACCAGGTCGAGGTCGTCGCGGTAGTTCAGCGGGTTGCCCGGGTACGCCTTGCAGGGGCGCAGGTTGGTCTGCAGGTCGAAGGTCTGGCGCAGGCGTACGATGGGCGAGCGGTACACGTGGCCCTGGCTCTGCAGCTCGGGGATCAGCTCCTGCTCGGCCTCGTCCCTGGGCTTGGAGGTGATCGCGCCGAAGAGCGCGGCATCGACGTCCTGCAGCATGTCGATGGTGCGGTCGGGCAGGGGATTGGCCTCGGTCCGCCAGATCTCCCAGCCGATGTCGCCGTGGATGTACTCGGCGTCGAGGCCGAGCCTATCGAGCACGATCTTCGTGGCGTCCATCACGTCGACGCCGACGCCGTCGCCAGGCATCCAGCCGATCCTGTACTTCGCCATGATTCCGTGTCCTCCGGGGCGTTTGAAGACCTCACCGCTCCGGTTCGGTCGGGGCGGCCTGCGTGCGAACACGGCAAACATAGGCCACATGGTCGATGGGACCAAAGGGAATCGGACGAGCGTATTCAATGGCGCGGGCGGCTTGGAGATCGTGCGTCCGGTCCCTATCATGGAGGCTCGGACCGGCCCGACCATCCCGCACCGCAGGAATGTCATCACGCATGTGCGACGAGATCTCCAGGCACCGCAGCAAGCACGTCGAGATCCCCGATCCCGACCGGTTCGGGCAGCGCGTGCAGCGCCTGCGGCGCGAGCTGGGGCTCGACCGCCAGCAGCTCGCCGACCGGACCGGGCTGTCCGAGAAGATCCTCCGCGACATCGAACAGGGGCGTCGGTCGCGGCGCCAGGAGCACACGTTGATCGCGCTGGCGGCGGCGCTGGGCGTGCCGTTCGAGACGCTCGTTCACGGCGATCGCGTGGCGAGAGAGCCGGCCGAGGCCGCCGCGTCGACGCGCGACCGGCGTCGCTGGCTCGGCTCGAGCCTCGTCGCCGCGGTGCTCGCGGCCACGCTGGCGGTCGTCCTGGTCACCGGCTCCCGCGATCCCGAGCCCTTGCCCGGGCTGACCCTGGACGAACACCGGCTGCTGGCGCGGTCGCCCCGGACGGGCGAGACGATTTGGAGCCTGGACGCCGGGTCGCGCGTGGTGTTCGCCCACCCCCTGCCCTGGAACGAGGAGCTGGTCCTCGTGGGCCTCGGCCGCGAGGGGGCCGACTGGGGCTGGATCCGGTTGCTGGACCGTCGCACCGGCGACGCGCGCTGGGCATGGCGGCCGGCGCCCGACCAGGTCGCCCGCCTGTTCGAGGATCCGGACCTCGCGGTCGATGCCGGCTTCGCCGCCTACGACGCCTGCTTCCCCGACCTCGACGGCGACGGCCGCGGCGAGATCGTGGTCAACGTCATGCATAACCGCTGGTACCCATCGGGGCTGATCCACCTGGACGACGACGGCCGGGTCACGGCCACCTACTGGAGCAGCGGCCGGATCTACGACCCGCTGGTCAGCGACCTGGACGGCGACGGCAAGGACGAGATGGTCTGGACGGCGACCAACAACACGCCCATCTACCAGGGGGCGTCGGTGATCCTCTTCGACGACGTCTGCCGGCACGGCGCGACCCTCGACGCCGGGCGCGGGGGGCGGACCGACGTGCCCGACTCGTCGCGGGCGCGCGTGATCCTGCCGGCCTACGAGGCGGCGTTCATGGACCACCTGGAGGTCTTCCGCCTCAAGGCCGTGGCGCCGCAGGTGCGGGTCACGGCGGACGGCGAGCGGCGGATCGAGGTCGTCGTCCATGGCCGGGGCGACGATGGCGCCCTGGTCACGCTGACCGATGATCTGCGCCCACTGTCGGCGGTGCCGACCGATCAATTGAAGCGGGCCCTCGGCCAGTGGCTCGCCGGGCGCGGGGCGGCTGCCAACGACACCGCGATCCAGGCCTGGCTCGATCGCTGGCTGGAGCGGGCGGTGCGGTTCGAGGCTGGGCACTGGCCGCCTGACGGCGTGGCGACCGCCGATTGACGGTCGCCCTCGCCGGACCTAGTCGAACAGCGCCTTGACCTGGCTCAGGCTGCGTCCCTCGGTGGCGAGCCCGCCATTGATCGTCCCGCCGAAGCCCGTGCAGGCGATCAGGTTGTCGGGGTCGATACCGTCGGCGTAGCCGGGCGACGGGGGATCGAAGCTCGAGGGCTCGGCCGCGCCGAGGTCGGCCACCTGGAGGTGAGGATCGAGCACGAGCGCCTCGACCTCGCCGACAACCGTATAGTCGGTGCCTGCCGGCACCGGCGTCTGGAAGCCCACGAGATGGTTGAGGTTCGATCCGCCGAAGTTCGTCCAGCCGTTCGGTCCGGTCGCGGTCAGGACGATCATCCGCGTCTGATCGACGATCAGCGAGCACTCGTAGCCGCCGATGAACGCCGTCGAGGCGTCGATGGCGACGTACATGGTGAACGGGGTCTCCTCCGGGACGACGATGAAGGGGTCGAGGAACTCGGGATCGAAGCTGACGTGCATGGTGTCCTGGGCGATGGCGCTCCCGGAGACGAGCAGGGCGAGGACGACGAGGACGAGCGAGCGACGCATGAAGCCCCTCCTGGTGCAGGTGGCGGCAGGCTGCGATGATGGAACCTGCTGTTCATTGAGTATACGGCATGTCCTGGCTCGAGGGTAACCAGCCATCCCCGGTCCGGTCCCGAGATCCGCGGTACCACCCCGATTCGCCAGCGGTTACAATCACCAGCATGCGCATCGCACTGATCGAGACCCACGCCGTCCCCGGCATGTGGAAGTACGACCTCGGACTCGCCCGGGCCCTCGAGGCGCTGGGCGACGAGGTGGTCGTCTACTCGGCCGCGTGCTTTCCCGAAGGGGAGGAGACCCGCGGCGGCGTCTGGCGCGGGTTCCCCGACCTGCGCATCCAGCCCAACCTCCTGGTCAAGGGCCTGCGCTACACCGCGGCCACCTTCCGCATGCTGTCCGAGCTGCGCGGCGGCGGGTTCGACGTGGTCCACTGGCAGCACTTCAACGTGCTGCCGCCGCTGGAGACCTACACGGCGCGCGCGCT
>WJIQ01000303.1 GCA_014730255.1 bacterium | reverse complement strand
TCATGCAGGAGATGTCAACGACCGGGCGATCGCTCAGCGAACTGGTCGGCGCCATGCGCGAGGCCTTCCCCATCAGCGGGGAGATCAATCGCCGGCTCGAGGATGCCGACGGGGCCCTGGCGCGCGTGGAGCAGCGCTACGCGGGGGCCGCGCTGCTGGTCGATCGCACCGACGGCCTCTCGTGCGAGTTCGACGACTGGCGCTTCAACCTGCGCAAGAGCAACACCGAACCGCTGCTGCGGTTGAACGTCGAGAGCCGCCGGGACGAGGCCCTGATGAAGGCGCGGACCGAGGAGATCCTGGCGGTCATCGACGGCTGATCCGGGCTCGCCGGGAGGGCCCGGGGGTTGCGGCCTCCGGGCCTGGACGGCCGCGAACCGGCGGTTTCCGGAGTCGGCCGGTTTTGCGGGCAACAAAACCCGTCCGCGCGAGTATTATCTCACGAGGGCCGATCCCGGTCCCGTCCGCGCGCTCATCGCCCATCCCACCAGCCAGTCGCGCGGTGCACGTCACATCCAGCCCGGTCCATGCAACCGAGGGTCGCTCCGGAGGCTGGGGCGGAGCCGCCGCCGCCGCGGCTTCGAAGCGGAGACGATCCTGGCAGGGAGGCCGAGCGCAGGCGTCCGCCCCGGCGATGGTCCCGCACCATGCCCGCACAGCTCCTTCCGTGGCGAGACGCCGAACTGGAAGGAGAAGGCCATGAGACCCTTCGTACTCATCGCCCTGGCCTGTCTCGGATGGCTGGCGGTGCTCGGCGCCGTGAACGTCGACGCCAGCCAGATCTGGCGGGTGCCGGGCGACTTCGGCACCGTACCCGAGGCGATCGCCTCGGCCCAGCCCGGCGACACCATCGAGATCGACATGGGGCACTACAAGATCGCCGGTCGCGGCTACTCGCTGCCGCCGGGCCTGACGATCCGCGGCATCGGCGGCGTCGTGGGCTCGGTCGTGCTCTCGGAGAGCGCGCGCTTCCCGGGAGACTGGCGCGACGCCCCGGTGTTCGTGCTGGATCAGCCGGGCGAGCCCTGCCGCTTCGAGGGCATCTCGTTCCGGGACTGGAACCTCGGCGACGGGCCGTACCAGTTCATCAGCAACCCCATCTTCCACGTCCTGGAGGGCACGCTGGAGTTCGTCGACTGCGAGTTCCGGGACTTCTACAAGCACGCGCTCTACTTCTCCGGCGGTGACGGCCTGCTCGACGGCTGCCGGTTCGCCCACGGGCGGGGCTGCCCGTCGGCGGTGTCGTTCGGTGGCGGCGAGCTGGTCGTCCGCGACAGCTGGTTCCATCACAACTCGTGGATCCACGACTGCGGCGAGTACCGCGGCAGCATCATCCATCTGCGCTCCGGCCAGACCTCGCTGATCGACAGCCACTTCGAGGACAATGGCCCGCTGGTGCGGATCATCCGGATCGACCGGCCGGCCGAGCTGAACGCCGAGGCCACCTGCCTCGTCCGCAACGCTTCGATGTGGGAGGGCCGGGTGGCCGGCAGCGCCTACCTGGACTGCTGCGAGATCTGCCCGAGCATGTGGCAGGTCGTCGACGGTGGAGAGCTGGTGATCATCGATCCGCTCGACAAGGCGATGGCTCGCGAGTCGGCGAGCTGGAGCCAGGTCAAGTCGCTGTTCGACTGATCGAACCGGGATCGTCGCGGCGGGGGCGACGGCGGCCGCGCCGCCGCGGCGATCACTCCCCGGACTCGACCTCGTCGCGCTTGCGGGCGATCGCGGTCTCGATCTGCGCGAGCCGGCGTGTCAACACCTGCTGGCGCTCCTTCCGCGACTCCTCCGATCCGGTCGCGTCGTCGGCCAGGTCGGCGATGGCCTCGCGTGTCCGCTGGAGCGCCGCCTCGAGCTGGGCCAGAGTCGCCGCTTCCTCCGCCTTGTCGAAGGCGACGTCCTCGACCCGCGGCTCGGCCGGCGCCGCCGCGTCCTCGCTGGAGGGCTCGACGTGTGGCGCGATGACCGGCCGGTCGGGGTCGAGCGCTCGCTGGTTCATGAAACTCGGCGACACGATCTCGATCCCGTCGCCGTGCAGGTGGTCGAGCATGGCCTGACGCAGGCGCGAGCGGGCGGTGAGCAGGTGGGAGACCTCCTCGAGCAACCCGCCCACGCGGTAGCTCACCGAGAAATCGCCCAGCGACATGACCAGGACGAACGGATCGCGCAGCCCGATGCTGGCGGCCGCGGCCTCGAGGGCCTGCTCGACCCGCGCGTGGGCGACGTCGTAACCGAGCGAGACCTCGGCCGTCAGCAGGGTCCCGGAGGCCCGGACGACCTTGACCGGATTGGTGACGAGGTGGAGGTTGGGCAAGGTGACCAGATCGCGGTCCTCGGTCTGGATCTCGGTGCTGAGCAGGCCGCGCAGCGTGACCCGCCCGAAGTCGTCACCGACGCGGATGAAGTCGCCCGAGCGGAAGTTGCGGACCGCCTTGAGCATGATGCCGGCCATGGCGTTGCCCACGAACGTGGTCGACGACAGGGCGATCGCGGCCGAGAGGACGATTCCGAAGAGGCTGAGCAGCTGACCCCGCAGCGTCGGGTCCAGGGGCAGCAGCAGCAGCAGCAGGACGGCCGAGACGATGGCGACCACCAGGTAGACGATCTGGAGCTGGAACGACCCCTTGGCCGTCGCTCCGGACCGGCCGCCGACGAGCAGCCGACGGGCGAGGCGGGCGACCAGCCAGGACACCACCACCAGGATGACCGCCGGCACGAGCGGCGCGACGGGTGCGAGGAGCGCGAGGAGTTCGGACATCCATGACCTCCCGGAAAGCTAGGCGGCGATGGTACCACCGGTTCGTGATCGCGTCTCGCGATGATCGGCCCCGGCGGCCAGGGCGGCCGTGCCGGGCTCGCCCGGTTGCCCCCCGGGCGCAAACCCGTGGGACGGCGCGATTTCGGTGAATCCCCATTCGCGTTCGCGTGCGATCCTGTTCGGTACGTGTCAGGGGGGCGTAAAAAAAACGGGAAATCGGCTAAATATATCTTTACGGGAACCGAAGTCTATCCTATATGTATCAACAACAGCTCGGCCGGGAGCATCTCACGATCCAGGCGGCTTTGGGCGAGAGTCGTCCGATCAGCTCCCGGCCCCTAACATGAGGCCGGGGTCCGCGGGTTCTCGATGACTTTGGGCGAGAGTCATCGGGTTTGGACCCCGGCCCTCCTTTTTGCCCGGCCACACCTGATCGATGGTCTTCGATCCCCTCCTCAGAACACCCCGGTGTAGTGGCCGTCCAGGATCACGGTCATGACCCCCTCGGCACCCTCGAGCCGGACCTCCTGCACCTTGACCCGCGGCTGCGTCTCCGGGATGTAGACCCGGTCGAGGTGGATGACCGCCTCCGGTGACGAGAAATCGTCCGGTCCGACGATGCCTCCGAAGTGATCGCTGCGTCCGAAGGCGACGTGCAGTCCCAGCTTCTCGTCGAGCAGGATCGTGCCCGTCGGCTGCAGGCCGAAGTCGCCGAGCACGCCGAGGCCCAGCTCGGCGACGTTGCGGTAGGCCGGCTCGCGCTCGAAGTGGTCGCGCTCGCCGGCGACCGTCGCGCCGTCGCCGCGGACCTCGACGACGCGGTTGCCGGCGATGGACAGCAGCGCGAGCTCGTCGCCGAGCTGAACGGGCAGTTCGCCGGCGGTCCGGCTCTCGTCGCCCTCGAGCTCGCCCTCGTAGGGCACGATGTAGGCCTCGCCGGAGGGCAGGTTCCCGGCCACGCCGTTCTCGGGGAACAGGCCGCCCGAGGCGTGCCCGACGCGATGGCGCAGATCCAGCACGAGCTCGTGGCGACCGAGGTCCGTCTCGGTGACCACCACCGCGCGTTCGGAGGCGTCGCAGAGGTCCTTGAGCAGATTGACCCGGCGGTTGATCTCGGTGTAGTCCAGACGCAGCGCGGGGATCATGCTCGGCAGGAAGCCGGGCATGGTCGCGGCGCGGAAACCGCCGGCGCGCGTGGCCATCTTCAGTGGCGCGGTGGCCGACAGCTCGGTCGGCGCCATCACCAGGGAGTGCTCGGCGAACAGGTCGGCGAAGGGCACGGCGTCGCGGCCGTCGAGCTCGTCGGCGTGATCGGGCACCCGACCCGGCTCGCCGAGGACGGCCGTCGCCGGCAGGTCGGCGTTGTTGCTGCCGGCGTTGCGGTACCAGGCGAGGGTCACCCGGTCCAGGCCGAGCGCCGATCTCTCCGCGGCCAGGGCGCTGGCCCAGCCGGTGGCCATGGTGCGCCGCGCGCGCCAGTTCTCGTGGTCGGGCAGACGGCCGTCCGGCACGTCCACCATCAGCAACAGGCCACGGTCGTCGGGGCGGGGCTGGAACACGCGCTGGACGAGCAGGCGCAGGTCTTCGCCACTGAGCAGGTCGGTCATGGGATTCTCCACGGACGGGCGGCGTGGCCGCCGAACACTTTCCTGGTCGCTGGTGATCCGATCCCCTATTCTGGCCCCGGAGCCGGCTGTGGGCAAGCCTTCCGGTCGCGCCCGGTCCGTCGCGACGTGCGGCCGGCGGCTCCACGACCCGGACCAGGGAGTGTCGCCATGAGCCTACCCGAGGAGAGAAACCTCGCCCTCTTCATCGACTTCGACAACGTGGCCCTCGGCGCGCGCGACTCGCGCATGCGCTTCGACGTGCGCCTCTTGATGCAGCGCGTCCTGGAGAAGGGAAAGGTCGTCGTCAAGCGTGCCTACGCCGACTGGCACCACTACAAGGAGCACATGACGCCGCTGCACGAGACGGCGATCGAGCTGATCGAGGTGCCGTCGCCGAAGATCAGCGGCAAGAACAGCGCCGACATCCGTCTCGTCGTCGACGCCATCGATCTGTGCTACGCCAAGACGCACATCGACACCTTCGTCATCGTCTCCGGCGATTCGGATTTCTCGCCGCTGGTCTCCAAGCTCCGCGAGAACGACAAGCGGGTGATCGGCATCGGGGTGCGTTCGAGCTCGAGCAACCTGCTGATCGCCAACTGCGACGAGTTCCTGTTCTACGACGACATCTACCATTCGGCGGTCAACAAGCTCTCCGAGAAGGTCTCATCGGTCCCGCAGGACAAGCGCGAGCTGTTCGATTTCCTGCTGCAGACCGCGCAGGGCCTGTTGCAGGAGAGCCGCGGGGTGCTCTATTCCTCGCTCGTCAAGGACACGATGAAGCGCAAGCAGCCGGACTTCAACGAGACCAACTACGGCTACGGGACCTTCGGCGACCTGCTCGAGGATGCGCGCGAGCGCGGGCTGCTCGAGGTCGAGCGCGACAGCCGGGCGGGCGGGACGCTGGTCGTCCTCGGCCTCGGCAAGGGGGAGCAGCCGGCGTCCGCGTCGCGCGGCAAGTCCCGGCGCCGGCGTCGTGACCGGCCGCGGAAGGACGACGGCGGGACGACGTCAGGCGACCAGGCGGCGGCGCGGCCGACGGAGGCGACGCCGGATGCCCGCCCGTCGCGAGGCGACGACGACACGGCCAGGGGCGAGGCCGGTGAGGCGGCCACCGGAAGCCAGGAGACCGAGGGCAAGAAGGCCGCCCGGAAGACCGCCAAGAAGACCGCGAAGAAGGCGGCGAAGAAGACGGCCAAGAAGACCACGAAGAAGGCGGCGAAGAAGACGGCCAAGAAGACCGCCAAGAAGGCCGCGAAGAAGTCGACCCGGAAGGCGCCCAGGTCATCGGCCGGCAAGGATGACGGCGACGACGACGCGTCCTGAGGGTCGCGGGTCCCCTGCCCGCCGGTGCAGGGCCGTCGAGGAGGGCGACATGTCCGATCACGAACCGACGCTGCCGCCTCATCGGCTCTCGGTGGTCGTGCCGATGTTCAACGAGCGCGACAACGCCGCCGAGATGGTCGATCGCGTCTGCGGAGCCCTGGCCGGCTACGCGCACCCGTGGGAGCTGGTCCTCGTCGACGATGGATCGAGCGATGGCACTCCCGGCGAGCTCCGGGCGGCCCGGGCCCGCCATGGCGACCACGTGCGCGTGCTCCAGCTCCAGCGCAACTACGGCCAGACCGCGGCCCTGCAGGCGGGTTTCGACGCGGCGCGGGGCGACCTCGCCGTGACCCTCGACGGCGACCTGCAGAACGATCCACGCGACATCCCGATCATGGTCGCCGAGCTGTTCGCCCGGGATCTCGATCTGCTCGTGGGCTGGCGCCGGCGGCGGCGGGACGACGTCCTGGTGCGCAAGGTCCCGTCCTGGCTCGCCAACCGGCTCATCCGCCGGCTCACCGGCGTCTCGGTCCATGACTACGGCTGCGCCCTGAAGGTCTTCCGGGCGACGGTCTTCCGGCGTCTGCAGCTGTACGGCGAGATGCACCGGTTCATCGCCGCCTGGGCCGCCACGGTCACCAGGCCCGACCGCATCGGCGAGATGGAGGTCCGCCATCACGCGCGCACCCACGGTCGGTCGAAGTACGGACTCGAACGTACGTTCAAGGTGATGCTCGACCTGGTCGCCGTGTTCTTCTTCATGCGCTACCGGACCAAGCCGGTGCACTTCTTCGGGGCCATCGGCTTCCTCGTCGGCGGCCTCGGGACCGCGGCCCTCGTCTATCTCGCGGGCGTGAAGTTCCTGCTCGGCGAGGACATCGGCGGGCGGCCGCTGCTGCTCGTGGCGGTCGTGCTTGTGCTGGCCGCGCTGCAGTTCGTCACCACGGGCGTCGCGATGGAACTGATGGCGCGCACGTACTTCGAATCGGGCCAGGCGACGTCGTACCTGCTGCGCCAGGACCCCGAGCCCGAGAAGGCGACGTGGGCGGGCCGGCCGGCCGGCCGGATGGAGGCCTGACGGTCCGGTCCGGCCGGCGATTGCGAGCTAAAGCCCGGACGGACTGACGTCGATCCTCTCAACGAGGTGCGTGGCGCGGATGACCACGGCGCCCGAACCGAGCCCAAGGCCCCGGAGGATGGACGATGTCTCCTGTCGACATTGCACCCGAGATCAGCCGCGTTCTGGACATCGAGGGCACGCTCGCCAACCTCGGCGGCGACCCCGAGCTCCTGCAGGAGCTCGTGGACTTCTTCCTGGAGATCGCGCCGCAGCAGCTCGACGACCTCGAGGCCGCCGTGCAGGCGGGCGATGTCGACGCGGTCGATCTGCAGGCCCACGCCATGAAGGGCGGTGCGGCCAACGTCGGCGCCGTCCGGGTGGCCGAGGCCTCGCGCGAGCTCGAGACGCTGGCCAAGGGCGGTGGCCTCGACGGCGCGGCCGACATCTTCGCACGGATCCGCGCCGAGTTCGCGGACCTGCAGCGCGTGGCGCCCCAGGTGGACTGGGCGTCGCTGGGCTAGCGAGCACCGGACCTGACCGGGATACGACCGCCGGGCTCCGTCGAGCCCGGCGGTCGCTGCGTGGAGGCGATGGTGGTCAGCGCGAGTCGTCCGCGGCGTCATCCTCCCCGGTGATCGCCGCGACGGTCGCCGAGCTCGGTCCGGCGGCGTCGGCCCCGGCCACGGCGGCGTCCGCCATCTCCGGCTCGACCGACCAGGACGCCGCGAGGGCAGCGAGATCGACGCTCGCCTCGCCCGGATCGATGGTCACCGACTCCAGACGCGCGAGGCTCTGCTCGCCCTTGGCCGAGCCGGCGATGGCCGCCAGCTCGTACTGCTCGCACGCGGCCGCGGCATGCCCGGTGCGCTCGAGCGCGACGGCCAGGTTGTTGCGCATGACGGCCGTCTCGGGGGCGAGCTCGACCGCGCGGGCCAGGGGCGCCAGCGCCTGCTCGAACTGCTCCATCTCGATCCACACCAGGGCCAGGTTGTTCAGGCTCCAGGCGTCGTCGGACTTCAGCTGCAGCGCGGCGGTGAACGCCTCGACGGCCTGGTCGAGCTCGCCCAGCTCGTGGTGGACCCGACCGAGCACGCGGCGGGCGTCGACGTTGTGGGGCGCGGTGTCCAGGGCCTGCTCGATCGACACGAGCGCGAGGTCGGGCTGGTCGAGCTCGAGCTGCACGCGGGCCAGGTTCACCAGGCTCTTGAGGTGGTCGGGCTTGCGGTCGAGGGCGGCCTCGAAGGCGCCGACGGCCTCGGTGTCGCGATCGGCCTTCCAGAGCGACAGGCCTCGCATGTAGTGGCCCCAGGCGTTCTCGGGATGCTCCTCGCAGTACCGGGCGAACATGTCGGCGGCCTCGCCGTGGCGCCCGTCGAGGTAGGCCTTCTCGGCGCTCGAGTAGGTCACGTGGATCGGCACGTCGGGGAGCTTCACCTCGATGGGCAGGGGCTCCTCGGCGGCGCGGGACTCACCGGTCGCGTCCACCGCGGCGACGGGCTCCGTCCCATCGTCCGCGGCGGCCGGCGGCGTCGAGGCGACCACCGCCGGGGTGACGGGCTCGACCACGACGGGCGGGGCGTCGGCGATGGGCGTGGCGTCGGTGACGGATTCGCCGCCGTCCTCGCCGGCGAAGTGGATGCCCAGGAAGACGCAGAGGCCGAAGACGAGCGCGAACACGATGCCGCCCTCGGCGAGCTTGATCTTGCGGTTGCGGATCTCCTCGGGGGTGAGCTGGTCGGTCTTGCGGGTGGTCATGAGTGTTCTCCTTGCTGGCGCCGATGGCGCGTCCGGGTTGGTGCTTGCCCATCCCGTCGCAAGGTCGAGACCGATCCAGTGATCTTCGTAACGCGTTGTCTCGTTGTTGATTGTGTCGTCCGCGGCGAGTGGGTGCCGCCGGCATGTGTCCATCGGGACACGGGCGCCTCGTGTCCGCCGGCACACGTCGTTCGGGAGGGATCAGCGCTTCAGCCCGTGGCGGCGCATGATCTTCAGCAGGGAGCTGTGGTCGGCCAGGCCGAGATCCCGTGCCGCGTTGGTCACGTGCCAGTCGTGGCGCTCGAGCGCCGCGAGCACGATGGCCCGCTCGGCCGCCGCCTTCTGGTCGCGCAGCGGACCGCTCCCGGGCCGCCAGCCGGTGATCTCGGCCACCGCACTGGCCGCGCCGATCTCCGCCGGCACCGCCGCGGCCTCGATGACCTCGCCTTCGGTGGCGATGACCATGCGCTCGACCACGTTGCGCAGCTCGCGCACGTTGTTGCGGCGCCAGTCGTGCGCGGCGAGACGCTCGAGCGCCCCGGGCGAGGGTTGCCGTGGACGCTGCCCGAAACGCTCGGCGACCTGGGCGAGGAAGTGGTCGACCAGGACCGGCACGTCGCTCAGCCGCTCCCGGAGCGCGGGGACGCGCAGGGTGTGGACGTTGAGACGGAAGAGGAGATCCTCGCGGAACCGGCCGTCGGCCACCTCGCGGTCCAGGTCGCGGTTGGTGGCGGCGACCATGCGCACGTCGACGGTGACCTCGGCCGTGCTGCCGACGCGGCTGATCACCCCTGTCTCCAGCACGCGCAGCAGCTTCGCCTGCGCCGCCGGCGGCAGCTCGCCCACCTCGTCGAGGAACAGGGTGCCGCCCTGCGCCGATTCGAACGCGCCGAGGCGGGTGCGGTCGGCCCCGGTGAAGGCGCCCTTCTCGTGCCCGAAGAGCTCGCTCTCGGCCAGGGATTCGGGCAGCGCGGCGCCGTTGACCGCGACGAACGGCCGTCGCGCGCGCGGGCTGCGATCGTGCAGCTGCCGGGCCACCAGCTCCTTGCCGGTGCCGCTCTCGCCGAGCACCAGGACCGGGCTCGGAATCGCGGCCAGCCGGTCGATGGCCGCCCGTAGATCCTGCATGGCCCGGCTCTCGCCGATCAGGGGCGAGTCGTGGCCGGCCTGCCGGCGCAGCGTCCGCACCTCGTCGCGCAGGCGCGCCCAGGCGATGGCGTTGTCCACCTCCTGCACCACCCGTTCGAGCGGCTCGTCCTTGGCCAGGAAGGTGTAGGCGCCGAGCTTCACCGCGCGCACGCAGCGGTCGTAGCTGCCGGTGCCGGTGTAGACGATGACCGGCGTGCGGTCGCCCTGCCGCTTCATCTCGGCGAGCACCTGGAAGCCGTCGAGGTCGGGCATCTCGAGGTCGAGGATCACGCAGTCGACGGGCTCGGTGGCGAGCACGTCGAGGGCCTCGCGCCCGCCGCCCGCCTGCAGCGGCGCATGGCCGCCGAGGCGCTCGAGGTCGTAGGCGTACTGCTCGCGCATGGCGGCGATGTCGTCGACGATCAGGACGCGGCTCATGGCTCGGTCTCCGCGGCTGGAAAGGTGATGGTGACGGTCGTGCCCCGGTCCGGCTCGCTGTCGATGGCGAGCTGCCCACCGGCGTCGCCCACGAGGCGGCGCACGTTGCTCAGGCCGAGGCCGGACCCGCCGGCCTTGGTGGTGAAGAAATCCTCGAGCACCCGCGCACGGACCTCCGGCGGCATGCCGATCCCGTCGTCGGCGACCACGAGCACGCATTGCGGGCCGAGCTCGGGGTCGTCGGCACGGGCGACGCGCACCTCGATGGTGCCCCGACCGTCGGGCAGGGCCTCGCGGGCATTGCGCAGGAGGTTGTCGAGGATCCGTCGCAGGCTTACCGGGTCGGCCAGGACGCGGGGGACGTCCGCCCCCGCATGGACCACGAGGCCCGGATGTGCGGTCGCCAGCTCGCGGGCGAGGCCCGCGAGGTCGCACGCCTCGCGGCGGGACTCGGGCGCCAGGCGGGCGTAATGGCCGGCGAGATCCTCGAGATAGGAGAGGCTCGAGTCGAGGGTCGGGCGGCGGCGCTGGAACACCTCGGCCAGCTCGCCCGGATCGCGCTCGGCCGTCTCGCCGAGATGGCGCACCACGTTGCGGACCGGGGTGATGCCGTTGCGCAGATCGTGGTTCACCTGGCGGGCGACCTCGCCGAGGGTGGCGCGCCGCTCGGCGTCGGCCAGCCGCCGGGCGCCGGCACGCAACCGGCCGACCATGGCGTCGAGCACGCGCGCGAGCCGGCCGACCTCGTCGGCACGGCGGGTGGCGAAATCGGCGCTGGGATCGCCGAGGTCGATCCGCTCGGCCTGGGCGGCCAGCTCGGCGAGCGGCCGGGAGAGCCGGCCGCTGAGCCAGGCTGCGAGCAGGAAGGCGCCCGCGATCACGACGGCGAAGACCGCGCCCACGAGGGCGTCGATCTGCCGGATCTGATCGCGCAGGCCCGCCCGCGGGGCCCGGTCGATCAGCAGCGCCGGGCCGATGCGGCCGTCGTGGACGAAGGCGGTCGGGAGCGCGAGCCACGCCTGATCGTGCGCGTCGCCCCAGCGGTCGAGGTCGGCCTGCCCGGCGGCCGACGGGTCGAGCGCCGCGAGCCCGGCATGCAGGACGGTGTCGGCCGTGGCCAGATGCTGCGGGTCGGTCCACCGCCCGCCGATCCAGTGGTAGGTGCGGCGCCCGATGGTGAAACCCTCGCCGGCGAGCATGGCCAGACCGGTCCGCGTGGCCGTCCGCTCGAGGGTGAAGACGGTCCCGGAGTCGAGCGGGCCGACCTCCGGCACGCCCGGTCCCGCACGCAGCTCGGGCGAGCCCAGCACGCGCCCCGGTGGCGCCTGCTGACGGCGCGCGAGGAGCGCCGTCAGCAGCGGTCGATCGTCGCCGCCGAACTCGTGGCGGTAGTGCGCCGAGCTCAGGATCCGCCCCTCCGCGTCGACCAGCTCGAGGACCGGGAGCTGCGCCGCACGGGCCACGCGACCGGCATGCTCGCGGAGGTAGGGCAGCAGGTCGTCGCGCTCGCCGGACAGCGCGAGGCGTAGCCGGTTGTCGTCGGCTGCGGCAGCGGCGAGATGGACCAGCTGCTCGCGGGTCGTGCGCGAGGCCTCGGCCGTCCGTTCCAGCGTGGCCGTGAGCTCGGTCCGCCAGCGCGCGTGGAACTCCCGGGTGACGGTGTCGACCAGGCGCGCACGCAGGAACACCGCCAGGAGCGCCGCCGGTAGGACGATCAGCACGACCGCGGCCAGGAAGATGCGCCCGCGGGTGCTCATGGCGTGACCGCGCTCGCGGCCACCCCGAGGGTCGCGATCAGCGGCGTACCGTCGTGCCCGAGCTCGAGGCCGGCCAGCGGGCCGCGCCACACCACGTGCGCGCGGGTGTCGGCCAGGGGAATGGCGTGACCGCCGTCGAGCAGGACGCGCGCGGCACGGCACGCGTCGATGTCGGCCTCCGGGACGGCGGCCTGCAACCAGTGGGCGTGGGCGAGGAGCGCGGCCAGGGTCAGGCAGGGCGACGGGTAGCAGGCATCGAGCCGGACGACGACCAGCGCAGGGTCGAGACCCTGGAGCGTCCGGCCGACCGCCGCCGACGGCAGCGCGCGCACCGTCGGCCGCTCCGGCAGCAGGGCAGCCACGCGGGCGGCCAGCGCCGCGGCGTCGGGATCGGCCGCGTCGTGGACCACGGGCGCCAGGCGCGGCACGACGCGCGCCGGGTCGGGGTCCAGCGGCGGGGCGATCACCCGCATGGTCGGCCCGTGCAGCTGAGGGCACGCGACCTCGCGGCACCGGCGGAAGGTCAGCCGGTCGGTGTCGCGACCGTCGGCGACGGTCGCGCTCGCACCGGCGAACCGCGCGCCCAGGGCCGGCGAGACGTCCAGCTGGGGCGGGACGAGGAGGACGTGCTTGCGATCCCAGACCAGCGGCGCCTGCCGGACCGACCCGAGCTCGCCATAGAAATCCAGCGCACGGCGCTCACGGACCAGGGCGAGGTCGACGCCGTCCTGCAGCAGGTCGCGCGGGTCGGTTCCGGGCAGGACGCGGAAGGTGAAGCTGCGCCAGCGTGGCGGTTCGGGATGGTGGTCGTTGGGCCGGCACACGAGGTCGGGCAGCGGCAGGTCGGTGTCCGCACCGAGGCGGCAGGGCCCGCTGCCGACCGGCCAGACCCAGCCCTCGCGCAGCTCCGCCACGGCCAGGGCCGGGTGGGCGAGCAGCCGGGGCAGATCGTCCTGGGGTTCGGCGAGGCGGATCTCCAGGAGCGTCGCCGTGCGTGCGATCATGCCGCGGCCCGTCGGCTCGAGCCAGAGCCCGGGACACGGTCGGCCGAGTCCGTCGGTGAGGGCGAGATTGCGGGACCAGCTCGCCATGACCGCGGTGGCGGTCACCGGCGTTCCGTCCCAGAACACGGCACCCTGGCGCAGGTGGAACCGCCAGCGTCGGCCACCCTCGAGGCGATCCCAGCGCTCGGCCAGGCCGGGGGCGAGCTCGCCCGTGCACGCCACGCGCGTGAGGGTCTCGTAGCAGCCGGCGAACACGACGCGCTCGGCCGCGGTCGAGGGGACCGGCGCCCGCGCCGGCGAGACCTCCTCGCCGAGGGCCATGGTGAGATCCCCGCCCCGCAGGGCCACACCGGGCATGGGCGTGCAGTCGACGGCATCCGGCCAGCCGGTCCGCGCACCGGTCGGCTGGCCGATGAGGTCGTCGTACCAGACCGGGTCGGTGCGCACCGGTGCGCGATCGCCACCGCAGCCGGCGAGGGTCAGGAGCGTCGCGAGCAGGCCGATCGAGACGAGGCGCATCATGCGGCGAGGCTACTCCCAGGTCCGGGTGGCGTCAAAGTGCAAGGCGAGCGTTCATGACGATACAGCGCACGCCCGAAGGAGGTTTCCATGCCCCGCCTTCCCGAACGCATCGTCTGCCTGAGCGAGGAGTACACGGAGATCCTCTACCACCTCGGTGAGGAGGATCGCATCGTCGGCATCACCGAGTATACATGCCGACCGCCGCGAGCGGCGGAGGAGAAGGAACAGGTCTCGCAGTTCCTGCGTGCCGATACCGGACGCATCGAGGAGCTCGCCCCCGACCTCGTGCTCGGCTTCAGCGACCTGCAGGCCGACCTGGCCGCTGACCTGATCCGGCGCGGCCTGAACGTGGCCGTCTTCAACCAGCGCTCGGTGGCCGACATCCTCGCCGTGGTCGAGGCCACCGCCCGGCTGGTCGGCCGGGACGAGGACGGCCGGCGTTACGCCGACGAGCTGGCCGCGGGCGTCGCCCGCATCCAGGAGGCGGCCGCCGCGCTGCCGCGGCGTCCCCGGACCTACTTCGAGGAGTGGCCGAAGCCCTGCATCACGGCCATCGGCTGGGTGGCCGAGCTGGTCGAGATCGCCGGAGGCGAGGAACTGTTTCCCGAGCATCGCGGGGGCGTGCACGCTCAGGACCGCACGACCGACTGGGACATCGTGCGCGCGCGCGAGCCGGAACTCATGCTGGCCTCCTGGTGCGGGGCGCGCTTCAACCCGCGCAAGGTCCGCGAGAGGCCCGGCTGGGACGAGCTCGCCTGCGTCCGCGACGACCGGCTCGTGGAGATCCCGTCGGAGATCATCCTGCAGCCGGGGCCCGCAGCGCTCACCGACGGGCTGGCGGCCATCCACGCCGCGGTCGCGGCCGCCGCGCGCCGAGAGTGACGATCCCTGCCTTGTCGGAACCACGTGGCGTTGTCTACCATGGTCGGGTCCGAGCCCCGAGGACATTGCGAGCCCGATCACTGGAGGCCTGCCATGCCGAGAGGGATACGTGTCGCCCTCGCCGCGCTGATCGTCCACGCCGCCGTCCCCGTCGGCGCGCTCGTACCGGACGATCTGCTGTCCATGCGCACCTGCGGGATCGGTTCGCTGACGCCCGACGGCCAGCGTCTGGTCTACACCGTGGGCGAGTACGACCCCGACGACCGGCGCATGCGCCAGACCGCGCACCTGGTCGACCTCGACACGGGGGAGCAGCGGGTGCTGACCACGCCGGACGATCGGGCGCGTGGCTTCGCCTTCTGCCCGGCCGGAACGAGCCTCGCCTTCCTGCGCGACACCGACGCCGGCACCGAGATCTGGCTCATGGCGGCCGACGGCTCCCGGCGGCGTCGCGTGGCCGGGCCCGGGCGCTTCGGCGCCCTGCACTGGTCGCCTGACGGCCGCCGCCTCGCGCACGTGGTCAGCGACGTGTCGCCCGATTACGCCGGCATCCAGGGGCGCGTGACCGTGGCCGATCACCTCGGCTGGCGTCACCTGAACCTGGGCGAGCGGGAGGGCTCCCTGCGCCAGCTGCGTCTGGTGGATCTGCGGACCGGCGACGACGTCGCGCTGCCGATGCCCGACCTGGACGTCCGCGAGGTCGCCTGGTCGCCCGATGGTCAGCACCTGGTCGTCTCGGCCAAGCACGTGCAGGATCTCGGGCGGACCCTCGACACCGAGCTCCTGGTCGTCGACCAGGACGGCCGCCACGTGAGACGCCTGACCCGCAACCCGGGCCCCGATCACCATGCGGTCTGGTACGCGCCCGATCGCATCGCCTACCAGACCCACCCGGACAGCCTGCACGAGAGCGAGCCCTCCGAGCTCGCGGTCATCGATGCGCGCACCGGCGCCGAGGTCGCCCGCCACCTGGCCGGGTTCGACGATGCCGTCTGGGGCATCTGGGAGCACGCGGGCCGTTTCTACGCCCGTGGCGCGCACCGCGGGACCGCGGCCGTCTTCGCCGTCACCGACGGCGGGGTCCGCCAGCTCACGCCCCGGGGCTGGAACTGCTGGGACATCCGTTTCGGCGGCGATCGCGCCGTCTTCTGGGCGCACTCGTTCGGCTCGCCGGGCGTGCTCTTCGAGCTCGACCTCGACAGCGGCCAGGTCAGCGAGCTGCTCGATCCCAACGCCCGCTGGACCGAGCGGGTGGGGCTGATCGAGCCCGAGCCCTTCACCGTCACGGTCGCCGGACGCGAGATCGAGGGCTGGGTCTTCCTGCCGCCGGGGCACGACGACGGTCAGCGCTGGCCGAGCGTCCTGTCGATCCACGGTGGCCCGGAGTGGATGTACGGCGGCTACTTCCTGCCCGAATTCCACGTCCTGCCGAGCTTCGGCTACGCCGTCCTGGCGGCCAACCCCACCGGGTCGACCGGTTACGGCCGGGCCTTTCTCGAGGACATCCAGGGCGACTGGATCGGCCGGCCCGCCCGCGAGCTCATGGCCGTCGTCGACCACGCGATCGCCGAGGGGTGGAGCGACCCCGACCTGCTCGCGGTCATGGGCGGCAGCTACGGCGGCCATCTGGCCGCCGCGTTGACGACGCAGACCGATCGCTTCCGGGCCGCGGCGTGCGACCGCATGTACCCGCAGACGGTGGCCTTCTGGGGGGCGACCGACGAGAAGTGGTTCCCCGAGTGGGAGTTCGGTGGCCGGCCCTTCGACCCCGCGGCGGCGCCGATCTACGCGGCCAACGATCCCTTCACCCGCATCGCCCGGGTCCGGACGCCGACCCTCCTGAGCCACGGCCTGCACGATCACCGCTGCCCGGAGGACGGCACCATCGCCTGGCACTCGGCGTTGACGTCGCTCGGCGTCCCGTCCCGGCTGCTGCGCTTCCACGACGAGTCCCACGGTATCCGTAACGTCGACAACCAGGTCTTCTACCTGCATCAGCTGCTGGCCTGGTTCGAGACCCACGTGCTGGAGCAAGTCACCCCATGACCGACACCACCGCGCTGCGCTCGCCCGCCCATCCGGAGGGCCACGTCCCGGTCGGCCGCCGCTGGTCGGCCTGGCTCATGGCCGCGGCGATGCTCCTGGCCATCGGCCTGAAGTCCTATCCGCCGCCGGCCGGCGTCGACTGGCACTGGCTGGCGCTCGCGCCGCTGCTGGCCGGCCTGTTCCTGGCCCGGCTGGACCCCGATCGCCACTGGTGGCAGACCGGCGTCCTGCTGGCGTACCTGATCATCCTGCTGCACTTCACCGAGATCGACGGCCGCACCGACGACGCGCACATCATCCACCTGACGTTCATGCTCGGGATCGGCGCCCTGCTGGTGCCGGCCATCGCGGCGTGGCGCTGGATGGGCGAGCCGCTGGACTACCAGTGGGTCAGCGGCCGCTGGTCGCTCAAGATGTGGCTCTGGCTGGTGGTCGGGTTCGCCCTCGCGTTCCTGATCATGGGCATGTACTTCACGTGGTGGACGCCGGAGCTGCACCGGTCCTGGTACCTGCCCGAGGATCCGACCGACCCCTCGCGCGCGGACTGGATGTGGCGCCTGTTCTGGGGCTGCAACTTCGTGGGGATCTGGGACGAGCTGTGCTTCGTGAACTTCGTGTTCGTGCTGCTGGCCCGGCGCATCGGGTTCCGGGAGGCCCTGCTGGTCCAGGCTGTCTTCTTCACCAGCTTCCTGCACGAGATGGCCTTCGTCGGCTGGGGGCCGGTGGTGATCTTCGCCTTCGCGATGATCCAGGGGTACACGTATCACAGGACCCGGTCGCTGCTGTACGTGATCGTCCTGCACCTGATGATCGACACGATCCTGTTCTACTGGATCGCCAACCGGTACTACCCCGGCTGGGGGTGGCATCCGGGCTAGGCGCCCCGGCAAGGGGTGCGGCCGCGGCGAGGATCGATTAAACTTGACTCCGACGATCATGGATTGACCCGAAGGCCCGGAGGAACCCGAGATGAGCGACCCGAAGATCGCCGGCACCAGGCCCATCGTGCTCGAGCTGGCCGCCGGTACCTACTGGTATTGCACCTGCGGCGGTTCGGCCAACCAGCCGTTCTGCGACGGCGCGCACAAGGGCACCGGGTTCCGGCCCGAGAAGGTCGAGCTCGCCGACGACGACCGCATCGCGTTCTGTCAGTGCAAGCGGAGCGGCAACCAGCCGCGGTGCGACGGATCGCACGGGAGACTCTAGGCCGACAGCGAAGCGGAGCCGGGTGCCCTGCACCCGGAACGTGTGAAGGCCCCGCCGGGTGGCGGGGCCTTCTTGCGGCTGCGCGGCCGGGATCGCCGGTCATCCGTCGGCGTGCGTCTCGTTCCAGTCCTCGATCTCGCGCATCCGCCGCCGGAACCGGTAGGGTGCCTCGAAGGGAGCCGGCGCCGTCGCACGCGCGGCCGCCAGCACGGCCTCGGCCTCGTCGGGCAGCCCGTTGTCGCCATAGTGGGAGACCGTCTCGACCGCCAGTCCGGCCTCGATCGCGAGGACCGAATAGTTGCGTCCATTGACGAACAGATAGCCGAGGGTCCGGCCGTACGGGTCGGTCTCGGCGGCCCGGATCAGCTCGACGCGGTCGGCGACCGCGAACACACCCCGGGCGAAGGCGCGTGCCCGCTGCCCGAACGGCTGGTCGAACGGCATCCCGTACCGGGGATGGGCGACCTCGGGCGTGTCGATGCCGAGGATGCGGACCCGTTCGCGGTCGTCGTCGTCCCAGCGGATGACCACGGTGTCGCCGTCGCCGACCTCGACACGTGCCGGGGCGACCTCGACCCGCTCGAGCGACGGACGTCGCTGGGTGCGGTCGTCCTCGGCG
>WJIQ01000302.1 GCA_014730255.1 bacterium | reverse complement strand
CGTTGCTGGCCAGCGCCTGCTCCATGCAGGTCCGCAGGTCGAGCACCGTCCGCGCCCCCGGCAGCACCTCGATGGTCGGTCCCAGCGGCTCGATCACGGCCGGCTCGGGCAGGGGGGCCGCATCGTCCTGGGCCGGGACGCTCCCCGCCAGGAGCATCAGCAGCCCGGTCACGGCCAGCCGGCGCATCACACGGTCACTCGTCATCTCGGTCCTCCGCGGCCGGGCACCCCGGATGCCGCCACGGCACCACGAACTCCCCGGCCTGATGCTTGAAGTCCTCGGGCAGCTCGACGCCGGCCGATTCGAAGGCCGCCGCCACGAGCAGGCTGCCGACGCTGCGCAGCCACGATTCGACCAGCTCGAGATCGGGCTCGGGCCACATCCCGGTCACCACGGTCGTGGCGATGCCCAGGGTGTAGACGCTGGCCTGGAACAGGAGCTCCTGACGGTGGTCGTCCGGCAGGGCGCCGAAGCGCTCGTGCCGGGCGAGGTCGTCGAGGAGATGCTGGTAGGCCCCGTACTCGGCGGCGTGTCCGAGCGTGGAGTCCAGGTACATGGCCCGGAACAGCTCGGGTCGGTCCACCGCGAAGCGGACGAACCCGACCCCCATGTTCAGGAACGGATCGTCCGTCCAGGGGCGCCGGCAGTACTCGAGCACCTGCTCGGCGACCCGGGCGAGGACCTCGCGCAGGACGTCCTCCATGTTCGCGAAGTTGCTGTAGACGGGCGCGGTCGAGGCTCCCATGGTGTCGGCCACCCGGCGAGCCGTCACCGCGGCGACCCCCTCGGTCTCCAGGACGGTCATCGCCGCGGTGAGCACGTCCTCGCGCGTGAATGTCGTCTTGCGTGCCATATCGCCACCATTCCCCGGTCTCGCACCCCAAAGAACGGTTGTTATATAACGATTGTTTCAGAAAAATCAAGCGGGCGATGGAGAATTAACAAACGCCTCAGGCGGCCACGACGGCGACGACTCCCCCGACCGCCAGGGCGCACGCGACCAGCTTGCGTCGGGTGAACGGCTCGCGCAGGATCCAGGTCGCCAGGATCAGGATGTAGATGATCGCCGTCTGGTTGAGGATCGCCGCCGTGCCGGCCGCCGTGAACTTCATGCCCCCGATCCAGAACATGAGCGCCAGGAAGCTGCCGAGCACCGTCCCGGCGAGCGCCAGCAGGATCGCCCGCCTCGGCAGGCGGAGAAGTTCGCGCCAGCGCGCCCCGTCCCGGCTCAGCGCCACCGACGGCACGAGGATCGCGAGCGCGGTGAACTGACGCATGCCCGTCACCCAGATCACCGGCTGCTCGGCCAGGACCGGCTTGACGATCACCACGCCGAGGCCGAGCGTCGCCATGGCCAGGGCGCCGAGGACCAGGCCGACCAGCAGCTGCGTCCGGGTCGTCCCGGCGGGCAGGCGCGCCTGGGTCGTCAGCAGCACGGCGGCCACCACCAGGACCATGCCGACGAGATCGCCCGCCGTCAGCCGCTCGGCGAGGATCAGGAAGGCGAACAGCGCGGTGAGCGGCGGATAGAGGCTGTCGACGATGGCCGACAGCCCGGCGCCGATCCGGTTGAGCGAGGCGTGGAAGAGCGTGTCCGAGATCGCGATGGCGATCAGTCCGCTGGCCGCGATGAGCAGGTAGTGCCACCCCTCGGCCGCCCGCCAGGGAGGCTGGCCCACGACCAGCATGGTGGCCAGCAGGAGCACCGAGGAGACCGCGACCCGGAAGAGATTCAGGACCAGCGGCGGCAGATGCTCGCCCGAGAGCTTGAAGCAGATCACCGCGCCCGCCCAGAGCGCGGCCGTCAGCAGCGCGAAGAACTCGCCCATTGCGATCCCGTCAGGTCGTGGTCGCCGAGAGGGGCACCTGGAGGGTCACGCGGCCGCCCCCGAGGTGGGAGGTCTCGATGTTGAGCCGCCCCCCCACCTGGCCGAGGCGCTCGCGGATGTTGAACAGGCCGAAGCCGTCGGGCCGGTCGTCCTCGTCGTCCTCGTCGGGATCGTCGCCGGCGCTGGGAAAATCGAACCCGCGGCCGTCATCGTCAACCCGCAGGTCGACCGTGTCGTCGGCGTAGACGACCGTCACCTCGGCCCGCGTCGCCCCGGCGTGCCTGAAGACATTGCCCAGCAGCTCCCGCGCGCCCTGATAGAGCAGAGCCCGCCGCTCGACGCTCAGATCGGTGGGCTCGCCGTCGCAGCGGAACTCGCAGGGCAGCCCGCGGGTCTTGCGGAAGCTGCGGCACAGCCACTCGAGCGCCGCGTCCAGCCCCACCTCGTACAGCGCCGGCGGGAACAGCTCGAACGTGAGCGTGCGCGCGAGCTCGGACGCGTGATCGAGGATCGCGGCGGCCTCGTCCCGGACCGCGGCGACGTCGGCCACCCGGTCGGGATACTTCAGCAGGGTGAGCTTGGCCTGCGCGGCGAACAGGTCCTGCGCGAGGGTGTCGTGCAGCGTCTCGGCCAGGCGCCTCCGCTCGCGCTCCTCGATGGTGGAGAGCTCGTTGGCCAGCCGCTTGAGGCGCTCCTGGTAGCGCTGCAGCTGCTCCTCGGCCAGCTTGCGGTCGGTGATGTCGCGCGCGACGGTGAACACGGTCCGGCGGGCGGTCAGCGGGATCGAGTTCCACGAGATCCAGCGGAACGACCCGTCGCGCGCCATGGTCCGCAGCTCCAGCTCCCGCACCGACAGGCCGTCGCGCAGGTCGGCCAGCGCCTGCTCGGCGAGCGGCCGGTCGTCGGGGTGGATGAGGTCGGGGAACGTGCGCTCCATGATGTCGTCGCGCGACCAGCGCAGGACGCGCACCCAGGCCGGGTTGACCTGGAGCAGCCGGCCCGAGAGATCGCCGATGGCCATCAGGTCGATGGAGAGGTTGAACAGACGGTCCCGCTCCTCGACGATCTCGCGGGACTGGGTCACGTCCTCCAGGGTGACCGCCACCAGCCCGGCGCGCAGGCCGAACGACCCGACGCGGAACGCCTGCGCGCGCATCTCGTGCCAGCGACCATCGCGCATGCGCATGTTGAAGGAGAACTCGCGGTAGCTCTGCACGCCGGCCCTCAGCTCGCCGATCGCCGTGCGCACGGTCTGCCGGTCGGTCTCGAGGACGAGCCGCTCGACCGCCGCGTCGAGGGTCACCTGCTCGGGGATCGTCACGTCGAGGTTGCCGCGCATGGGGTCGGAGATGAGCAGGTCCCGGCCCGGGAACCGGACCACCAGCAGCGGCATCTCCAGGGTCGCCAGTTCGGCGGCCAGCGTGCGCACCTGCTGCCGGACGTACCATAGTTCCCGCAGGACGAGCGTCAACAGGACGATCGCCCCGCCGACCAATGCTCCGACGAAGAAGTCCATGCCGCTCCCGGGTCGAATCGGCCGACGACGGGCGTCTGCCATGGGTCAAGCCACCGTCGCGCATTGTCCTCGCTCGGCGCCGCGGGCGCAACCCCCGGCGCACTCCTCAAGTACGGCGCGAGGTCTGCCGATCCTGACGACGAAGGAGACCTCCATGGCCACGTCCTGCGATCACCCCGTCCGCGAGACCGTCGCCTCGGTCGGCCGCGCCCTCGCCTCCGAGATCGACGGCCTGCCCCGGCTGTCGGTGGTGCTCGAACGGTTCCTCGCCCGGGCCCACGACTCCACCGCGTCCGTCGGCGCGATCACCGCCGACCTCGCCGCCGATCCCACCATCGAACGCTGGCTGCTACGGCAGGCGAACAGCGGGTACCACGCCGTCGCGCGCCCGCTCGCCGACGTCGGCGAGGCGTGCGTCGTGCTCGGCCTGGAGACCGTCGCTCGCATGGCCTACGCCGCCTGCTCCCGCAACCTGCTCGGCCATGCGAGCGGCCCCTACGCGGGCACCGAACGCGGCGCCTGGCTGCACGGTCTGGCCGTCAGCTCGGCGGCCGGGCGGCTGGCCGCCCTCCTCGAGGACCGATCGCCCCTGACGCCGACCACGGCCCGCGTCGCCGGACTCCTGCACGACGTGGGCAAGCAGCTCGTCATCGCCCGCTGGCCGGCGCACGACCGGGGCCCGGTCCGCGACGTCGCCCACGAGCGCGCCACCGTCGGATTCGACCATGCGTCCGCGTCCGCGGCCGTCGCGGCGTCCTGGGACCTGCCGGCCCACCTGGTCGTCGCCATCGCCACCCATCACGATCCGCAGCCACCGCCGGCCGCGCGCCTGCTCGCGGCGGCCGACCGGTTGATGAACCACTGGCGCGTGGGCACGACCACCTATCCACGGCTGGACGCCGAGCCGCCACGGGGCGAGCTGGCGACCATCGTCCTGCCCCTGGGCGCCGGCCCGGAGACCATCGACCGGTGGTGCGAGGAGATGCCGCCCTTGGTCGCGGGGTTCGACGAGATGCTCCGCTGGTCGACGCGACCGGCGCCGCCGGAGATCGCGGCGCCTGCGCCCGCGTCCAGCGACACCACGCCGGCCGGGCGCGCCCGCGGCCGGCGGTCACGCCGCGAGCGGCGAGACGCGAGCGGCCGGCGCCCTCGCCGCGGTCGCGAACGCTGAATCACTCCTCGCCGAAGTAGTCCTGCCAGAGCTGGCCCGCGTCGCAGAAGGTGACGCGCTCGGGGGCGAAATCGTCCGGGTCGAACCCCTCCGGCCACGCGTCGGGTCCGGCCGTGTAGCGCACGCCGAACGCCTCGGGGCCGCCCAGTCCCTCGGGAGGGCACGCGCCGCGGCCGTCGAGGCACCAGGGCCAGGCCCCGGACTGCTCGGGAGGCTCGACCTGCTCGAGGCTGACCTCGTGCTGCCATTCCTCCCCCAGATGGTAGGTGTACAGGAACGGCGGGTGATCGAGGCGCACGACGTCGGCGACCCGCAGCTCCCAGCTCGGGATGACGGCCTGGCGGCCGTGGTACCCGCCGTTCTCGGGGATGCCCAGGCGCAGGCGTTCGCCGCTGACGGGATGGTCGGCGGTGAAGAGGTGCCGGTGGCGGTGGCTCCAGCCCATGACGTCCTGGATGGCGACGTGCAGGTCCCAGAAGCTGCAGCGGTCGGAGACGCGCAATGTCCGCCAGACGGGATACGGCACCAGGATGAGCTCCACCCTCAGGACCAGCGCCCCGGGACGGGGGCGGACCGGGAAGGGGATGATGTTGTCCACGAAGCGATTCATGACCGGTCGTCGGCCTCCCGTGCGGGGTCGTTCTCGAGCTGCAGCGCCCGCCGCGCCATCTGCCCCATGAGCGCGAGCAGCAGCGCCGCGGCGACGATGCCGACCGCCGCCATGACGGTCTCCATGCTGGCCAGTTCCTGGCCGGCGGCCGCTCGCTCGCCCACGCGCACGATGGTGTGCCCCATGTACGCCTGCAGGATCGCGCTCGGCAACAGGAGCGCGCTGGTGGCGAGGTACGGCGCGAACCGGACCCGGCTCGCCCCCAGAAGATAGCATACCAGGCCGAAATGCAGCGGTGAGAGGCGCAGCAGGACCATCACGCGCAGCGAGTCGCCCTCGGCCAGCTCCATGAATCGCGCCAGCCGCGGCCGGGCCGCCGCGTAGCGATGCACCCGCCCCTGGAACAGCCAGCGCGAGACCATGAACATCACCGTCGCGGCCGAGAGGCCCGCCAGGAGCAGCAGGAGCGATCCGCCGAGCACGCCGAAGTTCGCCCCGGCGAGGAAGCCGAGGACCGAGGCCGGAAAGCCGAGCATGACGGTCACCACGTGGATCACGACGAACGCCGCGGGCGCCCAGCCGCCGAGGCCCTCGAGCCAGGTGCGCGCCGCGCCGAAGTGCTCGCGCACCAGCACGGCGAGCACGCCGAAGACGACCAGGCCGGCCAGGACGCGCACCGCCTCGCGCCACCAGCTGGTCCAGGTGCGTCCACTGTGCGGGGTGTCGACGGTCATCGGGATCGTGTCCTGGAGTCGCCGCAGCGGCCGTTCGGGTGCATCGTGCAGGGTCTGCATGAAGTCTAACGCTACGCCGCGACGCATGCCAAGGTGCACGGTGGCTCCGCTTTTCTGACTTGCCCTGCCCGGCCTCGCGGTCGCACACTTGCAGGGAGCATCGCGCCGCCTGGCGACGCCCGGTCCCTGACATCATCCGGCCTTGCCGCCAACCCCCGGAGAGCCCGCCATGACGATCGTCCTCGATGGATCCGGCCTGACCTGCGAGACCCTCGAACGCATCGCGCGCCACGGCGAGAAGGTCCAGCTCGCCCCGCAGGCGCTCGAGCGCATCAAGACCTGCCGCGACCTCCTCGAGCGCAAGATCGCCCGCAAGGAGATCATGTACGGGGTCAACACCGGCATCGGCGAGCTCGTCAACGTCGTCCTGGACGAGGACCAGACGCGAGACTTCCAGCGCTACCTGATCTACAACCACGCCGCTGGCATCGGCGAACCCGCGCCCATCGAGTACGTGCGCGGCGCCATGGCCGGCCGCATCAACGTCCACGCGCACGGCCACAGCGGCGGCCGGCCGGAGATCACCCTCACGCTGATCGAGATGCTCAACAAGGGCGTCACGCCGTACGTCTGCCAGAAGGGGTCGGTGGGCGCGTGCGGCGACCTCGCCCCCATGGCCCAGCTCGCGCTGCTGTTGATGGGCGAGGGCCGGGCCTACTACCAGGGCGAGCTGCTGCCCGGCGCCGAGGCCATGGACCGCGCCGGGATCCCCGTGCCCGGCCTGCACGCGCGCGACGGCCTGGCGACCATCAACGGCAGCAACCTGCTGACCGCCATGAGCGCGCTGCACCTGATGGACATGGACCGCTGGCTGCGGCAGGCGGAGATCGCCTGCGCCATGTCGCTCGAGGCCCTGCTCGCCAACCTCAAGCCCTACGAGCCGCGCCTGCACGAGGTTCGTGGTTTCTCGGGCGCGCAGCGCTCGGCCGCCGCCATCCTGGCCTGCCTCGACGGCGGCGACCTCGCCTCCGGCAAGATCGACGTCAAGGTGCAGGACGCCTACTCCATGCGCTCGAGTCCGCAGGTGATCGGCGCGGCGCACGACGCGGTGCGCTGGGCGCGGACCCAGGTGGAGATCGAGCTGAATGGCGTGGGCGACAACCCGATCTTCTTCCCCGAGGACGAGACCACGCTGACCGGCGCCAACTTCCAGGGCACGCCGGTCTCGCTGCCCATGGAGGGCGCGGGCGCGGCCATCACCATGGTCTCGGTGCTGAGCGAGCGGCGTCTCAACCGCCTGCTGAACCCCGCCCTCTCGGTGGGCCTGCCGGCCTTCCTGACCCGCGGCGCGGGCATGTTCTCCGGCCTGATGCTCTCGCAATACACCGCCGACTCGCTCATCACCGAGCAGCGCCTGCTGTCGGCGCCGGCGGCCACGCTCTCGATCCCGGCCGCCGCCGACCAGGAGGACTTCGTCTCCATGGGCATGAACACGGCGCTGAAGAACGCGCAGATCCTCGAGAACGCCCACGGCGTGCTGGGCATCGAGCTGATGGCCGCCGCCCAGGCCCTGGACCTGCGCGAGATCACCCCGGGCCGCGGCTGCCGCGCCGCCCGCGACGTGATCCGCCGGCACGTGGAGTTCCTGGACGCCGACCGCCCGCTGCACGACGACCACACGCGCATGCGCGAGCTGGTGCGTTCGTGGGACATCCTGCGGGCGGTGGAGGCGGTCACGGGGCCGCTGGCGCCGCCGGACGACGACGCGATCCGCCCCCATCCCGTGCACTGACCGCGCGGGCGGGTATCCGACGCCGCCGGGCCCACCGGCGCCGAGAATTGGCAGAAAAGTGCCAACAATGGCCCCTGGGAGCCCTCGGGCCGTGATTTTTCGTCCCGCCGCAAACTTTCGCCTTGTATTCGCT
>WJIQ01000301.1 GCA_014730255.1 bacterium | reverse complement strand
GCGTGGCGTGTGCCGCGCTCGACGGTCTATGCCCGGCGTGCGCAGGCTTCTGCCGATCGCGAACCGCCACGCAAACGAGGCCCGCGTCGAGGTGTCGTCAGCGACGAAGACCTGCTCACGGCGATCCACGCGGCTCTCGAGTGTCAATGTTCGCCCACATTCCCCCACCCATGTTCGCCTGATAGGTAGCCACCTTCGCTGCTCACCGGACCGTGATGGTCCTTCCTTCTCTGGTTAACTGTCTTCGGTCTTCGCCAGCACGGCGGGCCTCTGGTTGGCCCGGTAGCTGGCCCCTGTGATCGTGATCAGATGAGCCCGGTGGGCGAGGCGGTCCAGAGCGGCCGACGCCATCAGCGGGTTCTCGCCAAACGCCGCCGGCCACTCCTGGTAGTCACGGTTGCTGGTGACCATCACCGACCCGCGCTCGTACCGTTCGTTGATCACCTCGTAGAGGTCCTCGGGTTCGTAGCCTCGCAGCGGCTTGAGCCCAAAGTCGTCGAGGATCAACAGGTCCGGGCGCAGGTAGTTCGCCAGGCGTCTTTCCCGCGTCCCGTCGGCCCGTCCGCCACCGATCTGAGCCAGCATCTTGATCACGGTCGTAAACAGCACGCTGTAGCCCCGGCGACAGGCCTCCTGGCCGAGGGCTTGAGCGAGATGACTCTTGCCCACCCCGCTGGGGCCGACGATCAGCACCACCTCCTTGCGCTCGATCCACTGACCGGTGGCCAGGTCGAGGATCTGCTGCCGGTTCAGGTTCGGGTTGAATGACCAGTCGAATCCCTCGAGAGTCTTCTCGGCGGTAAACGAGGCCCGCCGCAGGCGCATCGCGAGCTGCTTCTGCGCTCGCCGCTCGACCTCGTCCTCCAGAAGACGTTCCAGGAATTCGACGTAGCTCAGCTTGTCGTCGATCGCCTGACGATTGCGCACCTCCAGCGTCTCGAGGATGCCCGACAGGCGGAGTGACTTCAGCTTGGGGATCAGCTGGGGTTTAATGTCCATGGTCGACTCCTTCGGTCGTTGGAAAGAGCTCCGACCCCGGGCGTGCAAAGGCAAATGTCGTTTCGGAGACCACCGGCTCGCCGCCGGCGGGCAGGGGCTCGTGGTCGAGACCGTCGTCGAGGATCCGCTTGAGCGTCCGGTGCGAGGTCTCGCCGAAGAAGAGCGCACGCCGGCAGGCGGCCTCCAGACGGGCCGGGGCATGCCGGTCGGCTAGACGCAGGACCGCCTGCGCCGCACGCAGACGATCCAGAGGACGCTCGCTCAGTAGCCGATCGATCAGCTCGCGGCATGACGGCCCGATCTCCGCCGACCGACGGCGGCACCACGAGGGCGTGGACATCAGGTACGCCTGCTTGTCCGGCGGATAGTGGTCGGCGATCGTGCGACGCACGCCGGCGCGGCCCCACCGATGCGACGCGATCCGCTCGTACTCGTGGAACAGATGCACGTCCCGACCGTTGGTCCGCGCCCACACCTGCCGGCCGATGAGCCGATGGGGAGCGCTGTAGTAGGCGCCATCGATCACGACGTGGCAGTCCGGATGCACCTTGACGCGCTTCCAGACACCCAGGTCGTAGGGCGACGACGGCAGCGGCTGCAGACGACTCTGCTCCAGGCGGCGAAACAGCGGCAACGGCTGCTGCTTCGTCGTGCCATGGCAACGCCGTCCCGCCGTCTCCTCGATCCAGCGCAGCAGCTTCGTGTTGCACTCGGTCAACGACATCACGCCGCGGCCAGCGAGGAAATTCCGCTTCACGTAGTGCACGCCCGACTCCACCTTGCCCTTGTGCTCGGGCGTGCGCGGGCGGCACGGACTGATCAGAAAGCCATAGTGCTCGGCCAGCTGGCGATAGCTCCGCTGGACCACAGGGTCGTGCAGCGCCGCCTTGACGATCGCCGCCTTCAGATTGTCGACCACGATCCGGGACGGCACTCCGCCGAGATACTCGAAAGCGTGACGATGGCAGCGCAGCCAGGTCTCCACCTTCTGGTCGAAGACCACCTCGGCGTACTGGTGACGGCTGAATGACAGCGTCATCACGAAGACCCAGGCCTTCTTCACCTCGCCGGTCTCGGGGTCGGCCATCTTGCCCGCCGACCCGAAATCGACCTGCGCCTCCTGGCCCGCCGGCGTCTCCAGACGGACGTATCCGCGTGGCGCCGTCTGCTCCAGATGCACCACGTAGCGACGCAACGCGCTGTAGCTGCCCTCGAAACCGTGGTCCTCGCGAAGACGCGCATGCAGGGCCTTGATCTCCACACCCTGACCTCGCAGATCCTCGATCACCGACCGGTACGGAGCGGCCTTCCAGGGTTGACGAGGCAACGCCGATTCGGCCATCCTCCCCTCGAGAAGACGGTCCAGCGACGAGGCATCAGGCAAGGCGCCGGTCAGCAGACCCTCCGCAGCCGCCACGGACCGGTACTTCGCCGCCGTCTTGCGGGCTACGCCCATCTCGCGGGCGATGGCCCGGTTCGTCTGGCCGGCGCGAAGCCGGCGGATGAGTTCACGTACGTCCAGTGTCATCAGTCTCCTTCCTGCCACGAGATACCTCCTTGTTGGTTCGTGGTTGAACCCGGAGGATATCCCCTCTGGCAGGAAGGACCATCACGACCTGAGACCGGCGCCGATCTACCTACACGTCCGAGGTCGGAGAACACGAGGTGCCGATGTCGCCACGGTGGCCACCTGTCTGCGAACTCGGGTGGATCCCTATCCGCGAACATG
>WJIQ01000300.1 GCA_014730255.1 bacterium | reverse complement strand
GGTGGTGATCGGCGTCAAGGGCACGCCTGGCACGTGCTTCAAGACGGCCGTGGGGAGCGAGGCGGTGTACGCGGGCACCTTCGAGAACCTCCTCGTCGCGCCGCGGCAGTGCACGGTCACGGCGGTGCCGGAGACGGCGGCGTCCGCGACGCAGCTGGTGCTGCACTCCGCCGCGCCGAATCCCTTCAACCCGGTCACGGTCCTGACGTGGGAGCAGCCGGTGGCCGGTCCGGTGCGCCTGCGGGTGTACGACGTCGCCGGGCGCGTCGTGCGCACCCTCGTGGGCGACGCGTACCACGCGGCTGGCGAGCACCGGGAGCGCTGGGAGGGGCGGGACGAGTCCGGTCGCCCGGTGGCGGCCGGCGTCTACCTCGCGCGGCTCGAGGTCGGTGGCGAGGTGGCCAGCCGGCGGCTCGTGCTGGTGAGGTAGCCGGGGCGAGGTCCCTGCCGATCCGCTCCGGTCAGCGCACCAGCGTGAGCTTGGCCGTGGCCGAGCGCTGCCCGGCCTGCAAGCGCACCAGGTACATCCCGCTCGCGAGCTGGCCCGCATCCCAGGTCCGGGAGTGTTCCCCCGCGGACATGGACGTACGGCCGATCACCTCGGCCACCTGGCGCCCGCGCAGATCGTAGATCTCCAGGGTCACCGGCGCCGCTGCCGGCAGGTCGAACCGGAACCGGGTGCCGCTGCCGCCGGGAAGGACGCGCAGATCCAGGCCGGTCAGATCGCCGAGAATCTCGTCGCCCACGCCCACCGTCGTCTGCAGAGCGAAGGCGTAGACCCAGGACCGATCGAAGGTGGCGGCGCTGAGGAACACGCGATGCCCATCGGCCGAGAAGCGCGGCATCCCGGTCACGATGGGGTAGTCGCCGTCGTCTTCCGGGGGCAGGGGGACCGACCAGAGGACGTCGCCCGACTCGGGATCCAGACCGGTCAGGCTGTTGAGCGACGGGAGGATCGACTCCGCCGTCGGGACCACCAGCACCGATCCGTCGGGGCTGATCGCCGGGGCGCCCGGGACGCCGATGTCGCCGGCGAGGACCGTGGAGTCGCCCGAGGGGTCGAGGCGACGGATGCCCGCGGAGCTGGGCGTGGTCCCGACGTAGCCGGTACCGTCCGGAGCCACGGCGACCCGCTTGGCGGTCAGCAGCGGCTGCGGGGAGAGCGCGACCGGGGTGACGGCGCCGTCGTCGGTATCCAGGACGTCGTAGGCGATCGGGTCACGGGCCAGGTAGGCCTTGCCCGCCGGGCCGGGGGTGACCCAGTGCGGTGAAGCGGTCTCGGTCGACCAGACCACGTCGCCGTCCAGGGTGAAGGCCATCACGCCGGACCCGAGGCAACCGCCCTCGCACGGTATACCCGGCGAGCTGACGAGGGCCAGACCGTCGGCGAAGCCGATGTCGCGCCGCCGCGCCTCTCCCATCTGGGCCAGGGCCCAGTTCTCGTGCTCATGGCTCCAGCGGACGTCGCCCCCGGGCGTCACGGAGACGAAACCGCGTCCTCCGGACGCCTGCGGCTCGACGTCTAGGACGTAGACGTTGCCGTCCGGTCCCACCGTAGGGCCGGCGAAGGGCTCGAAGCCAGCGGGGTTGTCCAGCGCGGTCCAGAGCAACGATCCGTCGGCCGCGTACGCACGCAGATCGTTCATCGTCGAGGCGTAGATGCGACCCTGGCCATCGATCGCGCACATGCGATCGGACGAGGGCACCGGGAGATCCTGGCGCCAGCGGACGGTGCCGTCCGGCTCGATGACCACGAGCTCGAACCCCTGGACGGCGATCTCGCCATCCGGTCCGACCGCCACCGGCGCCTCGATCCGGCCGTCGACCTCGACGCGCCAGGCGATGCTGGCGTTGCCGGCGCTGGCGGGCATGCCGAAGGCGAGGAAGAGGGTGGTGGCCGTCAGGGCCAGGATCACGGGCGGCGGAATCGTGGAAGTGGAGGACATCGTGCGCTCCCGTCGGTTCGGGCGAAGGACCGGCGGACGCGACGCCATCGGGGATCGCGGTCCGCATCTTCCAGCCTACGAAGAATCATTCCTGATCGCCAAGGGCCGCGTGCGTGGTGAACGGCCGGTGTCGACGCGGCCCTAGGTCCCGACTCCCATGCGCACCAGCTCGGCCTGCTGAACACCCTTCTGGCCCGCGATCTCCAGGGCCAGCTGCTCGATCTGGGCCGGCAATCCGCGCAGGACGATGGTCTCCAGGCACGTGTGGTGATCGACGTGGACGTGCTGGGTGCAGAGGACGTGGACGTACCGGTCGTGCTGGATGGCGTGCAGGCGGTCGACCAGGCCGCGCCGATGGTGGTCGTAGATGATCGAGAGGATGCCGACCATCTCCTCGGTGCCCGTGCGCCAGCGGTCGGCGGCCATCTCCTTGCGGATGAGGTCGCGGACCAGCTCGGAGCGGCTGGCGTAGCCGCGGCGGGTGATGCGGGTGTCCAGCTCGTCGAGGAGCGGCCGCGGCAGCGAGACGGTGAAGCGGATCGTGTCGTCGGTCATGGGGGCGCTCCCGGGGTCGATGGTCGGCGGACGGCGGTGGGCCATCTGGCGTCAATCCCAGTCGTGGACGTGGTCGTGGCTGTGCTCGTGCGGGCCGTGGCGATGGCGATGACGGTGCACCAGGTTGGCGCGCCGCAGGAGATCGAGGTCCTCTTGCAGGCCCGCGATGGCACCATCGAGCAGGACCGTGTGGTCCTCGCCGAGGATCACGGCGCGATCGCCCAGCTCGGGGGCGAGCGAGAGGTTGTGGGTGGCGGTCACCGTGGTCACCGGGAGGTCCTGCAGGAAGTCCACCAGCCAGCCCGTCGAGCGCGGGTCGAGGGCGGCCGTCGGCTCGTCCAGGAGCAGGACCCGCGGCTCGAGCACCAGGACGGCCGCGAGAGCCACGCGCTGCTTCTCGCCACGGCTGAGGTCGGTGGGCGGGCGCGACCAGAGATGGGCCACGCCGGTGCGCTCGGCCCATTGGCGGGCGCGGTCCTCCGGATCGTCCAGTTCCAGCTGGCGCGGTCCGAAGCTCAGCTCCTCGGCGACGCTGGGATGGAAGAGCATGGCCTCCGGCTCCTGGAACAGGAGCACCACCTCGCGCCGGAAGCGGCGGTGGAAGTCGCGGTCGCCGAGGGCGGCGCGGTCGAGACGGCGGCCGTCGTAGAAGACCGCCCCGCGGTCGGGCTCGAAGAGGCCGTCGAGCAGCTTCAGCAGCGTGGACTTGCCCGAGCCGTTGCTGCCCAGGAGCACCACGCGTTCGCCACGGGCGACGACCAGGTCCACGCCGCGCAGCGCCGGGCAGCCGTCATGGTCGTGGCTCACCGATTCAGTCCGGATCAGCATCGAGGAAGTACCCCCGGGAGGCCATGGCCTCGGTGGTTCGGGTCAGATCGTGCCGGGCCTTGCGCAGCAGGCTGCCGCCCGAGGCCCCGGCGTGGCGCAGGAGCACGCGCGGTCCGGGGCGGACGAGCGAGCGGCTGCGCAGGGCGAGGCGGGCGTCGCCGAGAGTGCGGCGCAGCGTCGAGGTCTGGGCCTGGACCAGCACCACCACGGTCTGCAGCGTCCGTGAGCCGGCGGCGAGGTCGAGCGGACGCACCCGTCGGCCGAGGAGCAGGGTCGCGCAGGTCAGCGCGAGCACCCGCGGCACCGTGCGCAGGACCCAGGGCCAGGGGTCGTCACCGCGCCAGAGGCTCGCGACCACCCAGGCGCCGACGACCACGCCGGTGAACACGGCCACCACCGCGGCGGCCCGGCGCAGGATCCGGCCGGCGTCCCGGCCGGCGACCAGGAGGACGGCGACCGGGCAGGCGGCGAGCAGGCGCGGGTCGTGCACGAACGAGACCAGCACGACGAAGGCCGCGTACAGGACGAGCGCGCCGCGTGACGCACCGGCCTCGCGGAGGGCGCACGCCTGCTCGCCGTCGGTACGGCGGCCGGCGCCGCCTGGTTCTCGCCGTCGCCGGCTCACGGTGGGTTCTTCCGCGAGAATTGTTGCAGGCCCGGTCCGAGTGCTACAGACGACGTCTGAACCGACGTTCGGCGCCAAAAATTGGCATTTTTTTGCCAATTTCTAGGCCAGGGAATCGCCTGCAACATTCCTCGCGGCATAACCCTCATGCTGGCGTCGCCTCCCGGTCCAGCCCGCGCAGGGCGACGACCGTCAGCACGCCCTCGAGCACCCCCACGGCCGCGTGGGGGAGCAGCACGGCCGGCAGGACGGTGCTCCAGCCGAACGGGAAGAAGAGAGGCTCGCCGGCGGCATCGTGGGCGAGGTGGGGCTGGAGGCCGAGCAGGAGGGCCGTGACCAGGGCGGCGGCCATGACCGCGAACCAGCCCGCGGCGAACCGGGCCGCCGCCGGGCCGAGCGGGCGGGCCAGGCGGGCGGCGACGACGGCGACGACCGGGCCGGCGAGGCCCAGCGCCAGCGCGGTGACCGGCAGGCTGGTGACGCCACCGTCGCCCAGCAGGAGCGCCTGCAGGGCCAGCACGAGGGAGATGGCCAGGAAGGCGATGGGCACCCCGAAGTGCAGCGCCAGGACCGCGACGCCGGTGGCGTGGACCGATGCGCCGCCCAGCGGCAGCGGCACGGCGATGAGCATCAGGCCGAAGCAGCACGCCGTGGTCACGCCCAGGACCGGCACGACCCGGGCGCTGAGCGCACGGCGCAGCCGGCGCAGCGCCCAGGCCCAGCCCGCGGTGGCCACGCCGGCGGCGGGGATCCAGGTCTGGGGAGCGAAGAAGCCGTCGGGAACGTGCACGGAGGTGCTCCTGGATTCGTGGCCACCGGGAACCTGGTGCGAGGTGCCCGGGTCAACCGTCGCCGTGTGTCGCGTCCTGGTCGCCAGGCGCGCGCCGTCCTGCACGCCGCAGTACCGTCGACAGGATCAACGCGACCAGCAGGATCAGGCCGACGCCCAGCAGGGCGCGGAGCCAGCGGGCCGTGCCGCCACCGGCGACGTCGTCTCCGGCATGATCGGCGGCGGCCCCGTCGAGCTGGTCCTCCGTGATCGCCAGTTCCACCGTCTTGCCGTGGCCGTCTGCGGTGGTCACGCGGACCGTCCACGGCCCGGGGCGATCGGGCAGGAAGGCCACGCGACCGGCCCGGTCGGTGAGTCCGACGGCGGCCGGTCGCGGATCCTGCGGGCCGTGGACCTGGTAGTCGGCGAAGGCGATCGGCGAGCCGTCGGCGTAGGTGAACGTCACCGTGAACGCCGACGCCTGTCCGGTGTGGTGGACGACGCCGTGGCCGAGGGCCGGCGCGGCGGCGAGGAGGATCGCCAGCGGGGCCGCAGCCGATACCAATGAAACGATGGCCGTCGACCATCTGGCCAGCGACCCGGAACCGTAGCGAGAGATTGGAGTGGTACGCAACGTCATCGATCCCCGTATTACGTTTGGTTGGTCCGTAATACGCCCAGCATGCCGGGGTTTCCCCGGAAAGTCAACCGGCCCGCTCGTTGTCGGGGCCGGCTCGGAACCCCCGATCGAACTCGTTCGTCGCTGGCGCGCCGCCGACCCAGGCCCTATTGTTTCCCTACCATGAACCTGGAGAATCTGCAGACGACGGCCCTCGCCCTCCTGGCGACGCTGGCGCTCCTCTCGGTGGCCCTGCCCGCCATCGCGGCCTGCTGCGCCGCCGACTGCTGCGACGACGTTGTCGGCCAGGTCCATGGTGAACCCGGCGAGGCGGCCAGCCACCACGACCCCGCCGCCGAGACCTGCCTCTGCTGCACGGTGAGCGACTGCGGCATCGACGATCCCGGCCTCGCGGTCATGGGGCCGGCCGAGATGCTCGTCGCCCCGGTCATAGCGGTGGCCATCGTCGAGCCCGAGCGCGCATGCGATCGGCCGCAGGTCACGCGCGACGTCGCACCGGCCATCCCCCCCTGTCTGACATCCACCGTCCTCCTGATCTGATCCCTCCGCTGGTTGCGTACCGGAGGTCCGGCTCCATGGCGAGCCGGGGCCGAACGTCGACCCGTACGTGGAGGAGATCCGATGCCGAGGACGCGAGTCCTGATCCCATGTCTGATCCTGCTGCTGATGGGCGAGGCCGTCGCCGCACCGCTCGACCGTGACGAGGTCCTGCGCCTGGCGCGGGAGAGATCCGTCGCGATCCAGGTCGCGCGAGCCGAGGTGGACCGGGCAGCCGGCGAGCTGCGCACCGCGCGGACCTGGCGTCACAACCCGGAGCTCGACGTCGAGGCCGGACCACGTCGTGGACCCGATGGCGAGACCTGGGATCGATCGATCGGGCTGAGCCAGCGCCTCGATCTCGCCGGCCGCGGAGCCCGGATCGACGCCGCCGGGGCCGAGCACGCCGCGGCCCGGGACCGGAGCCGTGCGATCGCGGTCACAGTGCTGAGCGAGGCGGCCTGCTACCACCTCGAGGCGCTGCATGCCGCGCAACGTCGACGGCTGGCCGGGCAGTCGGTCGACCTCCACCAACGTCTGCTCGAGATCGCCCGCCGGCGGCATGAGGCCGGGGAGACCGGAACGCTCGACGTGCACCGCGCGTCGGTCGCCGCAGCACGAGCGCGGATGCGTCTGGCCACCGCCGAGGCCGCCGAGCAGGAGCGTCTGACCAGGCTGGCGACCCTGCTCGCGCTGGAACCCGGATGCCCGATCGAGGTCGCCGGCGATCTCGCGTGGCCGCTTCCAGGGGACGTCGCCAGGGTCCAGGCCGCCGTCGCCGCCCATCCCGAGCTCGACGCCCTCGACGCTCGCCTCCGGGAGGCCGAGGCCCTGGTCCGCGTGGCCGGCGCCGCGCGCTGGCCCGAGGTCGGTCTGGGGGCACGCATCGGGCGGGAGGAGGAGGCCGACGTCCTGCGCTTCGGATTGAGCCTCGGCCTCCCGGTCTTCGACCGGGGGGCCGGAGATCGCGCGGTGGCGACCGCGGCCGGCCGCATCGCCGCCATCGAGCTGGAGACCGCGCGCCGCGTGCGGACCGACCGCGCCCTGCGGGCGTGGGCGCGTCACCGCGAGCTGGCGGCCACCCTGGCCGCGGCCGGCGAGTCGGTCACGGCGGCCGTCGACGCCAGCGGTCGCCTGTCCCAGGAGAGCTACCGCCTCGGGGAGATCCCCCTCGACCGGGTCCTGCTGGTCCAGCGGGACAACCTCGAGGCCCGCAACGAGCTGAACGACCTGCGCCTGACGGCCGCCCTCGCGGCCCTCGAGGTCGCCGAGATCGCTGCCCTGCCGCCGCTGGCGGCTGCCACGGAGGTGTCGCGATGAAGACCCCGACCATGATCCTGACGTGCCTGCTGACGGCGGCCCTGCTGGTCTCCTGCGGCGGCGAGCCCGAGCCCGACGCGCATGCCGGCCAGGACCACGACGGCCGCGCTCATGCGCAGCCGCGCACCGCCGCGGCCGACGTGGAGCGATGCGCGGCTCACGGAGCTACGGCCGATCTCTGCTTCCTCTGTGATCCGGAGCTGCGCGAGGAGGGGCGACTCTGGTGCGCGGGCCATGACCGTTACGAGGACCGGTGCTGGGACTGCCAGCCGCAGCTCCGCGACCCCGACCGCGCCTACTGCGACCAGCATGGCCTGTACGAGGACGAGTGCCACCTCTGCGACCCGTCGCGACGGGCGGTGGCCGCGGGCGCCTCGACCGGTGGCCTCTACTGCGTCGAGCACGACATGGCCGAGTCGTCCTGCGGCATCTGCCATCCGGAGCTGGCCGCGACGCTCGAGCCGGGAGGCGAGGTCCTCGTCCGGCTGCCCTCGGCGCGCTCGGCCGAGCTGGCCGGGGTGGCGCACGGATCGGCCCGCGCCGGCCGCGCCGCTGGCTACGCCTCGGGCTACGTCGAGGTGGACTACGACCGGAATCGCCTCGTGCAGGTCACCCCGCGGGCGGAGGGCATCGTCGCCCGGGTGCTGGTCGACGTCGGCGATGAGGTCGTGGCCGGCGACCCGCTCGTCGTGATCGCCTCGACGCAGCTCGCGGCGGCCAAGCAGAGCTTCCTCGACGCGCGGCTCGAGCTGGACCTGCGCGCCCAGGAGCTGGAGCGGGCCCGCCGTCTGCGCGAGCAGGAGATCGGCAGCGAGCGGCAGCTGCAGGAGGCCACCGCGGCCCACAAGCGGGCCGCTGCCCGCGCGGCCGCGGCCGGCCAGAATCTGCGCAATCTCGGCCTCGACGACGAGGCCGTCGCCCGGGTGGCGTCCGCGGGCGACACCAGCGCCGAGCTGACCGTCCGCGCCCCGTTCGCCGGCGAGGTCATCGAACGTGACGCCGTGCTCGGCGAGTCGGTCGCCGCCGATGCGCCGCTCATGCGCGTGGCCGACCTCTCGCGCATGTGGCTGGAGCTGTCGCTGCCCCAGAGCGCCCTGGCGATGGTGCGCGAGGGGCTGCCCGTGGTCGCCCGCTTCGACGCGCTGCCCGACCGCGAGGTCACCGGCCGGCTGGTCTGGGTGGCGTCCGGCCTGGACGAGCGGTCGCGGCTGCTGCGCGCCCGTGCGGAGGTGCCCAACCCGGACGGCCGCCTCAAGGCCGGGCTCTACGGTCGGGCCGAGGTCGCGCTCGATGGCGACGGCTTCGCGCTGAGCCTGCCGCGTCAGGCCATCCGGGACCTCGACCAGCGGCCGTTCGTCCTCGTGCGGCGGGACGCCGATCTGTACGCCCTGCGTCGCGTCGCGCTGGGGCCCCGTCACGGCGAGTCGGTGGCCGTCCTGGCGGGCCTCTCGCCCGACGAGACCGTGGTCACCGGCGGCGGGTTCGCGGTCTTCTCCGAGCTGCTGAAATCGCGCTTCGGCGCCGGCTGTGCGGAGGAGTAGCGCATGCTCGAACGACTCGTCACCGGCGCCCTCGAGAACCGGCTGCTGCTCGCCGGCGGCATCCTGCTGCTGGCCGGCCTCGGCGGCTATGCCCTGCTGACGTTGCCCATCGACGCCTTCCCGGACACGACGCCGGTCCAGGTGCAGGTCAACACCGTGGCGCCGTCCCTGTCCCCGGAGGAGATCGAGCAGCTCATCACGCTACCGATCGAGCTGTCGCTCGGCGGCCTGCCCGGCCTGAGCAACGTGCGCTCGGTGTCGAAGTTCGGCTTCTCGCAGGTGGTGGCCACGTTCACCGACGAGACCGCGATCATCGATGCGCGCCAGCACGTGGCCGAGCGCGTCGGCCAGGTCTCGCTGCCCGAGGGCATCGATCCACCCGAGCTCGGACCGATCGCCACCGGCCTGGGCGAGGTCTTCCACTACACCGTCCGATCGACCGACCCGGAGCGCAGCCTCGAGGACCTGCGCACCATCCACGACTGGATCATCAAGCCCGAGCTGCGCAAGGTGCCGGGCGTGGCCGAGGTCAACTCCTGGGGCGGCAAGGTGCGGCAGTTCCACGTCGTGCTCTCGCCGGAGCGGCTGGCCCGTTACGACCTGACGGTCGGCGAGGTGGTCGCGAGCCTCGGGGCGAACAACCGCTCGGCGGGCGGCGGCGTGGTCACCGCCGGAGGCGAATCGCAGGTCGTCCATGGCGCCGGTCGGGTCGGCTCGCTCGCCGACATCGAGGCCATCGTCGTCACGAGCCACGACGGCCGGCCGGTGCTGATCGCCGACGTGGCCGAGTCGGTCGAGATCGGACACGAGATCCGGCGCGGCGCGGTGACCGCCCAGGGGCGGGGCGAGGCCATCCTCGGCCTGGCGTTCACGCTGATGGGGGAGAACCCGGCCGCGGTCACCGAGAATCTCAAGACGCAGCTGGCGACCGTCCTGCCGGCCCTGCCAGAGGACGTCGAGGTCGAGGTCGTCTACGACCGGACCGAGCTGACCGCCGACGTGATCGCCACCGTGCGCGAGAACCTGATCGCCGGCGCGATCCTGGTGATCGTGGTCCTCTACCTGCTGCTGGGCAACCTGCGGGCGGGCCTCATCGTGGCGGTGACCATCCCGCTGGCGCTGCTGTGCGCGGCGCTGGGCATGCACGCGGTGGCCATCGCGGCGAGCCTGCTGTCCTTCGGCGCCATCGACTTCGGCATCCTGGTGGACGGTTCGGTGGTGATGGCCGAGTCGAGTCAGCGCCGGCTCGAGGAGAGGCGGCGCGAGCTGGGGCGCAAGCTCACCGGGCGCGAGCGCCGCGAGGCCGTGCGCCAGGCCAGCCGGCCGGTGCTGCGTCCGATCATCTTCGGCATGGGCATCATCCTGCTCGTGTTCATCCCGATCCTCACCCTCGAGGGCACCGAGGGCAAGATGTTCCGGCCCATGGCCCTGACCTTCATGTTCGCGCTCGCCGGCGCGCTCGCCCTGGCGCTCCTGGTCACCCCGGTGCTGTCGGCCTGGTTGCTGCCCGAGACGCCGTCGAAGGTGAGCGACCGCGTGGTCGACCGGCTCGTGACCGGCTATCGCCGGCTGCTGGCCGCCGTGCTACGGCGCCGGACCGCCGTGCTGGTGGCCGCCGTCCTGGTCGTGGCGCTCGGTGCGGTGCAGGCGCTGCGCACCGGCGGCGTGTTCCTGCCCCGGTTGCGGGAGGGGGCGATCGCCATCAACACGATCCGCCTGGCGGGCGTGGCCATCGACGAGTCGGCCCGGCTCAACACGCGCATCGAGCGGCGCATCCTCGAGGAGTTCCCCGACGAGGTCCGCCATGTCTGGTCGCGTATCGGCACCGCCGAGGTGGCCACCGATCCCATGGGGCCCGAGCTGACCGACATCTTCGTCACCCTGCATCCGCGCGACGAGTGGACGCGCGCCGGGACGCAGGCCGAACTGGCGAAGGAGATCGAGCGCGTGGTCAGCGAGTTCCCCGGCGCCAACTTCGCCTTCACCCAGCCCATCGAGATGCGGCTCAATGAGATGGCCTCGGGCATCCGCGCCGACCTGGGGGTGATGATCTACGGCGACGACTTCGCCGAACTGACCCGGATCGGCGAGGACGTGCAGGGGGTGTTGAGCCGGATCCCCGGCGCTGGCGACGTCTCGATGGACCAGGTCATCGGCCAGCCCGAGCTGTCGGTCCGGGTCGACCGCGGGGCGCTCGCGCGCCAGGGCCTGCCCGCCAGCGACGTCCTGCAGGTGGTCGAGGTCCTCGGCGGCCTGGACGTGGGCGAGGTGTACGAGGATCAGCGGCCGTTCCCGCTGGTCGTCCGCTGGCCGGACCGCTACCGCGAGGACCGGGCGGCGCTGCGCGACCTGCTCGTCGTCGGCAGTACCGGGGCACGGGCGCCGCTCGCCCAGCTCGCCCGGGTCGAGCGCGTCGAGGGCCTGGGCTCGATCAACCGCGAGTGGGGGCGCCGGCTGATCCGCGTGCAGTGCAACGTACCGGGGCGCGACGTGCTGTCGTTCGTCGAGGAGGCCAAGCAGCGAATCGCCACGTCGGTCGACCTGCCCACCGGGTACGTGATCGAGTGGGGCGGGCAGTTCCAGCACCTGGAGCGCGCCCGTGTCCGCCTCGGCATCGCCGTGCCGACGGCGCTCCTGCTGGTGTTGCTGCTGCTGTACCTTAGCTTGAGACGCTTGCGCGACGTGGTGCTCATCGCGACCGCGATCCCGTTCGCGTTCGTCGGCGGCGTGGCGGCCCTGGCCATCGCCGGGCTGCCGTTCTCGGTGAGCGCGGCCGTGGGCTTCATCGCCCTCGCCGGCATCGCCGTGCTCAACGGACAGATCCTCGTGGCGGCGGTGCGCGAGCAGCTCGCGCGGGGGATGGGACGCACCGCGGCCATCGTCGAGGCCAGCGGCCGCCGCCTGCGGCCGGTCCTGGCCACGGCGATCACCGACGCGGCGGGGTTCCTCCCGATGGCGGTCTCCGTCGGCGTCGGCGCGGAGGTTCAGCGGCCGCTGGCCACCGTGGTGATCGGCGGGGTGATCAGCTCGACCGTGCTCACGCTGCTGGTGCTGCCGGTCCTGATGAGCCTGTTCGGTGGGCAGAGCGAGGACGAGATCGAGGGAGACGGGGTCGACGAGGCGATCGAACCGTCCCGGCTCCCGGCCTCGCCGTGACGCACGTCGATGCCGACGGGTCGGGATGGTCGCCGCGATCGCGACCGCCCGGCCCGACGTCGTCACTCCCTCTTGTCGCCGTCCGGGCGTGTCGGCGCGTCGAGCGTCCCCTCCCACTCGTCCACCGTCGAGTGCTTCCACAGGGGCACCCGATCGCGGTAGCCGGCGCGGGCGATGGCGTGCGAGGCCACCGGCACGGTCACCAGCACGAAGAGGATCGTGGCGATGGCGCGGCCGACCACCGACGGGTCCGGCTGCACCACGGCGAAGCCCGCGAGCAGGAAGATCGCGCCCAGCGAGGTCGCCTTCGAGGCGGCCGACAGCCGGTTGTACAGATCCGGCATGCGCAGCAGGCCGATGGCCGACAGCAGCATCAGCAACGAGCCCAGCAGCAGCAGGGCGGCGGCGATCCACTCAGTGGTCGTCATCGGCGCTCCGTCCTTCCGAACGCTTCTCGAGGAACCTCGCGAACCCGATCGTGGTCATGAACGAGACCAGCGCGATCACGATCGCGATGTCGAAGAACTCCGTCTGGCCGACGGCCAGGGCGAAGGCCGCCACGATGCCGATGCCCAGCAGGCTGAGCAGGTCCAGGGCGACCACGCGGTCGGCGAGGCTCGGCCCGATCAGCAGGCGGACCACCGAGAGCACCACCGACACCCCGAGCAGCGGCAGGATCACCGTCACGACGAAGCCATCCAGTGTCATTCGAACACCTCCTTGACCCGCCGTTCGAACCCCTGCTTGATCTCGGCGCGGAAGCGGTCGGGGTCGGTGACGTACATGCCGTGCACGTAGAGCCTGGTATGATCGTCGCTCACCTCCATGGTCAGCGTGCCGGGCGTCAGCGTGATCAGGTTGGACAGGAGGGTGATCGCGAACGGCGTCTTCAGGTCCAGGGGGACCTCGACCACGCCGGGGCTCATCGTGTGCCGCGGGTCGATCATCTCCCACGCGACCTGGGCGTTGGCCTTGATCAGCTCGACGAGGAAGTACCCGAACAGGCGGACGGCGGCGGGCAGGCGCTGGACGTAGCCGCGCTGCTCGCCGCGGCCGACTGCCAGCGCCAGCATCAGGTAGCTGAGCACCACGCCGAGCACGATGTTCTCGGTCCCGAAGCTGCCGGTCAAGAGCAGCCAGGCGAGGGTGAGCAGGACGTGCACGAGCAGCTCGATCATCGCAACGCCTCCCCGAGCACCGCACGGAGGTAGTCGTCCGGCTCGAGCAGCTGGACGGCCGAGGCGGCGGCGTGGTCGGCCAGCCACGCGGGGTACAGGCCGATCGCGATGGTCACCAGGGCCAGCGCGATCACCGGGCCGTAACCCAGCACGCGCGAGGCCAGGTCCATGGGCACCGGAACGCATCTCTCGTCCTCGGGATCGGGCTTCCAGAACGCCTCCGACCAGATCTTCATCATCGAGAAGAGCGTCCACAGGCCCACCGCCAGGGCCACCGCGGCGATGACCCAGGCGTCGACCTCGAGCGAGGCCTTGATCACGGCGAACTTCGCCCAGAACCCGCTCAGCGGCGGGATGCCCGCCAGCGACAGTCCCGGGATCAGGAACAGGCCGGCCAGCAGCGGGCGCTTGCGGATCAGTCCCCCGACCCGGCTCAGCTCGGCGGACCCGCACACCCGCGCGATCAGGCCCCCGATGAGGAACAGGTTCGTCTTGACCACGATGTGATGGATGATGTAGAAGACCGCGCCCGCCAGCCCGGCGAGCGTGTACAGCGCCAGCCCCATCACCATGTATCCGATCTGGCTGACGATGTGGAAGCTGAGGATGCGGCGCACGGACCCCTGGACCATCGCGCCGAGCACGCCCGAGGCCATGGTCAGGCCCGCGAGCCACAGCAAGAGGCTGTGAGTCCAGCCGACGTCGAAGGTGAAGATCAGGGTGAAGGCGCGGATCAGCGCGTACACGCCCACCTTGGTCAAGAGGCCGGCGAAGATCGCCGAGACGGCCGTGGGCGGGGTGTGGTACGAGGTCGGCAGCCACATGAAGAGGGGGAAGACGGCGGCCTTGATGCCGAACGCGATCAACAGGAGCACCGAGATGGTCAGCAGCAGCGTGCCGCCGCCGCTCTCGTCCAGGACGACGTGCAGGTGCGCCATGTTGAGGGTGCCGGTCTGGCTGTAGAGGAACCCCACGGACGCCAGGAAGATCATCGACCCGAGCAGGTTCAGGGTCATGTACTTCAGGCCGCCCTCGAGCTGCCCGCGGCGGCCGCCCAGGGTGACCAGCACGAACGACGCGATCAGCATCACCTCGAACCAGACGTACAGGTTGAAGAGGTCGCCGGTGAGGAACGAGCCGTTGACGCCCATCAGCAGCACGTGAAACAGGGTGTGGTGGCCGTGGTGCTCGCGCTCCGGGCTGAGACCGGCCAGCGAGTACAGCCCCACCGCCAGGCCCATCGCCGCCGAGACGAGCACCATGAGCGCGCTCAGGCGGTCGGCGACGAAGGTGATCCCGTACGGCGCGGGCCAGCCGCCGAGCTGCACCGCGATCGCACCCGCGTCCTGCACCTCGATCAGCAGCCAGATCGCCACGCCGAGCAGCCCCGTCCAGCCGGTCACGCTGGCCGTGCGCTGCGCCGCGCGGTGCTCACGCAGCGCGAGGGTGAGGATCGCCGTGGCGAGCGGGATCACGACCGGGAGCGTGAGCACGAGGGAGGCGCTGTTCATCCGTCACGCTCCGTCGTGTCCATGCGATCGAAGTCGTCGGTCTCGGCGGCCTGGTGCGCCCGCTTGATGAGCACGATGGCGAAGGCCTGGACGCTGAAGCCGATCACGATCGCGGTCAGCACGAGGGCCTGGGGCAGGGGATCCGGATGCGGATGCACGAGCGTCTTGCGGCCCTCCTCGACCACCGGCGAGCCGGCGTGCAAGAGGCCTCCCGACGAGAACACGATCAGGTTCACGGCGTGGCCGACGAGCACGATGCCGAAGATCAGCTTGGCGACGCTGCGCCTCAGCATCAGGTACAGGCCGGCGGCGATCAGGCCGCCGATGAGCAGCGCCATCACCAGCATTCAGGCCTCCTCGATCAGCGTCAGGACCATGGTCAGCATGGCTCCGAGCACGGTCAGGTACACCCCGAGGTCGAACAGCAGGGGCGTGCCGAAGTGATGGATGATCTCGACCTCGCGCCCGTACCACCACGCCTGGAGGAAATCGCCGCCCTCGAACCAGCCGACCAGTCCGCTCAGCACCGCGATGGCCAGTCCGCTGACGAGCAGGCTCAGCGGCGAGACGCGCAGGGCCTTGCGGGTCTCCTGCACCCCGAACACCAGGGCGAACAGCACCAGCACCGAGCTGGCGATCAGGCCGCCGGCGAACCCGCCCCCCGGACTGTTGTGGCCGCGCAGCAGCAGATACACGCTGAAGAGCAGCAGCAGCGGGGTCAGTCCCCGCGTCATGACCTGCAGGATCAGCGATCTCATCGGCTCGCCTCCAGATCCTCACGCACCGGCAGCTCGGGCCGGTTCGGCGAATCGGCGTCCGTACGGCGGGGCCGCAGCCGCAGCAGCGACAGCACGCCGATCGCCGCCACCCCGATCACCGTGATCTCACCGAGCGTGTCCAGGGCGCGGAAGTCCACCAGGATCACGTTGACCACGTTGCGCCCCTTGCCCTCGGGGTACGAGTTCTGGGCGAACCAGTGGCCCAGCTCGGACAACGCGGCGTCGCCGTACGCCGACAGCACCAGCAGGCTGACGAACCCGCCCACCAGCACGGCCACCGCGGCGTCGCGCACCTTCACCCGGGCCGAGCTCAAGGGCCTCATCCGGGGCAGGCGATAGAGCACCACCACCAGCAGCAGCACGCTCAGCGTCTCGACGGCGAACTGGGTCACCGAGAGATCGGG
>WJIQ01000299.1 GCA_014730255.1 bacterium | reverse complement strand
GTCCCCTCGCCGGTCGCGCCGTGACGGCCCGGCGGCGTGGGATTCCGGCGCCGAGTCCATGCGGGATGTCGGCCCGGGGCGGGAACGAACACCAGGAGCGAGTCCGCATGAACCACGAGCGCGACCCCGACCGACAAGACGACGCGCCGCGCCCGGACGGCGGCGGGCACGGATCGTCGCGGGAGCAGGTGCGCTCTGTCCAGCCCGAGATCCCTCGCTGGCGGTTCTGGGCCTTCCTGCTCCTGGTCGTGATCGTCGGCAACCTCGGCTACCACTTCTTCGGGGGCTCGGGACCGCCGGAACGCGAGCTCGCGTACAGCGAGTTCCGCCACCACGTCACCGAGGGGCGGATCGAGCGGATCACCATCGAGGGCCAGCGCATCACCGGCGAGATGACTCCGACCGAGCCGCTGGTCGAGGGCGACGGTGGCCGGTCCGACCAGGGCGGCACCGACGGCGCCGACCAGCCCCGGACCCGTCCCTTCGCGACCGTGATGCCGCCGACCGGCGACGATGCCCTGCTGCCGATGCTGATGGAGCAGGGCGTGGAGGTGGACGTCGAGCAGGAGTCGGGCAACCTCGGCCGGAGCCTGCTCGTGTCGCTGCTGCCGGTCCTGCTGATCGTCGGCATCGGCGTGTTCCTGATCAGCCGCCTGCGGGGCCAGGGCCAGCGCGTGTTCTCCCTGGGCGAGAGTCGCGCGCAGAAGTACGAGAAGACCGACGAGAGCACGACGTTCGACGACGTCGCCGGCATCGAGGGGGCCAAGACCGAGCTGCGGGAGATCATCGAGTTCCTGCGCGATCCGGACCGGTTCCGGCGCCTGGGCGGCGCGCCGCCCAAGGGGATCCTGCTCGTGGGCCCTCCCGGCAGCGGCAAGACCCTGCTCGCGCGCGCGACCGCCGGCGAGGCGGGCGTGCCCTTCTACAGCATCACCGGGTCGGACTTCATGGAGATGTTCGTGGGCGTGGGCGCCTCGCGCGTGCGCAGCCTGTTCGCCGAGGCCCGCAAGTCGTCGCCGAGCATCGTCTTCATCGACGAGCTGGACTCCATCGGGCGGCACCGCGGCGCCGGTCTCGGCGGCGGCCACGACGAGCGCGAGCAGACGCTCAACCAGCTGCTGTCCGCCATGGACGGGTTCGAGCCCCAGGAGGGCGTGATCGTCATGGCGGCCACCAACCGGCCCGACATCCTCGATCCGGCGCTGCTGCGCCCGGGCCGCTTCGATCGACGGGTCGTGGTCGAGCAGGGCGGTCTGCAGGCGCGGCTGGAGATCCTGCGGATCCACGCGCGGAACAAGCCGCTGGCCGACGACGTCGACCTCGAGGATCTCGCCCGGGCCACGCCCGGCTTCAGCGGCGCCGACCTGGAGAACCTGCTCAACGAGGCGGCGCTCCTCGCCGCTCGTGACGCGGGCGACGCCATCACGCGCGAGGATCTCGATCTGGCCCGCGACAAGATCCTGCTCGGTCTGAAGCGCGAGGGCATGGACCTCGACCAGGAGGAATGGCGGCTGATCGCCTACCACGAGGCCGGGCACGCTCTGGTCGCGGCGATGCTCCCGCGCGCCGACCGCATCCAGAAGGTCTCGATCGTCCCGCGCGGGCGCGCCATGGGCGTGACGCAGCAGCTGCCCGAGCGCGATCGCTACATCCAGCGGCGCGAGGAGCTGGTCGACCGTCTGACGGTGCTGCTGGGAGGGCGCGCCGCCGAGCGGGTCGTCTTCGACACCACCACCAGCGGCGCGGAGAACGATCTCAAGGTGGCGGCGGACCTGTCGCGGCGCATGGTCACCGACTGGGGCATGGGCGAGGGGCTGGAGAACCTCGCCCTCGGCGGCAGCCGCGAGCACGTGTTCCTCGGCGAGGAGATCGCCGAGCGTCGGCCATACGGCGAAGAGACCGCCCGCATCGTCGACCAGGCGGTCCACGGTCTGGTGACCGACGCCGCCCGGCAGGCGACCGGGCTGCTCGAGGAGCATCGCCGGGCGCTCGATCGCCTGGCCAACGAGCTCCTGGTGCACGAGGAGCTCTCCGGCGATCGCGTCGACGAGCTGCTGGCCGCCTCGACCCGCCACGCCTCGCAGGGAGAGCCCTCGTGAGCGGCCGCCTGCACATCGGCACCTCCGGCTACCAGTACGACCACTGGCGCGGCGTGCTCTACCCGGAGGACCTGCCGCGCGACGCGTGGTTCGCACGGTACGCCGAGGAGTTCGACACGGTCGAGATCAACAACACGTTCTACCGGCTGCCGTCCGCCGATACGTTCCATCGCTGGCGAGACCTCGCGCCGGACGGCTTCGTCGCGGCGCTGAAGTTCAGCCGCTACGGGACGCACCTGAAGAAGCTGAAGGACCCCGTCGAGCCCCTGGCCCGGTTCACCGGACGTGCGCGTCTCCTCGGCCGCCACCTCGGCCCGATCCTCGTCCAGCTGCCGCCGCACTGGCACGCCGACCCGCCGCGCCTCGCTGACTTCCTGGACGCCGCTGACCGCGACCTGCGCTGGGCCGTCGAGTTCCGCGACCGCGACTGGCTGCGGCGGGAGGTCTACGACGTGCTGCGCGAGGCCGGTGCCGCCCTGGTCATCCACGACCTCGTCGACGACCACCCGGTGCACGTGACGGCCGACTTCGTGTACCTGCGCTGGCACGGGGTCGATCACGGTTCCAGCTACTCGCCGCAGGCGCTCTCGGGGCAGGCGCGGCGGATCCGCGGGTTCCTGGAGCGGGGAATCGACGTCTTCGCCTACTTCAACAACGACCTGGCGGGCCACGCCATGCACGACGCGCGCGACCTCCGGCGCTTCGTGCGCACGACCCGCCAGGCCTGACCGCCGGCCCCCGGCCGGCCCGACGAAAGGACACGACCAATGAACGTCGCCGCATGCAAGGTCTGTGGAAACGAGTACGACAAGCCCATCACGGTCCAGGTCGACGGCGAGTCGAACGTGTACGACTGCTTCGAGTGCGCCATCCACGACCTGGCGCCGACCTGCACCCATTGCCGGGTGAAGATCGTCGGCCACGGCGTCGAGGCCGACGGCGAGATGTTCTGCGGCGCGCACTGCGCCGGCCAGAGCGGCGTGGAAGCGCTCCGCGACCGCGCGTAGCCGGGCGGATTCGCGGCCCTCCGGACTCGCGCCCCGGTCATGGAACTGGATTTCGAGCGTGCGGTCGTGCTAGGCTGCATGGCCTGACACCCTCGACCGTTGCACCATGGGCGTGATGACCCGTGCTCCACCAGGAGGAGTTCTCGTGACGGCTGCCAAGAGCTGGAACGGCGGCGTGCGCCGCGTGCTGATCGTCGACGACCATCCC
>WJIQ01000298.1 GCA_014730255.1 bacterium | reverse complement strand
CCTGGCGCTCTCGGCGACGGTCGGCCGGCCGGTGGTGTTCCGGTGCGCCGCAGACGACACGACACAACGGGTCGTGCTTGACCTCTCGGCGTCCGACGCGTACACCGCCGCGTACATCGGTGATTACATCGACGAGTATGACGCCTATCCGGTCGATTTCGTCCTGGTGGACCGGGTCGACATCACCGGCACACGCCTGGGCGGGGGCTGGCATATCCAGTCATCCAGCTTCAATGCTGTCCTGAACAGTCGCATCCACGACACGGGCACCGTCAGCCTGGATGGTGCCGGCGGTGTGCTGATCAACGGGAACGAGGTCCGTCCGGCCCGCTACAACGTGATCATGGGCAATCAGATTTACAACACGCCCTATGAGGGAATCTACGTCGGGGCAGGCGATCATCCGCAGGAGAACAACCATACCCATTTCAATCACCTGATCGGTAATCGCATCGATACCCGCGGCGACGTCCCCACGGCCCTGCTCGAGAACGCCATCGACGTCAAGGAGTACAACACCGCCAACGTCATCGAGCGCAACGTCATCGGTCCCTGTGACCTCGCCACGGTCTACAATGGGGCGGTGTCGGTCATGCCGCAGGCGCACCATACCCTGGTCTACGGCAATCGCTTCCAGGACGTCCGGGCTGGGGCGGTGGCGGACGTACACTTCGTCGTGGGCCTCGAGGGCCAGGCCACCGGCGTCCAGGTTTTCAACAACGTGCTCTATCTGCCGAACGGGGACGCGGATCGCTTGTTCGGTATCTTCGTGAAGGGTGACGGCATGATCGAGAGCCTCGTGGCCCACAACACCATCGCCGGCCCGGGCGGTGGCTTGTTGCTGGCTGACAGCGGCATCACTGACGTGACCGTGGCGGCCAATATCATCGCCTGCGATCAGCCCCTGGAAGACTGGAGCACTGGCGCGTTCGACCTCTCTCATAACCTCTATACGATCGCGCCGTCCAGCTATGCGTCCGAGCCGGGCCGCCAGGTGGGTGAACCGCACTTCGCTGATGCCGCCGCCGGGGATCTGCGTCTGACCGAGGCGAGTGGACTGGCCATCGACCGAGCGTGCGCCGTGTCACCGGTGGTAACGAGGGATGCCGCGTGTCAGCCTCGTGGGGTGCTCACCGACATCGGCGCGTACGAGTGGGTGGTGGCGACTTCGGTGCCGGAAGATCCGACACCGCAGCCCGGCGCGCTGGTCCGCTCCGTGTTCCCGAACCCGTTCAATCCCCGGACGACCATCGTCCTCGCGCTGCCGCGATCCGAGCCGGTCCGACTGGCGATCCATGACCTGGCGGGCCGGAGAGTCCGGTTGCTGGTCGACGCGACGCTGGCCGCAGGAGAGCATCGTATCGTGTGGGATGGGACCGACGATCGGGGCGTCAGGCTGGCGTCTGGTGTCTATCTGTGCGTCCTGGCGAGCGTGAGCGCAGAGCGAGGGCGGACGCTGGTGATGGTCCGGTAGAAACGCGACTATCGCATTGTCGGCATCAGACGCTCAAGAACCACTCGGATGGAATATTCCGAAGGGACAGCGGGCCACGTCTTACACCTGATCGGCGCTGCAATCACCAGTTCGGCAACTCGGTCCAGCCCGGAAAGGAGACCAGCTCCATCGTCCGGCCATCCGCCGCGGCCGGATCGCGCACCACGCGGTAGTTGGTCAACTTGCCGAGTCGCGCGAGCAGAGAATCGTAGGGCAGCGCGTGGAGTGGGGGCGCCGTCACGTCGGGCATGGGCCACACGCGAACCGTTCCGTCGTTGCCCGCCGAGACGATCCACTGCCCGTCCGGCGTGACGGCCACCTCCCAGATCCAGCCCTCGTGGCCGAGCAGGAGGTGCGGCTCCTCGCCGGTGGCCAAACCCACACGGAGCGTGCCGTCGGCATCGCCGCTGACGACGATCTCGCCGGTCGGGTCGAGGGCGAGGGCGCCGACGCGGTCGCCGTGGGCGGGCAGGCGTCGCGCCGCACCGCCGCCGAGGTCCTGCAACAGCACCTCGGTGCTGGTCATCGCATCGAGGTCCACGCCGGCGCTGACTAGGCGGCGGCCGGCGCCGTCGCCGGCGAAGAGGGTGTACATCGTATCCAGTCTGCGTAGCACCTCGCAGTTCCCGGTGGCCACGTCCCACCGGCCCAGGCCGCGTCCGCTGCCCATCACCAGGCTCCCGTCCGGCGCGAAGTGCAACTGCGAAACCCAGGTCTCGTCACCGGGGTCGAGGACCTCCACCTCTCCACTCGCGAGATCCCAGACCCGGACGACCCCGTCTGCGCGGTTGGACTGCCCGCCGCCCGCGGCCGCCCGCGCTCCGGCACCGTCGAGGGCAACCGCCCAGACCTGACCCGAGAAACCGGGCAGCTCGCGGATTGCCGTACCATCTACGGGGATCAGCAGGGTCGTGCCGTCATCGGTGCCGCCGATGAGTTGCCGGCCACGCGAACCGACGGAGAGCTTGTAGATGACGTTGGGAAGCGCGATGGTCCGCGGCGGCCCGCCGGCCGCCGTCAGGGGCCACAGCCGGACCTGCGCGTCCCAGGATGAGCTCGCCGCCCAGGATCCGTCCGGGGCCAGCGCCAGGCCGGTCACCTTGCTCCGGTGGCCGCGGAAGATCCGCGGATAGTCGCGCGCGATCGGCCACAACGCGGCGCCCGCGGCATCGGCCGTCGCGATCCAGCGGCTGTCGGGATGGAAGGCCAGCCCGGTCGCCTGGATCACGTCCCCCGGGCGCAGGATGATGGGCTCAGCCGCCGGCGGGGCCGCCAGGTTCCAGATCCGCACGGTCTGGCGCACGCTTGCCGAGGCCAGGCGCTCGCCGGCACGGTCGAAGCGGAGCGCGATGGCGGCCCCGGATCGTCCCTGCAAGACGCGCAGCGGTCCGTCGGCATCCGCGTCCAGCGACCACAGTCGGATCTCGCCGCCACGATCCCGAGCGGCGACCCGATCGCCTCGCGGATGGAAGGCGAGGTCCACGATCTCCTCTTCATGGGACCCGAGGGAGCTGGGGCGCGCGTCCTCCAGCCGGGCCAGGGGCAGCCGGCGCAGGCGCCGGCCCTCGCTCCAGACCAGCCAGCGGCCGGCCGGATCGACGGCCACGCAGGAACCGAGGGCGCGCCGGCCGAGGACCCTCGCCTCTCCCCCGTCCAGGGACCACGACCGCACCACGCTGTGTTCGCCGTCACGGGTGACCAGGATCACCTCGCGCCGTCCTGGGCAGATCCTGAAGTGGGTCGGGCCCTCGACCGGCAGGCGGCGAAGAATGCGGCCCGAAGCCATCGACCAGACGCGTACAGTCCGGTCATCACCACTGGAGACCAGCAGCTCGGAATCGGGGCCGAAGCGCACCCGCTGGACGTAGGAACGGTGCCCTTGCAGCAGCCGCGGTCCCGCACCATCGCGAGACCAGAGCTCGATGCCGCCGCCCTGGCGCCGGCCGGCCGCGAGCCACCGGCCGTCCGGGCTGAAATCCAGGCACCCCGGTTGTTTGGTGCCGCGGAGACGGAGCGCGGTCGGACCGCGGCCGAGCGCCTCGATCGCGAAGCGGCGCGCCGTGGGATCGTCGGCCAGCTCCAGGCTGGCCAGGGCGTAGGCCACGGCGGCAGTCGGCTGCTCGTCCAGCTGCAGCCGGCCCAGTGCCAGCAATCGTGAGGCCTCCGCGCTCCGCCGGGAGCTTTCGCTGCGGCGCCAGAGGCCGCTCGTGACGGCGGCCACCGCCAAGGCTAGCACTACCACGACGCCCACGCCGAGGCGGCGGCGACGGCGGCGGCGGCGCGCCGAGGCGCTCATCCGCCGCGCGAACTCCTCCTCGAGCCGTGTCAGGCCGCCGGGATACCGTTCCCGCCATAGCAGGAACTCGCGGTACGCCGTCCCAGTCCAGAGCAGGTCGTCTGTCCGACCCTTGTCATGCCACAGCTGAGCGGCCTGGCGCAGCTGGTCGCGCAGCTGGACGCTCTCGGCGTCCTGGGTGCGCCAGCGCCTCAGCCGGGGCCAGGCGGACAGGAGCGACTCGTGCACGATCTCCACGCGTTGCCGCGCGATACCATCATCCTGCGGCTCCTCGTAGGAGACGAGGAGACGGGCAGCGATCAGTCGGTCCAGGACCTCCGCCGACTCAGCGGCGTCCGCCGACGGGAACAGCGAGAGCAGCGCCTCGCGATCCATGACCGCCCGGGTGCCCGGCGCGGTCACCAGGTTTCGAAAGAGCTCGCGAACGATGCCTTGCCGAGCGGTCCCGATGCCGGCCAGCACCTCCTCCGCGTGCTGGGCCAGGGCACCCTCCACGCCTCCGACCCCCTCGTAGGCGTCTCGCGTCAGCAGCCGCCGCTCGCGATCGCGACGGTCCCACAGCCGGCTCATGGTGAAGGCCAGCAGCGGCAGCGCCGACCGCTCCTCCGCGACGGTGGCCAGCATCTCCTCGAGCAGCGAGGCATCCTCGATGCCGTAGCCGCAACGCCGAGCGGGCTGGTGCAGCGCGCGGCGCAGCTCCTCGCCCCGCAGCGGGCCGAGCACCGTCAGGTCCTCGAAGATCGGCCGCAGCGAAGCCAGCTCGTGGCAGCGGACGAGGAAATCGTCACGCATGCCCAGCAGGATGCGCGTGTCGGTCTCGTCCGCCAGTCTGCCGAGCAGGTCCGCGAAGCTCGTCTGCACCTCTGGCGGATTCAGGGTGAACAGTTCCTCGAACTGATCTAGCACGATCAGCGTCCGTCCCCGACGCTGCCGCCACCGGCGCACCATGGCGACCGTGGCATCGTCTTCGTCCTCCCGCAGCAGCTCGCTCATGGCGTCCGCGTCGCCGACGAGTTCGGTCAGCAGAGCCTGCCGCAACGCGCGGAACGGCGCCCCGCCGGGGGTGCTGTGCACCGCCGCCCAGTCATCCGGGCGCGACGGCATGAGCCCCGCGCGCAGGAACGAGGTCTTGCCCACGCCCGACGGCCCGATCACCGCCAGCAGCCGCCGTCCAGCCAGGCGCCGCCACAGTTCCTCAACCTCTCGCTCGCGACCGAAAAAGAAGCTGGCCTCGGCAGCGGTGAACGCAGCCAGGCCCGGATAGGGACAGCCGCTCAGCCGGGTCGAGAGGTCGACTGCCGTGACCGTGGTCACCGCGTCCGGGTTCAGGAGGGTCTCCACGATCTGCAGGTCGGCCAGTAATTCAACGGCGTCCTGATAGCGCGCTGCCGGCTCGCGGCACAGGCAGCGGTCGATCGTCCGCTGCAACTCGGGCGGCGCCGCAACGCCACAGTCGGCCAGCGACCGGGGCGAGCCGTGCAGGATCGCCTGCGCCAGCGCCTGCGGCCGCTGCCCCCGGAAGGGGTGGCGGCCGGCGATCATCTCGAACAGCATCACCCCCAGCGACCACAGGTCCGCGCGGCCGTCCGCATCGTCGCCACGCACTTGCTCGGGAGACATGTACGGCAACGTTCCCATCACCGCCCCGCTCCTCGTGATGCGCGTGGCGTCGGCGAGTCCGGCCAGCCCGAAGTCGACGATCTTGACGAGGCCGTCGGTGGTGAGCAGAACATTGGCGGGCTTGATGTCGCGGTGCACGACGCCGTGGTCGTGAGCATTCTGCAGTCCGCGGGCGATCTGCGCCGCGATCGCCACGGCCGGCGCCGCCGCCAGAGGGCCCCGGTCGAGCCGATCACGGAGCGAGTCCCCCTCGTAGCAGGCCATGACCAGGAACGGGCGGCCGTCCGCGGTCTCGGCAATCTCGTGGATGGTGCAGATCTGGGGATGATCGAGGGCCGAAGCCGCTCGCGCCTCGCGCAGGAATCGCGCCTTGGCGTCGCGGTCGCGGGTCAGCTCCGGAGCCAGGAACTTCAGGGCGACGGTACGGTCCAGACGCGTGTCACGCGCGCGGTAGATCTCCCCCATGCCGCCAGTGGCGATCCTCGCGAGGACCCGGTAATGCGAGACGACTCGACCTATCACGTCGAACCCTCGAAAGACAGACCTTCGATCCGTAACGGCCGCGGGGCCTCTGGATACCGTAGTCGTCTTATCTGTTTTTCGTCAAGCAGGGCGAGCCCACGGAGGCTGTGGCGGTGTTGCCGGCGCGCTCGCCGCCTAGAGAATATGGAGTGACCGATCACCCAGTCCGTATAATCGCGTGCTACCAGGTCGGATGGATCTGGATAACGCATACGGAGAAAGGATGACCGGTCATGAATCAGGATACCATATGGATTGGGATCGACGATCACAAACTGAGCCTGTCGGTAGCCGTACTCGACGGGACCAGTGAGGCGGATCCGGTGATCAAGAAGCTGGCCAACGAGGATGGTGCGCTACGTCGTTGGGTGCGTCGGCTTGAGCGCCATCATCGTGATCGCGAGATACGGATCTGCTACGAGGCGGGGCCGAACGGATTCTCGTTGAAGCGACGTCTGGAGTCGTTTGGCTCGGTCACCGTGGAGGTGATGGCACCGTCGTTGACGCCTCGCCGGACCGGCCAGCGGGTCAAGACCGACAAGCGGGATGCGTCCAAGCTGGCTCATCTGTACCGCGCGGGCGAGCTGGTCGCGATCGCCACACCGGACGAATCCGATGAGTCCGCTCGGGACCTCGGTCGAACGTTCCAGCAGGTCAAGCAGGAGATCCTTCGCAAGCGCCACCACCTCTTGAAGTTCATGACACGACGGGGCCGAGTCTATCGCGATGGTCAGAACTGGACGTTGAAGCATCGCCAATGGCTCAAGAGTCAGACGTGGGATGAATGGGCTGACGAGGTGAGCTTCGGCGAGCTGCTGACCGGCCTGCGCGAGCTCGAGGATCGCCGTCTCCGGCTCGAGCAGTCGCTGCAGCGACTGGCTGAAGAGGAATCGCGGTCGCTGCTGGTCGGGGTGCTCCGCTGTTTCCATGGCATCGATACGACGGCGGCTGTGATCCTGGTCAACGAGATCTTCGAGATCGAGCGCTTCGAAACGCCGCGCCGTTTGATGAGCTACCTCGGCCTGACATCGGGAGTCGATCAAAGCGGAGACCGAGAGCGGCGAGGCGGGATCACGAAAACTGGCAACCGATTCGCGCGGTTTACCCTGGGGCAGATCGCATGGCACTACAGACACAAACCATCGGTCGGCATGAAGCTGAAGAAACGGCGAGAGGGACAACCCTTGTGGGCTGTGGCCATCGCTGATCGAGCGCACCAGCGTTTGTGCCGTCGATACTGGGCCTTGGTCAACCGCGGTAAACCGACTCACAAGGCTGTCACGGCGGTCGCCAGAGAGCTGGTGGGCTTCATCTGGGAGGCCTTGGTCGAGGCTAAACGGCAATCTCTCACGGTACGCCGCGTAGCGGCTTGAGCGAAATGGTCATTGAAGCGATGAATGGAGCGAGTGGAGTCGGCACGATCTGGAGATCCCTGGCCGGGCTATGCGTTAGGGAATCTGTTTCCTGAGCACGCGAGACTAGATTCGGGCAACTCCTCGACGGATCATGTCATGCGGTTTCGGCCCGCGGATATCAGACTGACTCGTCGTCGAAGCGTCCGGCTCCACTCGCCCTAGAAAACGGGTAGAGAAGAAACGGTTGACGGAGGGTCACTCCATATCAGCCCGGATCATTCACGAAGGGCCGTCGCGAGGCCGAGGAAAACGGCTGCCAGAACACGACCTCGCAAGGGCTGGCGAGGGAGGCGTACCCGATGCGGTACGTTGACCGAGCCAGACCGAGAAGGCGTGTTCTGGCAGCCGTTTGGCCGGCCGCAGCAGGCCCTT
>WJIQ01000297.1 GCA_014730255.1 bacterium | reverse complement strand
GACCACGACCACGACCGCCCCTCGCCCCCGGCCAGCCCGCTCCTGTCGAGCACCTTCTGGTCGGACGCGTCGGACCCCGCGGACGACCTCCGCGACCTGCTGACCCGGCTGCAGGCCCTGCTCGCCGAGCTGGGCGGCGACCATCGCCAGATCACCCGGGGCGACGCCGAGCAGTGGCGCCGCCTGACCGACGAGCTGGTCGAGATCCACGTCCGCCAGCCCACCAGCCACCACACCCGCCTGCGCCTGGCCGGCCTGGCCCGGGCGCTCCAGGAACTGCTCGACTCGGGGGAGGACCGATCATGAGCGACACGCACCACGACCCGCACCACCTGCCGCACGACCTGCAGTGGACCCACCGCCTCGACCGGCGACTGATCGGCCCCGGCGGCGGCATGCGTCACGTGCTCGCGACCGTCCGGGCGCCGCGCGAGACCCTGCCCGGCCACGCCGCCCGGCGCCCGCCGCTGGACCTCGCGCTCGTGGTCGACGCGTCCGGGTCGATGACCGGCCCGCCGCTCGCGGCCGCCATCGAGGCCACCTGCGGGGTGATCGACCGCCTCGACGTCCGCGACACCGTGACCGTCGTCTCGTTCGCCAGCGATGTCCGCGTGCACGTCGATCGCGTGCGCTGCGACGACACCGGGCGCGCGCGGGCCATCGCCGCCACCCGCGAGCTCGAGGCCCGCGGGACCACCGACCTCGCCGGCGGCTGGCTCGAGGGCTGCGAGCGCGTGGCCCGGGGCATGGCGCCGGGCATGACCCATGAGCCCGGCGGCCCTGGCCACCCCGGCGGCCCCGGCCACCCCGGCGCCGGCCGGCCGGGGTCCTCCGACGGCCACACCCAGCACCGCGTGATCGTCCTCTCCGACGGCTACGCCAACCGGGGCCTGACCGACGCGGCCGAGCTGCTGCACCACGCCGCCGAGCTGCGCCGCCGGGGCGTCCACTCGTCGGCCGTGGGCATCGGTGACGACTACAGCCCGACGCAGCTCGCGGCCATCGTCGAGGGCGGCGGCGGCCGGCTTCACGACGCGCCGCTGGGCCAGGACATCGTCGCCGTGGTGGCGGGAGAGCTGGGGGAGATCCTGACCACCGCGGCCGACGACCTCGAGCTCACCGTCCAGCACCCGCCCGGCCTGGATCTGACCGTGCTCGGCCCCTACGTCCACGAGACCGGACACGGCACCGTGTCCGTGCACCTCGGATCGCTGGTCGCGGGCGCCTCGCGCGAGGTGGTCCTGCAGCTCGCCGTGCCCGTCGGCCATGTCGGCGAGCGGTTCGAGCTGATCCTGCATCCCCGGTGGCGGTCGGCGCGGACGGGCGCGGCCATGAGCACCGCTCCGCTCGCGGTACCGATCGCCGTGGTCGACGAGGCCGAGGTCCGGAACCAGCCCTTCGACGTGGCGACCGGTCAGCGGATCGCGCGCATCTGGCAGCAGCGGCTGACCATGGAGTCGGCCCGCCTGAACGCGGACGGGCGCTGCGAGGAGAGCCGCCGTCTGATCGCCGGGGCGCTGCCGGCGTTCCGCAGCTACTGCCGCGACGTGCCGGACACGGACCACCTGGTCCGGCAGCTCGAGGGCGACGAGGACCGCTACTCGATGCCGCTGCCGGCGCGCGACGTGCGGGATGCGTACTTCGCGATGCGATCGTTCCTGCTGTCCGAGCAGGACTTCCGGACCAGCGACCGCCGGCCGTAGCGCCGGCCGGGTGACGCGTTCCCCCGGATGCGTTAAGGTCGTGACGGAACCTGCACGTCCGTCCGACCAGCGCATCCGGGGTTCGAGGTGACCATCATCCGTCCACTCACGACGACGCTCGTCCTCCTGGCCTCGACCGCGGCGGTGGCGATCACCATCGCGGCCTGCACCTCCGACCGCGGGGCCGATCTCCCGCCCCCGTCCACCCGGGCGGTCGACGGCTTGCCGTACACCCTGTACGACACCCCGGGACGGTATCTCCCGGCGCCGAGCGATGCCGGTCGGCAACGTCCGTTCACCCTGCTCGACATCGACGGGGACGGAAGCATGGAGATGGCGATCAATCTCGATCAGGGGGGCCAGATACACGGCCACGACGGCACGGGGAACTATGTGATCGAGCAGTTTCGCCTGCCGACCGGATACGTCGCCGACGTCCCCTTCGTCGATCTCGCCCCCCTCGACGTGGACGGCGACGGATCGGACGAGCTGGTCGTGGCGGCGCCTCACGACACCGGTGATCACTGGCGTGTCTGGCTGCGCGACGTTCGAGCCGGAGCGTTCGTGGGCGACGTGATGCTGCCCACCCCGGACGGCCGGCGTCGCGATGGCCGCTGGGATGGTAAGTTCACGCCGATCGGCGCCCTCCCCATCGCCGGTCGACCGCGACCGGCGCTCCTGCTGGTCGGCGAGGCCGGTTACGACGTGACCGGACGAGGTCTCGTGGCGATCGATCCCATCGCCGGCGAAATCTGCTGGCACCGCCGGACCGACGCGCGCCTGCGGCCTCAGTGCACGTCGATCGCCGACATCGACGGCGACGGCCGGTTCGAGGTCGTGTGCGGGACGGCTGCCGTCGACAACCTCGAGGGCGCACGCCTGCACGATGTCGGCGACGACTCGAGCCGCGTGTTCGTGTTCGACGACCAGGGCGAGGTCGTCTGGCAGCGGGCGCTCGCCGGTCCCGGGGCGAGCTGCCGTGTCGCCCTCGGCGATGCCGACGCCGACGGCCAGCGCGAGATCATCACCGTCGCCAGCGGACCGGAGCCTCCGCGCGGCCGGCTGACGATCTGGTCGGTGACCGGCGAGAGGACGCACGAGCACATCTGGCAGCACCAGCCGGTGAAGACGCCGGCGATCTCCGAGGTCCCGGGATCCGATCGGCCCCTCGTCGCCTGGGTCGAGACGGGTCGGCGTCTGGTGGTCGCCACCTGGCGGGACGGCGTTTTCGAGACGTTGGCCGAGCGTCGGTACCCCCAGGGCAACGTCGTCGGCTTCATGGAGGCGATCGAGGCCGAACCCGGCCGCGAGCTGATCGTCTCGCGCCCCGGCCGGATCGACGTGCTGTCGGCGGACCTCCGGCTGCTGGCGGCGTTCGGGAGCGCGGACGGAGCCACCCACAATCACGTCGTCGCGTGGGAACCGTCTCCCGGTCAGCGCGTCATCCAGGTCGCCGACGGCGAGTCGCAGCCCCTGACCATCGCCCCGGCGCCCCGATCGTACGCCACGACCGCGATCACCGGCGGCGCCGTGGCCCTCGGGATCGCGGGCCTCGCCTGGCGCGCGCATCGCCGCCGCCGCGAGCGCCGCCGCCGGGATCTCGAGACCGACCCGGCGATCCTGCGCGAGCTGCGCCTGCAGCTGCTGGCCCGCCTGGCCAAGGGCGACCACGAGAAGATCGGCGCCCTGAAGACGCTGCGGCGCCTGGCCTTCCGGCTGGAGAGCGAGGCCGTGAAGGAGGCCGAGCACCCCGGGGCCGCGCCGTCGGCCGCCGGGCACGAGCGGATCGCCGCGGCCGTGCGGTCCTTCGACACCGAGACCCGCCCGCGCCTGGACGAGGTGCTGACGCTCGCCCGGCGCGTGGGCGCGCCCGATCACCTGATCGTCTCCGGCGAGGAGCTGCTGGACGAGCTGGCCGGCGTGCTCGCCCGGTTGACCGCGGCGGACACGGCGGTCCGCTACGGCGGGCTCGATGCGCGGGTCGGCGACCTCGCCGGCGAGATCGACGGCGTCCTGCAGCGCCTGCGCCGCAGCGTCGAGCAGCACGTCACGAGCGATGTCGCCGCCGCCGTCGCCCGCGTGCTCGAGGCGCAGCGGGACGAGCTGGCCGCGCACCGGGTCTCCGTCACCGTCGAGGGCGACGGCTGGCCGGTCGCGCCCCCGACGACGGGCGGCGAGTCGCGCGCCGGCCCCCGCGTGCACATCGACGCCGAGGACCTCGACTTCGTGCTCGACAACCTCGTGGGCAACGCCGTGCGCGCGATGAGCGACAGCCGCGAGCGGACGCTCACCGTCCGCTGGCTCGTCGATCGCCGCACCGTCTACCTGCTGGTGACCGACACCGGCTGCGGCATCGCCCCGGACGACCACGAGGCGATCTTCGAGGAGGGCTGGAGCGACCGGCCGGGCGGCGGCTACGGCCTGGCGCGGTCGCGCCGCGAGGTCGCGCTGTTCGGCGGCACGCTCACCGTCGCCCGCAGCGAGCCGGGGCGGGGGACGACGTTCGAGCTGGGGTTGCCGGTGGTGGCGGAAGGGGATCGGGCGCGCGAGTGATGGTCGTGTCGAGGGCGAGGCCGTCGGGATTCGCCGCCCCGATGCGACGCGACCACTGGCCCGGACCCATCCGCGCGAGGACCCGATTCGATGACTCCCGCCCGGATCG
>WJIQ01000296.1 GCA_014730255.1 bacterium | reverse complement strand
GCCGCCGAGGAACGTGAACGTCCCCTGACCGCGCTTGCCGTGGATGTACTTCACCTCGTCCGTGCCCTCGACCTTCGCCAGCTGGATCACCGAGCGTTTGAGGAACCGCTCGTGGTAGCCGGTGGTCTGGCCCAGGAAGCCGTTGAGCACCGTGCGCCTGCGCGTCCACGATCTCCGCGGCCGCCTCGTGCGCACCCTGGTCAGCGGCGAGCAGCGCTCGGCTGGCCAGCACCAGGTGATCTGGCGCGGCACCGACGATGCCGGCCGCCAGGTGGCCTCGGGCACCTACCTGTACCGCCTCGAGGCGGGCGGCGAGGTGCAGTCGCGGCGGATGGTGCTCTTGAAGTGATCACGCGCGACTGAACCGCGACCGTCGATGCGCGAGGGGTTCCGGCACGTTCCGGAACCCCTCTTCTTGGGTCGTTGACATCATGGCCGCCGGCCCGCGACAATGCGCCGGGAGGAACCATGAACGCCAGCATGACGAAGTCGCTACTCGGACCGCTGACCGCCATCCTCCTCGGCCTGGTGCTGCTGGTCGTGGGCGGACGTCTCGTGCTCTATCAGCGCCTCCTGGCCCACGATGCGGCCATCGCGCTGGCGGAGGTCGTCGAGACCGGCTCGGTGCGGCGGAGCTCCGGCGGGACCGTCGGTTTCATCACCTACCGCTTCCAGGACGCCGACGGCGACGCGCATGGTGGCCGGAGTACCGGCTACACGGGAGAAGTCGGCGAGACGGTGCGCGTGGAGTACTCGCGCCGTTTCCCGTCGATCCACCGTCTCGGCGGGGAAGGCGACAGGCTCGGCACACGGTGGCGGTGGGTGTTCGTCGGTGTGGGGCTGATGTTCACCGTGGCGGGCGTCCGCTGGCTGCGGGACGTCCTCCACCGGAACGGGGATCGCGGCGATCGGAACCGGCCATCCACGGCCTGACTGAACCCGGAGCCGTCCGCCATGTCCATCGTCATCGCCCTCGCATGCACCTTCGTGATCGTCATCGCCACGCGCCTGCTCGCGGGCTACCGCCTGCCCGGCCTCGCCGTGGTCGCGCTCTACCTCGTCCTCTACGTCGCGGTCGCCCGGATCCGCCGCAGCGGCACCACCCACGAGCGCTACGCCAAGGAGCCCCGGCCCGACCACTCGCACTGGCCCACCTCCGGCCCCATCGGCCGTCTGGGCCAGCCCGGCCTGATCGCGGTCTGGACGCTCACCAGCCTGCTGGCCGTCCTCAACCCCTTCCAGCTCGCCCAGATCGTCCGCCAGGCCGTGGGCAACGCCCGTCTCCAAGGCCCGCGAGCGACGCACCGGCGAGGACGGCAACGAGCGCCCCACCACCGTGGTCTACTCGCTACCCTTCCGCGGCGAGTGGCTGGTCTACAACGGCGGCCGCACGCCGCGTAGCTCCCACTCCTGGGACGTGCTCGGCCAGCGCTTCGCCCTCGACCTCGTGGTCGCCGACGCCGACCTGCGCCGGCACGCCGGCCGCGGCACGCGCCCCGAGCAGTACTTCTGTCACGGCCGGGATATCCTCGCCGCGGCCGACGGCGAGGTGATCGCCGTGGAGGACCGCGTGCGCACGGCGCCCCTGCTGGGCTGGGGCTTCTGCGACATCACCGCGCGCAGCTTCGTCGGCAACCACGTGGTGATCCGGCACGCCGACGAGGAGTTCGCCCTCTACGCCCACCTCATCCGCGGCAGCCTCACGGTGAGGCCGGGCGACCGCGTGGCGCGGGGCGAGATCATCGGCCGCTGCGGCCACACCGGCCACAGCAGCGAACCGCACCTCCACTTCCACGTGCAGGACACGGCCGACCTCTTCGAGGGCATGGGGCGGCCGGTGCGTTTCTCGGCGCTGGAGGTGGACGGCGCCCCGGTGGATGAAGCATACTTGGTGGCGGGGAACCGCGTCCGCCCCGCACCGGACGCCAGCAACGAGGGAGACCGATCATGACTCGCCACTGCCCCGAATGCGGCCACCGCCTGCCGGCCGCCACCTACCTGGGCTACCTCCGCCTGGGATCCATGCCCTGCCCGCAGTGCCGCACCCTGCTCGCCATCGACGGCCGCGCGCGAAGCACCTTCTGGATCGCCGTGATCGTGGCCGCCTTGCTGGCGGCCGCGACGATGGAACGCACCGGCTCGGAGCCGGCGACGGCCGCCGTGATGCTCCTGGGACTGGCCGCGAGCGTCGTGCTGCTCACGCGCACGTCCACCCTTCGCGTGGCCCCCGACGACCCGACCGGCAAGGCAGGAGAAACCGGCCGCCAGTCCCGCGACTGACGGCCTGCCGGCTGACAGCCGGGCGCCCGATGTGCTAGACTCGATCCCCGGGGGAGAGTTCTCGCGCCGCTTCGCGGCTGAACGCACGCTCGAGGGAGGAACGGCGATGCGTATCCCACTCACGACCATCGTCATCGCTCTTGCCCTGGCGGCCACCGCGCCGGGCCAGGACTGCATCGACTACGCCGGCGATCCGCAGCCGGCAGCGACCATTCAGCACCTTTCCATCCAGGCCGTCGCCGCGCAGGGCGACCTCGCCTACGCCGTCTCCGGAGATCTCCGGATCCTGGACGTCGCCGATCCCACCGTCCCCGACGTCGTGGGCTCGGTCGACCTCGCTCCCATCCTGGGCCAGCGGCGGACGCGCGCAGTAGCGCACCAGACGCTCGAGGCCGCCGCGATCCCACGCAGGGATCTCGACCTGGGCGTCGACCGACCAGCCGCCGGCGTGATCAGGCGCATCGAGCGTGTGCACCGCCACATC
>WJIQ01000056.1 GCA_014730255.1 bacterium | reverse complement strand
TGGTAGGCCGCCCTGGACTCGAACCAGGCACCCTCTGCTTAAAAGGCAGATGCTCTAACCAGATGAGCTAGCGGCCCAGACATCGCGTGCGTCCAACTACGTGGTCACCCCCGTGGGCGTCAAGATCATCTGATCGCGCGTCTTGCCCACCGAGATGCCCACGATCAGCACCCCGAGCGACCGCTCGAGGTACTCCAGGTACTTGCGCGCGCCGGCCGGCAGGTCGCTCAGCTTGCGCGCCTTGCCCGTGGGCTTCTCCCAGCCCGGCAGGTCCTTGTAGACCGGCCGCGCCCGCTGGCTCGCATCGAGGCGCACGGGGAAGTCCACGAGGCGCTCGCCGTCGAGGTCGTACGCCTCGGCGACCTGGATCGCCGGCAGCGTGTCGAGCACGTCGAGCTTGGTGATCACCACGCCGTTGAGGCCGTTGATGCCCACGGCGTAGCGGGCGGCCACGAGGTCGAACCAGCCGCAGCGGCGGGGCCGGCCGGTGGTCGCGCCGTACTCGCCCCCCAGCTCCCGCAGGTGCTCGCCCTCCTCGGCCAGCAGCTCGGTGGGGAACGGGCCGTTGCCCACGCGCGTGCAGTAGGCCTTGAAAACGCCGACGATGTCGCCGAGGCAGCGTGGCGGCAGGCCGGTGCCGGTGAGCGCCCCGCCGACGGTGCAGTTGCTGCTGGTCACGTACGGGTAGGTGCCGTGGTCGATGTCCAGCAGGGTGCCCTGGGCACCCTCGAACAGCGCCGACTGGGTGCCCTCGCGCACGCCGCGCAGGACGGTGAAGCCGTCGGCGATCATCGGGCGCAGGGTCTGGGCCAGCGTCACCAGCTCCTCGGCCAGCACCTTGGCCGGCAGGGGCTCGGCGTCGAAGAGGCTCGAGAGCAGCTCGTTGGCCTCGAGGATGTGCTCGATGGCGATGCGCTCGAGCTTCTCCAGCGGCAGGGCGAGGTCGCCCACCCGCAGTCCGGTGCGGCGCAGCTTGTCCTGGTAGGCCGGGCCGATGCCGCGGCCGGTGGTGCCGATCGACCGGCGCTTGCGCTGCTCCTCGTAGAGCTCGTCGAAGCGCTTGTGGTAGGGCATCAGGAGTGCGGCCGTGCTCGAGATGTAGAGGCGGTCGCGCACCGTGTGTCCGGTCGCCTCGAGTTCGAGGATCTCGTCACGGAGCGCCCACGGGTCGATCACCATGCCGCCGCCGAGATAGTTCCGCACGCCCTCGCGGAAGACGCCCGACGGGATCAGGTGCACGACGTGCTCGCTGGCGCCGATCTGGATCGTGTGGCCGGCATTGGCGCCGCCCTGGTAGCGGATGACCCAGTCGAACCCCTCGCCGAGGGCGTCGATCACCTTGCCCTTGCCCTCGTCACCCCACTGGCCACCGATCAACGTACGGTTTTCCAAGTCGTCTCCTGACGGATTCCGGGCACCAGCAAGACGGCCCGCACTCGGGACGGGCCGGGGCGCCGGACCGGTCGGTCCGGCCTGCTGTCATTTCCGGTTGAAGAGGCCCTTCAGTTCGGTCCAGGTCGTCGGCCCCACGGTGTTGACCCCGCAGTCGGTGCCGTCACCGGGGTTGGACTGCAGGCTGGTCACGTTGCCATCGGCGGTGCCGTCGGCGTCGGTGTCGCCGAGCTCGACGCCGTTGACGCAATCGTCATCGTCGGAGTCGGTGCTGGCGAGCGCGGCATCCCAGATGCGCGCGTTGGCCAGGAAGTCCTCGCCGAACGCGTTCAGCGCGAAGCTGTCGGGGGTGGGATCTTCGGATGTGTGGCAGATCAGGCAGAGGAACGGCTCGACCACCGGCAGCTGGGCCATGTCGGCCTCCGTCGCCAGGGCCGCGGGCGCGATCGCCAGCACCACGAGCACCCCGAGCAGGGCGCGACGGACGCGATGGTGATGGCAGGCGCTCATGATCATCCTCACCGTCTCGTGCGATCATACCGATCCAGGATCCATTATATCGGCTGGTCCTGGCAAAAGTCAAACGTCCTGGACGCCGCCTGTCAAGACCTCATCGATCCAGCCGAACACCTCGTCGCGACCGATCCGGCGCCGGGCCGAGGTCAGCAGGAACGGGGTCTCCGGCGCGAGGTCCAGGGTCTCGATGATACGCCGCAGGGCGGGCATCTGTTCCTTCTGCGTGAGCTTGTCCAGCTTGGTGACGACCACGGCGAACGGGATCTCCCCCGCGCGCAGCAGCCGCGAGATCTCCTGATCGTGGTCGCCGGGCTCGTGGCGGCCATCCAGCAGGTGCAGCGCGGCGGTCAGGCGCGCATCGCCCGAGAGGTAGTCCCGCAGCAGCGACCACCACGATTCGCGCTGTCGCTTGCTCACCTTGGCGTAGCCGTAGCCGGGCAGGTCGACCAGGTCGTAGCGGTCGGCGACGCGGAAGTAGTTCAAGAGGCGCGTCTTGCCCGGCTGGCGGCTCGTGTGCGCCAGGCCGCTGCGACCGAGCAGGTAGTTGATCAGCGATGACTTGCCGCAGTTGCTGCGCCCGAGCAGCGCGAACTCCGGCCGCACCGGCTCGGGGCGGCCGGTGAGCGTCGGGAAGCTGCCCAGGAACTCCACCTGCATGGCTACGCGTCGTCGGAGAGGGCCAGGTCCAGCACCGCGTCCATGGACTCGACCAGGTGCACGTCCAGCTCCCGGCGGATCACCGGGCTCAGCTCGAGGAAGTCCTTCTCGTTGTCGCGCGGGATGATCAGGTGCCTGGCGCCGGCCCGGATCGCGGCCACCGCCTTCTCCGGCAGGCCGCCGATGGCCAGGACCTTGCCGCGCAGCGTGACCTCGCCGGTCATGGCCACGTCCTTGCGCACCTTGCGGCCGGAAAAGAGCGAGACCAGGGCGGTGGCCATGGCGATGCCCGCCGACGGGCCGTCCTTGGGGATCGCGCCCTCGGGCACGTGGATGTGGATCTGGTGCTGCTTGAACCAGTCGGCCCGCTCGGGGCAGCGCACGCGCGCGTAGCTCAGCGCGGCCTCGCCCGACTCCTTCATCACGTCCTTGATGTTGCCGGTGAGCACCAGCTTGCCCTCGCCCGGCAGCGCGGTCACCTCGATCTCGAGGATCTCGCCGCCCACCTCGGTCCAGGCCAGGCCGATCACCACGCCGACCTCCGGATCGCGGTCGACCTGGGCACGCCGGTAGCGCGGCTTGCCGAGGTAGCGCTCGACGTTGCGCGCCTTGATCCACCCCGGGTACCTGTCGGTCTCGGCCTTGCGCGTGGCCACCTTGCGGCAGACGCTGCCGATCTCCCGTTCGAGGTTGCGGACGCCCGCCTCGCGGGTGTAGCCGTCGATGATGGTCTGGATCGCGCCGCGCCGGAGTCCGGCCGGCCAGTCGTCGATGCCGTTGCGCTCGCGCTGCCGCGGGATCAGGAACCGCTCGGCGATGGCCAGCTTCTCGTGCTCGAGGTAGCCCGGCAGGCGGATGATCTCCATGCGATCCTCGAGCGCCGGGGGGATCGAGTGCAGGCTGTTGGCCGTGGTCACGAACAGCACCTGCGAGAGGTCGAAGTCGACCTCGAGGTAGTGGTCGGAGAAGTGCGAGTTCTGCTCCGGATCGAGGACCTCGAGCAGCGCCGAGGCGGGGTCGCCGCGGAAGTCGGCCCCCATCTTGTCGATCTCGTCGAGCAGAAACACCGGGTTGCGCGTGCCCGCCTTGCGCAGCGACTCGATGACGCGACCGGGCTTCGAGCCGATGTACGTGCGCCGGTGGCCGCGGATCTCGGCCTCGTCGCGCACGCCGCCGAGGCTGATGCGCACGAACTTGCGGTTCATGCTGTCGGCGATGCTCCGGCCGAGGGAGGTCTTGCCGACGCCGGGCGGGCCGACCAGGCAGAGGATCGAGCCCTGCAGCTTGCGGGTCAGCTTGTAGACCGAGAGGAACTCGACGATGCGGTCCTTGACCTTCTCGAGGCCGTAGTGGTCGGCGTCGAGGCGCTGGCGCACCTTGCGGGTGTCGATGCGGTCGCGCGACCGCTTCTTCCAGGGCAGATCCAGCAGGGTGTCGAGGTAGTTGCGCACCACGGCCGCCTCGGGCGACATGCCAGGCATGCGCGCCAGGCGCGACAGCTCGCGGCGGGCCACGTCGCGCGCCTCGGCCGAGAGGTCGCTCTTTTCGATGCGCTCGGCGTACTCCTCGGCCTCCGAGTCGTCGTCGGCGTGGTAGCCCAGCTCCTTGCGGATCGCGCGCAGCTGCTCGTGCAGGTAGAACTCGCGCTGGTTCTTCTGGACCTGGCTCTGCACCTCGGTGTCGATGCGCTGCTCGATCTCGAGGATCTCGAGCTCGTCGGCCAGGATCTGGTTGATCCGCGACAGGCGCAGCTCGACGTCCGGCTCCTCGAGCAGCTCCTGCTTGAGCGAGGTCTTGCCCAGGATGTAGGCGCTGATGCTGTCGGCCATGCGGTCGATCTCTTCGAGGTTCAGGACCGACAGCAGCACCTCGTCGGGCAGGCGCTTGTTCAGGCGGACGTAGTCCTTGAACCGCTCCTTGATCGAGCGCGCCAGCGCCTCGCTCCGCGGACCGGACTGCGTGTCGTCGTGACGCGGGGCGACCGAGGCCCATAGGTGCTCCTCGGTCTCCTGCAGGTCGTCGATGTCCACGCGCGCGAGGCCCTCGACCAGGATCTTGAGCGTCTCGTCGGGCGTGCGGATGACCTGCAGGACGCGGATCACCGTGCCGACGGCGAAGAGGTCCTCCTGGTCGGGCTCCTCGGTGTCGGCCTCGCGCTGGGCGACGACGCAGAGCAGCTTCTCGGCCTCCATGGCGGCCTCGACCGCGGCGACCGACGCCGGTCGGCCCACGAGCAGCGGGGTGACCATGAACGGGAAGACCACCACGTCGCGCAGCGGCAACAGGGGCAGTCGCGAGGGGACGAGGTGCTCCTCGTCGTCCCGCTGGATCAGGAAACGGTCGTCGGTCATGGGGCGGTCCTCACGGCGAACGAGCCGGGCTGGGCCACGGCTCGTCACGCATCATGCTGGTTGGTTCCGGACTAGGCTTCCTTGAGATCCGCGTCGGGGTCCCCGCTGATGACCTCGGGGTAAGCCCCCTCGACGATGGTATCGCGGGTGATGACCACCCGTCGCACGTCCTCCTGGGACGGGATCTCGAACATGACGTCGCGCATGCGCGCCTCGATGATCGAGCGCAGGCCGCGCGCACCGGTCCCGCGGCTGATCGCCTCGTCGGCGATGGCCTCGAGCGCGCCGGGGGCGAACACCAGCTCGACGTTCTCCATGTCCAGCAGCTTCTGGAACTGCTTGGTCAGCGCGTTGCGCGGCTCGGTGAGGATCCGCACCATGGACTGGCGATCGAGCTCCTCGGTCTGCACGTTGACCGGCAGGCGGCCGATCAGCTCGGGGATCAGGCCGTACTTCTGCAGGTCCTGCGGCTCGACCTGCGAGAGGATCTCGCCGCGCTTCAGTCGCCGGCGCAGGTCGCCCTGCTCCTCCTCGCGCGCGAATCCGAGCGTGCCCTGGCCGACGCGCCGCGTGACGATCTTCTCCAGGCCCTCGAACGCCCCGCCACAGATGAACAGGATATTGCGGGTGTTGACCTCGAGGTACTTCTGCTGGGGATGCTTGCGCCCGCCCTGGGGCGGCACGTTGGCCACGGTGCCCTCGAGGATCTTCAGCAGCGCCTGCTGGACGCCCTCGCCGGAGACGTCGCGCGTGATCGACGGGTTGCCGCCCTTGCGGCCGACCTTGTCGATCTCGTCGATGTAGATGATGCCCTGCTCGGCCGCCGGGATGTTGTAGTCCGCGGCCTGCAACAGCCGAACGAGGATGTTCTCGACGTCCTCGCCCACGTAGCCCGCCTCGGTGAGCGCCGTGGCGTCGGCGATGGCGAAGGGCACGTTGAGGAACTTCGCCAGCGTGTGCGCGAGCAGCGTCTTGCCGGTGCCGGTGTTGCCGATGAGCAGGATGTTGCTCTTGTCGATCGCGATGCCGTCGCGGCCGGTCTTCTGGTGGATGCGCTTGTAGTGGTTGTAGACCGCCACCGACAGGGCGACCTTGGCATCGTTCTGCCCGATCACGTACTGGTCGAGGTGGTCCTTGATCTCCAGGGGCTTGGGGAACTCCGGCGGCGCGAGGGCCGCCTCGTCCATCAGCTCGCCCTCGAGGATGTCGTTGCACAGCTTGATGCACTCGTTGCAGATGTACACGCTGTTCGGACCGGCGACCAGCTTGGCCACCTCGTCCTGCCCGCGGGCACAGAACGAGCACTTGATCATCTGCGGACTGCCGTTCTGGCGGCGTTTCATCACGACCCCTACTACTTCTTCTTCTCGATCTCTTCGCGGCTCTCGATCACCTTGTCCACCAGACCGTATTCCAGCGCCTCGTCGGCCGCCATGAAGAAATCGCGATCGCTGTCCTCGGCGATCTTCTCGACGGGCTGACCGGTGTGCTTGGCGAGGATCTCGTAGAGGCGGTCGCGGATCTCCTTGGGCTTGGGAAACTTGGGCGGCGCTAGCGCAGCCTCGTCCAGCAGTTCGCCCTCGAGGATATCGTTGCACAGCTTGATGCATTCGCTGCAGATGTAGACG
>WJIQ01000295.1 GCA_014730255.1 bacterium | reverse complement strand
CCGCAGCGCCCCGCCGATCGGCTACAGCTCCGGGTAGAGCGGGAAATCGCGGCCGAGGGCCTCGGTCTCTCCGCGCAACCGCGCGAGCGCATCCTCGTCCTCGCGGCTGGTGACGGCCCGGTCCATGATGTCGGCGATCCGCCGCATCTCGTCCGGCCCCATGCCGCGCGTGGTCAGGGCCGGCGTGCCCAGCCGCACGCCGCTGGTCACGAACGGACTCTCCTCGTCGAACGGCACGGTGTTCTTGTTGCAGGTGATGCCGACGTGCTCGAGCAGCTCCTCCATCTCCTTGCCGGTCAGCCCGCGGGGCTTGCAGTTGACCAGCACCAGGTGATTGTCCGTCCCGCCGGACGCCAGCTCGAAGCCCTTCTCGAGCAGCGCCGCGGCCAGGGCCTGGGCGTTGTCCAGCGTGCGCTGGGCGTAGTCGCGGAATTCCGGCTGCAGGCACTGGTGGAAACAGACGGCCTTGGCGGCGATCACGTGCATGAGCGGGCCGCCCTGCATGCCCGGGAAGTTGAGCTTGTTGATGGCCTTGAGGTTCTCCTTGGTGCAGAGGATCACGCCGCCACGCGGCCCCCGCAGCGTCTTGTGCGTGGTGCTGGTGACCACGTCGGCATGCGGCACCGGGCTGGGGTGCACCTTGCCGGCGACCAGGCCGGCGATGTGCGCCATGTCGAAGATGAAGACCGCGCCGACCTCGTCGGCGATCGAACGCATGGCCGCGTAATCCCACGTGCGCGGATAGGCGCTCGCCCCGCCGATCAGGATCCTCGGCTGCTCCTTCTTCGCCTGCTCCCGCATCCTGTCGTAGTCGATGACCTCGCTGCCGGGCTCGACCTCGTAATGGACGGCCTGGAATAACAGACCCGAGAAGTTCACCGGGTGGCCATGGGTGAGATGCCCGCCGTGGCTGAGGCTCAGGCCCATGATCTTGTCGCCGGGCTCGGCGAAGGCGCAGTAGGCGGTCATGTTGGCCGTCGATCCGCTGTGCGGCTGGACGTTGGCGCGTTCGGCCTCGAACAGCTCGCAGGCCCGGCGCTTGGCCAGCAGCTCGGCCTCGTCCACGTGCACGCAGCCGCCGTAGTAACGCTTCTTCGGGTAGCCCTCGGCGTACTTGTTGGTCAGCACCGAGCCGACGGTCTCGAGCACGGCCGGGCTGGTGAAGTTCTCGCTGGCGATCATCTCCAGCTGGTCGCGCTGGCGCCCCAGCTCGGCCTCGAGGATGGCCGCGATCTCGGGGTCGGTCTCGTGGACGGCGTCGTACATCTCGTTACCCTCTCGACTGATGGTGCTGGGCCTCGTACCCGGTGATCTTGTCCACGCGGCGCGCGTGGCGGCCGCCCTCGAAGGAGGCGGCGAGGTAGCTGTCGGCGATGGCGAGCGCCTCGTCGGGCGTGGTGCGGTCTCCGCCGAGGCAGAGGACGTTGCTGTCGTTGTGCTGCCGCGTGACGGTGGCCGCCTCGGGATCGCAGCAGAGCGAGGCGCGGATCCCGGTCACCTTGTTCGCGGCGATGGACATGCCGATCCCCGATCCGCAGATCAGGATGCCCGCCTCGGCCTCGCCCCGGCCGACCAGTTCGGCCGCCCGCAGCGCGTGGTCCGGATAATCGGCGGACGCGGGCCCGTCGCAGCCGCAATCGACGACCTCGTGGCCGCGTGCGGCCAGGTGAGCCTTGAGGGCCTCCTTGTGCGGATAGCCGCGATGGTCGCTCCCGATGGCGATCGTCATGATGGGTCGTCCTTTGGCGGCGCGACGAACGGGCGCCACGCGTCCAGCAGCCTCTCGATCCGGTCGGCGGTCGCGCGATAGCGTGCGCGATCCCCTCCGTACGGATCGTCGATCTCGTCCACCTCCGGCGTGGCGCGTCCCCGCAGATCCACGCCCGGAGCTCCCAGCAGTCCCAGCTTCATGGGGCCATCGGGCGCCACGTGCCGCGCGAGCTGGGCGACGTGCGACCGGGTCATGCCGATGATCCAGCCGCAGCCGGCCAGCATCGCGCGCTCGAGTCGCCGGGATCGGTGGTCGGACAGGTCGGCCCCGCGCTCGCAGGCGACCGCCCGCGCCGGTTCCGCCGCGGGATCGCCCTCGTGCGCCTGCAGGCCGGCCGACACGACGCGCACCCCGGACGGCCAGTCGCGACGCGCGAGGGCCATGGCCAGCGGGCTGCGGCACGTGTTCCCCGTGCAGACGAAGACCACCGTCGCCTCGCTCACGTCCGAGCCTCCTCCGTCGGTCGAAAAGTAGGCCGCACCGCGAGCACCGTCAAGCGGGGCTGGCGCCGTAACCGGTTGGTCGGTACGTCGCTACGGTCATGGTCGCCAGGCCGGCGGCGCCGCCGGCCCCTCGCGCAGGACCCGCGGCCCGTCCTCACCCAGGGCGATGATCGCCGACGCGGCGTCCAGACCGTCACCCTGACCGTCGTCCCAGGCACCCAGGCCCGGGAAGCGAGAGACCGCGTCGGCGAGCGTCGTGGCCGGGGCGTCACCGGCCGCGTTGGCGCTGGTCGACGCCAGCGGCCCGGTATTGGTCAGCAGCTGGCGCAGGGCATCGCGGCCGGGGACGCGGACGGCCACCGTTCCGGTCGCCGAGCGCACCGCGCCAGGCAACCACGACGCGCCGGGCAGGATCAGCGTGAACGGCCCCGGCCAGCAGCGCCGCATGTAGTCGAGGCAGGGCTCGTTCGTCCGGGCCAGCAGCGGCAGCGCATCCGCGCCCGAGGACGCCAGCACCAGCAGCGGCTTGTCGGGCGCCCGGCCCTTCAGCTCGGCCACGCGGTCCAGGGCCTCCGGCCGGTCGAGCCGCGCGTGCAGGCCCGGCAGCGTGTCGGTGTTCAGGAGGACGACCTGACCGTCGGCCAGGGCCTGCGTGGCGGCGTCCCGGTCGAGCCAGCGTCCACCGCGGGTGGTCACTTGCCGCCCTGCGCCAGCGTCTGCCGGTATTCGCCCAGGGCCCGGGCCACGGCCTCGTCGTGCAGCGCCAGGATCCGCGCCGCGAGGACGACCGCGTTCTTCGCACCGGCCGAGCCGACGGCCACCGTGGCCACCGGCACGCCGGGCGGCATCTGCACCATGGAGAGCATCGCGTCCACGCCGGCGAGCGGTCCGGCGGCGACCGGCACTCCGATCACCGGGCGGCTGGTGAGCGAGGCCACCACCCCGGGGAGATGGGCAGCCATGCCGGCGACCGCGACGAAGACCTCCGTGCCCTGTTCCTCGCTCTCGCGGATCACCTCGCGCAGCCGGTCCGGCTGCCGGTGCGCCGAGGCCACCTCGATCCGCATGCTCAGACCCAGCCGCTCGCAGAGCGGCGCCATGCCCTCGACCACGGGCATGTCCGACGCGCTGCCCAGCAGCACGACCAGTCGATCACCTGATGTCTCGTTCATGAAGAAACCGACTCCTGATCGAGGCCGATGTCGGCCCGGTGGAAGAGGCTGTCGCTACCGACCTCGCCGAGCAGGGCGTACGCGCGCTCACGGGCCGCGGCCAGGTCGAGGCCCTCGCCCACGGCGCCGAGCACGCGCCCCCCCGCGGTCACCAGCCCGTCCTCGGTCAGGCGGGTGCCGGCGTGGATGATCCAGGCGTCCGGTCCGTCCTCCGGCAGCGTGAGCGCGTGACCCTTCTCGTAGGCTCCCGGGTAGCCCCGGCTCGCACCGACGACCACGACGGCGCTGCGCCGCCAGTCGGTCATGCCGCGGCCGGGCCAGCCGTCCGGTCCGCCCGTCTCCGCGTCCGGCAGACCCTGCAGGAAGTCGGCGAGCCGGCCGTCGGCCGTCGCCTCGACCATCTCGCAGAAATCCTCGGTCAGCAGCGGCAGCACGACCTGCGTCTCCGGATCTCCGAAGCGGGCATTGAACTCGAGGACCTTCGGCCCGTCGCCGGTTAGCATCAGGCCGGCGTACAGCACGCCGCGATAGGGGATGTCCCGTCGCACCAGCTCGGCCAGCAGCGGGGCGACGATCTCCACGTCGATGCGGTGGCAGAGCTCGGACGTCAGCGGGACCGGCGCGTACGCGCCCATGCCGCCGGTGTTGGGCCCGGTGCCACCCTCGCCGACGCGCTTGTGGTCGCGGCTGGGCGCGAGCAGGGCGTAGTCCTGCCCGTCGGTCACCACCAGGACCGACAGCTCCGGACCGAAGAGGCACTCCTCGATCAGGATGCGGGCACCGGCCACCCCGAAGCGATGATCGGCCAGGCACTGCCGGATGAACTGCTCCGCCTCCTGACGGTTGTCGCAGACGGCGACCCCCTTGCCCTGGGCCGCCCCCGTCGCCTTGATCACGCAGGGCATCGTCGCGGTGTCGAGGTGGCCGAGCGCCGCCTCGATGGTCGAGAAGGCCTGGTGCCGGGCCGTCGGGATCCCCGCGGTGTCCATGACCTCCTTGGCGAACTCCTTGTCGCCCTCCAGACGCGCACCGAGGGCGCCCGGTCCGAAGACGGCGATGCCCGCACCGCGCAGCTCGTCGGCCAGGCCGGCGATCAGCGGGTCCTCCGGGCCGACGAGGACCAGATCGACCCCCAGCCGCCGGCAGGCGGCCACGACCTCGACCGGCCGCGCAGGATCCAGCGCCACGTTCCTGGCGTGCCGGGCGGTGCCTGGGTTGCCCGGCGCCGCGTAGATCTCGGG
>WJIQ01000294.1 GCA_014730255.1 bacterium | reverse complement strand
CGAGGCCGAGGCGCCCTTCGCCATGGCGGGCCAGGTCATCGACCCGTTGCTGCGCGAGCAGATCCTCGAGAACGGCGTCAGCGAGCTGAAGCTCATCGCCAAGGACGAGGTCTCGGCCAACCGCCCGAGCCTGATCCTCAATACCCTGCGCAAGGACCCCACGCACACCCGCGACGAGGCCCTGCGCCGGTTCTACCAGCTCCTGCGCCCGGGCGAGCCGCCGAGCGAGGAGGTCGCCGCCCAGCTGTTCGAGCGCCTCTTCTTCCACGAGAAGCGCTACGACCTGGCCGAGGTCGGCCGCTACAAGATGAACCGCCGCCTCGGCCTCGAGGTCGACCCCACCGTGACCACGCTGACGCGGGACGACTTCCTGGCCATCATCCGCGAGATGATCGGGCTGTTCCGCGGCACCGGCGAGATCGACGACATCGACCACTTCGGCAACCGCCGCATCCGGTCGGTCGGCGAGCTGCTGGCCAACCAGTTCTCGGTCGGCCTGTCGCGCATGTCGCGCATCATCAAGGAGCGGATGAACCTCTCCGACCGCGACAAGCCGCTGACCCCGGTCGATCTGGTGAACGCGCGCACCGTGTCGGCGGTGATCCAGAGCTTCTTCGGCTCGTCGCAGCTCAGCCAGTTCATGGACCAGACCAACCCGCTGAGCGAGATGACGCACAAGCGGCGCCTGTCGGCCCTCGGCCCCGGCGGTCTGCACCGCGACCGCGCCGGCTTCGAGGTCCGCGACGTCCACTACACCCACTACGGCCGCATGTGCCCCATCGAGACCCCGGAGGGGCCGAACATCGGCCTGATCGCCAGCCTGGCCACGTACGCGCGCGTGAACCGCTTCGGCTTCATCGAGTCGCCCTACCGCGTGGTCAAGAACGGCAAGCTCTCCGGGTCGGTCGACTACCTGACGGCCGATCAGGAGGACGGCGTCACCATCGCGCAGGCCAACGCCCCGCTCGATACCAAGGGCAAGTTCGAGCGCGAGCATGTGCTCTGCCGCTACAAGGGCGAGTACCCGCTGTCCGACCCCAGCGTGGTCGACTACATGGACGTCTCGCCGAAGCAGATCGTCTCGGCGGCGGCCTCGCTGATCCCGTTCCTCGAGCACGACGACGCCAACCGCGCGCTCATGGGCTGCAACATGCAGCGCCAGGCGGTGCCGCTGCTGCGCGCCGAGGCCCCGGTGGTGGGCACGGGCATGGAGAAGAAGATCGCCATCGACTCGGGCGCCGTCCTGGTGGCCGAGGGCGACGGCGAGGTGCTCAGCTCCTCGGCCGAGGCCATCACCGTCCGCTACGACGACGAGGACCTCGCCCAGAGCGACGACTTCTTCAAGAGCGGCGGCCTGGTCGAGTACAAGCTGAAGAAGTTCAGCCGCTCGAACCAGGACACCTGCTACAACCAGAAGCCCCTGGTGCTGCCGGGCCAGCGCATCGAGAAGGGCGACGTGCTCGCCGACGGCCCCTGCACCGATCAGGGCGAGCTGGCCCTCGGGCGCAACCTGCTCGTGGCCTTCATGCCGTGGGGCGGCTACAACTTCGAGGACGCCATCCTCGTGAGCGAGCGCTGCGTGTCCGACGACACCTTCACCTCGCTGCACATCGAGGAGTTCGAGCTGCAGGTCCGCGACACCAAGCGTGGCGTGGAGGAAGTCACCCGCGAGATCCCCAACGTGGGCGAGGACGCGCTCAAGAACCTCGACGAGGAGGGCGTCGTCTACATCGGCGCCCGCGTCCGCGCCGGCGACATCATGGTCGGCAAGGTCACGCCCAAGGGCGAGACCGAGCTGTCGCCGGAGGAGAAGCTGCTGCGGGCGATCTTCGGCGAGAAGGCCGGCGACGTGAAGGACGCCAGCCTCAAGGCGCCCCCGGGCATGGACGGCATCGTGGTCGGCGTGCGCGTGTTCAGCCGCCAGGACCGCTCGGCGCGCTCCAAGAAGGAGGAGAAGCGTCAGCTCGACGCCCTGCGCCGCCGCCGCAACCGCAAGCGCGAGAAGGTCGACCAGGTGGCCAACGAGCGCCTGTACGACATGTTCCTCGGCCAGCAGGCCCACCACATCATCGACGCGAACACCGGCGAGGTGCTGGTCAAGAACGGCCGCAAGCTCACCGCCGCCGTGCTCGAAGAGATCGACTTCTCGACCATCCACTGGGGCCTGTCCCTGGTCAAGGACGAGAAGCAGGACCAGCGCATCCGCTCGGTGTTCGAGGCCGCCAGCCGCGAGCGCGAGCGCGTCGAGGTCGAGTACGACAAGGAGTGCGAGCGCACCCTGCGCGGCGACGAGCTGCCGCCCGGCGTGGTCCGCCTGGTGAAGGTCTACGTCGCGCGCCGGCGAAAGCTGCAGGTGGGCGACAAGATGGCCGGCCGCCACGGCAACAAGGGCGTGGTCTCGAAGATCATGGCCGAGGAGGACATGCCCTACCTCGACGACGGCACCCCGGTGGACATCGTGCTCAACCCCCTCGGCGTGCCGAGTCGAATGAACCTGGGGCAGATCCTCGAGACGCACCTGGGCTGGGCGGCGCAGAAGCTCGGCTTCAAGGTGATGACCCCGGTGTTCGACGGCGCCAAGATCGAGGAGATCAAGGAATGCCTGGACGAGGCCGACCTGCCCGAGAGCGGCAAGGCCGCGCTCTACGATGGCCGCAGCGGCGAGCCGTTCGACAAGGAGGTCACCGTCGGGGTGATCTACGTGCTCAAGCTGCATCACCTGGTCGAGGAGAAGATCCACGCTCGCTCGATCGGTCCGTACAGCCTGGTCACCCAGCAGCCGCTGGGCGGCAAGGCGCAGTTCGGTGGACAGCGCTTCGGTGAGATGGAGGTGTGGGCGCTGGAGGCGTACGGCGCCGCCAACTGCCTGCAGGAGATGCTCACCGTCAAATCCGACGATGTCGCGGGGCGTTCGCGCGTCTACGAGGCCATCGTCAAGGGCGAGAATCCCCCCGAGCCCGGGACGCCCGAGTCCTTCAACGTGCTCATGCGAGAGCTGCAGAGCCTCTGCCTGGATGTCCAGGTCGAGGAGCCAGACGGCAAGGAGCCCACGTTCTAGATTCGCGGTGACCCATGCCGGCCGGCCCCGCGGGGCGCGGCCAGGAGGACGACATGCTCGGAAATCGGCAGCGTGAAGAGAAGGCCCCGACCGGCGACTTCAAGTCGATCATGATCCAGCTCGCGAGTCCGGACAAGATCCGCGAGTGGAGCTACGGCGAGGTCACCAAGCCCGAGACCATCAACTACCGCACCTTCAAGCCGGAGAAGGACGGCCTGTTCTGCGAGCGGATCTTCGGTCCGGTCAAGGACTGGGAGTGCAACTGCGGCAAGTACAAGCGGATTCGCTTCCGCGGCATCGTCTGCGACAAGTGCGGCGTGGAGGTCACCCAGAGCAAGGTGCGCCGCGAGCGCCTGGGCCACATCGAGCTCGCCGTGCCCATCGCCCACATCTGGTTCTTCAAGGGCCTGCCCAGCCGCATGGGCCAGCTGCTCGACGTCAAGGTCAAGGACCTCGAGCGCGTGCTCTACTACGAGTCGAGCGTGGTGATCGAGCCGGGCAACACCGAGCTGAGCCGCGGCGACATCATCTCGGACGAGGAGTGGTGGGACCTCAAGGAGGAGCACCCGGACTGGCAGTGCGACATGGACATGGGCGCCGACGCCATCCGCCGTCTGCTCGCCAGCCTCGACCTCGAGGAGATGGACCGCGACCTGCGCGCGCGCCTGAAGACCGAGACGTCGATCCAGCGCAAGAAGACCATGCTCAAGCAGCTCAAGGTGGTCGACGCGTTCCGGCAGTCGAACAACCTGCCGGAGTGGATGATCCTCGACTGCCTGCCGGTGCTGCCGCCGGACCTGCGTCCGCTCGTGCCGCTGGATGGCGGCCGCTTCGCCACCAGCGACCTGAACGACCTCTACCGGCGCGTGATCAACCGGAACAACCGCCTCAAGAAGCTCATCGAGATCAAGGCGCCCGGCGTGATCCTGCGCAACGAGAAGCGCATGCTCCAGGAGGCGGTCGACGCCCTGTTCGACAACGGCCGCCGCTCGCGCGCGGTCAAGGGCCAGGGCAACCGGCCGCTCAAGTCGCTCTCGGACATGATCAAGGGCAAGAAGGGTCGCTTCCGCCAGAACCTGCTGGGCAAGCGCGTCGACTACTCGGGCCGCTCGGTGATCGTCGTCGGCCCGGAGCTGAAGCTCTTCCAGTGCGGTCTGCCCAAGTCCATGGCGCTGGAGCTGTTCAAGCCCTTCATCATCCGCAAGCTCGAGGAGAAGGGGTACGTCCAGACGGTCAAGTCGGCCAAGAAGCTGGTGGAGAAGGAGAGCCCCGAGGTCTGGGACATCCTCGAGGAGATCATCCAGGACCACCCGGTGCTCCTGAACCGCGCGCCGACGCTGCACCGCCTGGGCATCCAGGCCTTCGAGCCGGTGCTCATCGAGGGCAAGGCGATCCGCATCCACCCGCTGGTCTGCACCGCGTTCAACGCCGACTTCGACGGCGACCAGATGGCCGTGCACGTGCCGCTGGGCTACGAGGCGCAGCTCGAGGCGCGCTTGCTGATGCTCTCGCCGCTGAACATCCTCTCGCCGGCGTCGGGCGATCCCATCGCCACGCCGAGCCAGGACATGGTCCTCGGCTGCTACTACTTGACCCTCGAGCGGCCCAACGCCGTGGGCGAGGGCAAGGCGTTCAGCGATTCCGACGACGCCCTGGCGGCCTACGAGGCCGGCATCGTGGCCAAGCACGCCCGCATCCGGGTGCGCTTCCCCGACCTGGGCATCATCGAGACCACGCCCGGCCGCATCCTGTTCAACCGTATCCTGCCCGACGAGGTGGAGTACGTGAACAAGCCGCTGGGCAAGAAGCAGCTCGCGAAGGTGGTCGGCGAGGTCCACCGCAAGATGGGCGTGACCCACTGCATGGAGTTCCTCGACCAGCTCAAGTCCCTCGGCTTCCACCACGCGACCGAGGGCGGCATCTCCATCGGGATCGACGACATCATCATCCCGCCGGAGAAGGTCGACATCATCCAGCAGGCCCAGGAGGTCGTCGCCGGCATCGTCGACCAGCACCGCAAGGGCATCATCACCAACCGCGAGCGCTACAACAAGGTCATCGACAAGTGGACGCAGGTCACCAACGAGATCCGCGACCGCATGTTCTCGAACCTCTCGCAGGACGACGACGGCTTCAACTCCGTCTACATGATGAACGCCTCGGGCGCGCGTGGTTCGGCCGACCAGATCAAGCAGCTCGCGGGCATGCGTGGTCTGATGGCCAAGCCGCAGAAGAAGATCACCGGTGGCATCGGCGAGATCATCGAGCAGCCCATCATCGCGAACTTCCGCGAGGGGCTGACCATGCTCGAGTACTTCATCTCCACGCATGGCGCGCGCAAGGGCCTGGCCGACACGGCGCTCAAGACCGCCGACGCCGGCTACCTGACGCGGCGCCTGGTGGACGTGGCCCAGGACATCGTGATCACCGAGCACGACTGCGGCACGCTGCGCGGCCTGGAGGCCGCGGCCCTGAAGGAGGGCGAGAAGACCATCGAGAGCCTGGCCGAGCGCATCGTCGGCCGGTCCGCCGCCGAGGACGTCTTCGACGCCACCGACGACGTCATCGTCGAGGCGGGCGACCTGATCAGCCGGGACATCGCCGAGCGCATCGAGGCCGAGGGCCTGCAGTCGGTGATCGTCCGCTCGGTGCTGACCTGCGAGTCGCGCCGCGGCGTGTGTGCCCTCTGCTACGGCTACAACCTCGGCGAGAACAAGCTGGTGGACATCGGCGAGCCGGTCGGCGTGATGGCCGCCCAGTCCATCGGCGAGCCGGGCACGCAGCTCACCCTGCGGACCTTCCACATCGGTGGTACGGCCAGCCGCATCGTCGAGCAGAACATCAAGACCGCGCCGATCCCGGGCAAGATCGCCTTCAACGACGAGGTCAAGCTGGTCAAGAACGACGAGGGCGACATGATCTCCATCGGCCGCCGCGCCGAGATCACCCTGGTGCCGGAGAACGGCCGCGAGCGCACGATGATGCTGCCCTACGGCGCCAAGGTCCTGGTCAAGAAGAACCAGAAGGT
>WJIQ01000293.1 GCA_014730255.1 bacterium | reverse complement strand
CGTACCTCAAGCCCGGCATGTCGGTGCGGGCCACCATCGATCTGGAGGATCCCGATGCGTAGCGCGAGGCGCTGGCTGTGGCCGGCGATCGGACTGGTGATCGTGGCCGTCCTGGTCGCGACCTGGCGCGGGGGCGGCGAGGCGGCCGCCCTGCCGGCCGGCGAGGCCGAACGCGGTCGCCTCGAGGTGACCACCTCGACCCAGGGCGAGCTGGCCGCGGTCAACAGCGTCGCCATCGCCGCGCCGCGGGGCTGGAACAACAAGGTGGCCCACCTCATCGACGAGGGCACGCGGGTCAGCCCCGGCGACACGCTCGCCCTGTTCGACACCTCGCAGCAGCTGCAGGAGGTCGAGGAGCGCCGGACGGCCTACGAGGCGGCCCTGGCCGACCTGGAGAACCAGCGGGCCACCGGGGCGAAGACCCTGGCCGAGAAGGAGGCGGCGCTGCGACGCCAGCGCCTGGCCCTGGAGCAGGCGCGCCTGCGCCGCGAGGCGTTGCGGTTCGAGTCCGAGAGCCGGCAGCGCGAGGCCGAGCTCGACCTGCGCCGCGCCGAGCTGGACGTGCAGGAGGCCGAGGAGGACCTCGCCGCCCAGCGCGAGATCAACGCCGCCGAGCTGGCCAAGGCCGAGGCCGAGATGCGCGAGGAGAGGCTCGACCTGCAGCGCGCCGAGGAGCGGCTGACCAGCCTGACGATCACCGCGCCGGACAGCGGCATGGTCGTCTTCCGGAAGATCTGGGCGGGTGGCGAGTCGCGGAAGATCCGCCAGGGCGATCAGGTCTGGCAGGGGCAACCCATCATGGAGCTGCCCGACCTCGACGCATTCCAGGTGCACACCTGGGTGCAGGAGGTCGACGTGCACCGGCTCGAGCCGGGCCAGCGCGTGCGCGTGACCGTCGACGCGCTGCAGGATCTCCAGCTCATGGGCGAGGTCGCGCGCATCGCCCCCCTCGCGCGCACCGAGGGCGAGGACGCGGCCGCGCTCAAGGTCTTCGACGTCGACGTGCGGCTCGACGAGGCCCCCGACGGGCTGCTGCCGGGCATGACCGCGCAGTGCGAGATCATCCACGAGGAGCACGACGGGGTGGTGCACGTCCCGCTCGAGGCCATCTTCCGCCGGGGCGAGCGGACGGTGGTCTACCCGGCCGACGGTGGGGGCGGACGCGAGGTCGAGCTGGGCGCCGCGGGCGAGGACCGCGTCATCGTCGCCGCGGGCGTCGAGCCGGGCGAGCGTCTCCTGCTCGTGATGCCGGGTGACGGCGAGGGCGACGACGACCCTGCCGCGACCGCCGTCCCGGAGGCGCCGACCTCGTGAGGTTCGCGCTGCAGCAGGGCCTGGCCGGGCTGCGCGACCACCGCGTGCGCACGGTGCTCACCGCGCTGGGCGTCGTGTTCGGCGTGGCCGCGGTCATCGCCATGCTCTCGATCAGCGAGGGCGCCCGTCGCGAGGCCCTGGCCCAGTTCGAATCGCTGGGCGCGGACAACGTCATCGTCATGCATCAGGACCCGCCGGGCGGCCGCGACAACGACGACGCGGGTCGCCGTTCGCTGGGCCTCGGCCGTGGCGACGTGGCCGCCCTCGATGGCCTGACGCCCGCCATCGCCGCCGTCGTCCCGCTGACCATGACCGAGCGCGACGTCACCGGTCGCGAGCGCCTGACGGCCACCGTCGTGGGCACGACCGCCGACCTGCCCGCCGTCCGCCGCGACCGGCTGCTCGACGGCCGGTTCTTCACCGCGGCCGAGGACTCCGCCCTGGCCCGCGTCTGCGTCGTGGGCGCCGGCCTGGTGCGCGAGCTGTTCGGCATCGACGAGGCGGTGGGGTCGTTCCTCAAGCTCGACCGCGAGTGGTACGAGGTCGTCGGCGTCATCGGCGGCAGCGCGGCCGCGGAGAACGACGAGGAGGGCCTGCTGCGCGCGACCGCGCGCGACGTCTACATCCCGCTGTCCTGCGCCCTCCTGCGGACCGAGCGCAAGGTGTGGGAGCGCGAGCTCGACCGCGTGATCGTGCGCGCGGCCGACCTCGACCAGCTCGACGCCGTGGCCGAGCTGGTGGGCCGCGTCCTCGACCGCCGCCACCACGGCGAGCCCGACCACGAGGTGGTCGTGCCCCTGGAGCTGATCCAGAGGCGCCAGGCCACGCAGCGCATCTTCTCGCTGGTCATGGGCGCCATCGCCGGCATCTCGCTCCTGGTCGGCGGCATCGGCATCATGAACATCATGCTGGCCAGCGTCCTCGAGCGCACCCGCGAGATCGGCGTGCGCCTGGCTTGCGGCGCGACCCGACGCGACATCCTGGCCCAGTTCCTGGTCGAGGCCGCGGCCGTGAGCTTCGCCGGCGGCATCGCCGGCGTGGTCGTCGGCGCGGTCCTGGCCTGGGCCATCGCCGCGGCGGCCGGCTGGACCACGGTCGTCTCGGTCTGGGCGGTGGTCCTGGCGTTCGGCGTCTCGGCCGCCGTCGGCGTCACCTTCGGCTACGTGCCCGCGCGGCGGGCCGCATCGCTCCACCCCATCGAATGCCTGCGGTACGAATGATGAGACCGTGCACGATCCTCGTGATGCTGCTGATCGCCGGCGTGGCGCCGGCCCGGTCGTCCGCGCCGGCGGACTCGGTCACCCTCGGACTGGCCGACGCCATCGCCATCGCCCTGGACGAGAGCTTCCAGGCCCGCACCCTGGCCATGGACCTCGCCGCGGCCGGCCACGACGTCGACGCCGCCCGCGGCCGCTTCCGCACCCGCGCCGATCTCGACCTGGTGCTGCCGGAGCTGGAGGAGCGCGTGCAGGGCGTGACCGTCCCCGGCGAGCTGCCCCGCTACGACACGTACGGCCACCAGGAGTTCAGCGCCCAGCTCTCGGTCACCCAGCCCCTGCCCACCGACGGCGAGGTGAGCCTGCGCGCCCATGGCTATCACCGTGAGGACACGGTCTACGACTCCGTCCTCGACGCCGAGACCGACCAGAGCACGTTCTTCAACAGCTACGAGGTGGCGCTCAGCCAGCCGCTGCTGCAGCCCAACGGCCTGAAGCTGGGCCTCGAGCGGGCCGAGATCGCCCATCGCCTGGCCCGCCGCGCCTACGCGCGCGGGCAGCTCGACCTCACCTACGAGGTCACCGCCGCCTTCTTCGCCCTCTACCGCGCGCAGCAGGAGCTGGTGATCGCGCGCGACATGCTCGCCCGCCAGCGGCACACGCACGACCTCGCCCAGCGCAAGCTCGACGCCGGCCTCATCCCCGAGGTGGAGGCCCTGCAGATGGAGGTCGACCTGGCCGAGCGCCAGAACGCCCTGCTCGCCGCCGAGTCCGACCTCGCCCTGGCCCAGGACCGGTTCCGGCTCACGGTGGGCCTGCCGCTGTCGGTGCCGGTGACCGCGGTCTCCGACCTCGAGCCCGAGTTCTTCGCCGTCGACACCGACCTCGCCCTGCGGCACGCCCTGGCGCACCGCACCGAGCTGGCCGATCAGGACGACGCGATCCGCCGCGCCGAGATCATCATCACCGAGACCGACGCCCGCGACGATCTGCGCGGCGAGCTGACCGCCTTCTACAACCTGACCGGCGTGAGCGACCCGCTGCTCTCCGACCCCACCCTCGACCTGCTGCTGGAGAGCAGCTGGGAGGACCTGCGCCGCCGGCCCGGCAACCGCGGCGTGCGCTTCAGCCTGAGCATCCCGATCTGGGACGCCGGGGTGAACGGCGCCGAGGTGGCCTCGGCCCGCGTGGCCCTCGACCGCCGCGAGCTCGAGCAGCGGAACCTGCAGCGGCGCATCGTGCGCGAGGTCAAGGCCGCGCTGGCCAGCCTCGAGGGCGCCACGCGGCGCATCGAGGTCCTGCAGCGCAGCCTGACCGTGGCCGAGCGCAGCTTCGACATCAGCGAGCAGCGCTTCGAGGCCGGCGACATCACCAGCCAGGACCTCGCCGGCGATCGCGAACGTCTGGTGCAGGCGCGGCGGTCGCTGCTCGAGGCGATCGTGAGCTACCGGCTCGCGGCCGCCGATCTGCGGCGGCAGACGCTGTACGACTTCGCGGTGGGGCGGAGTCTGGTGGAGGGCCAGAGCTAGGCCCGCGCGCGACGGCCGTGGTCGACCTATAGCTGAACCGGCAGCCGCGTATCGATCGCGATGCCGGTCGTCGCGACCGCCGCCCGGCACGCGAGGACCTCGACCCCGTCGTCCCGCGCCTGGCGCAGGGCCGCGCCGTAAGCGGGGTCGATCGCGTCGGCCGGGCCCATCGCCATCGCGTCCTGTCGCTGCACGACGAAGAGCATCGCCGCGCGCTCGCCCTGCGCCACCCGGCCGGACAGGGCGGCCAGGTGCCGCCGGCCACGCGCGGTGACCGCGTCGGGGAACCGCGCCACCCGGTCCTCGACCAGGGTGACGTTCTTGACCTCGACCCAGGTGCGCGCCCGGGGCGCCTCGCGCGGTCCGTCGCCGAGCAGCAGGTCGCAGCGGGTGCCCGCGCCCATGGCCACCTCGCGGCGGATCCATTCGTGGCCGGACAGCTCCGGGACGACCCCGGCGGCGATGGCCTCGCGGGCCAGCTCGTTGGCGTGCTGGGTGTTGATCCCGACCAGGACGGGCGGATCGCCGGCCTCGACCAGCTCGTGGGTCCAGGCCAGCCTGCGGCGCGGTCCGGTCGCCGGGCTCAGCCAGACCCGGCTGCCCGGCTCGCTGCAGCCCCGCATCGACCCGGTGTTGTTGGTGTGGGCGATGACCTGCTCGCCGCTCTCGAGGCGCACGTGCACCAGGAAGCGCTTCTCGCGGCCCAGCAGGATGCCGGGGACCAGGGGCTCGGGAAACTGCATGATCCTTCCTCGTCGCTGCGTCCGTCGCGTTCGGGGCGGACCGGCGGCGGAGACGCTGGGCGGACCGCGACGACGGGGCTATGGTGAGGCAGTCGTCGATCCACCCACGGTTCCGACTCCGAGGTGCGAACGGTGCGCCGGACCCTGCCGATCCTTACACTCGTCGTGGCGCTGGCCGCGTCGACCTCCGAGGTCGCCGTCGCGGAGGGTTGCGCCGGCAAGAGCAATACCAACTGGCTGCGTCACTACGCCGACGCCTGCACGCCACTCCGGGTCGCCGCCAAGGACTGTAGCCTATGCCACATCACGGTCGACGACCTCAACCCCTATGGTGACGACCTGGCCGACGTCGGCAACCTGCCCTGGCTGGTGGAGGACCTGGACTCGGACGGGGACGGGCGCACGAACGGCGACGAGATCGTCGACTGCACGCGG
>WJIQ01000292.1 GCA_014730255.1 bacterium | reverse complement strand
GCCGGCGCCCACGAGGTGCGCTGGAACGGGCGCGACGCGGCCGGGCGCGCGGCGGCCTCGGGCACGTACTACGCGCGGCTCGAGACCCCATCGCGCGGCATGTTCACGCGCGCGCTGACCCTCGTGAAATAGCACGGGCGGCACGAACGAGCGGCGAGGCCGGGCTCCGTCCCGACCTCGCCGCCGTCTGGTCGTCGTTCCGTGGCCGGCGCGGGATCCCGGCTACCAGCGCTCGTCCCGGTCGTCGTCGTCCCGTTCGTGACCGCGTCGACGGGCGCGATCGTCGTCATACCACTGGTCATACCGCTCGACCGGCCCGTGCCGCCGCAGCTGCGGTCGCTCCGGGCACCGGTCGTACCCCAGGCGCACCTCGCGGCGCATGAAGCGGCCCCAGGCGTCGGCGCTCATGGCGGCGCGGACCGCCCCGCGCGGCACCTCCAGCCACATGCCGATCTCGGACCAGCGGTAGCCGAGACCACGCAGATGCAGGATCTCCCGGCGCGGCACGCCGGTGTAGCCCGCCAGGCGTCCGGCCACCCGACGATCGTGGCGGGTGACGTCGAGGCGCACGAGCACGCGGGCCGGGCGCGGCGGCGGGGAGTACCGGACCACGCGCGCGGGCCGGTGCGGCGCATGGACGTGGACCACGCCGACGGGCGTCCGCACGGTGGCGTGGACGCGGACCCTGGCGCTGGCCTGGTCGGCGGCCAGCGGACCGAGGGTCATGATCGCGGTCAGGATGCCGATGCTGGCGAGTTGCTGGGTCCTCATGATCGTCCTCCTCGGATGGCCGCGCGCGGCGCGGCGCGTACACCCGGGGTATGGCAAGGGATGGGCCATTCTGCCAAAAGACGATCTGGCAATGACTTGAGAATTCACGCCGACGGCCGGACAGCCCCCGGATGTCGCCCGGAGAGGACACTGCGGACGCCCAGGGACGGCTCGTCGACCCCGCCGGTCGTGGCGGGCCCACCCGATGTGATTTCCTTGTCGGGTGACTCGCCGCATCCCGCCACCGACCCCGTCACCGTCTGTGAGCCCGATTCCATGACCGACCGCACCGCCGGCGCCCTCTGGGGCCTGTTCATCGGCGACGCCCTCGCCATGCCCGTGCACTGGTACTACGACCGCGCCGCCCTGCGCCGCGACCACGGCGAGGTGCGCGACTACCTCCCGCCCCGGAACCCGCACCCCGGCAGCATCCTCTGGCGCTCGCACTACGAGCCCCGGGACCCGGACGCGGACATCCTGCACGACCAGGCCCGCTACTGGGGCCAGCCGGGCGTCCACTACCACCAGTTCCTCGAGGCCGGCGAGAACACGCTGAACCTGCAGCTCGTGCACCTGCTGCTCGACCAGATCGCCGACGAGGGCTACGACCCCGACCGGTACCTCGCGGCGATGGTCGCCTTCCTGCGCACGCCCGGGTCGCACCGCGACACCTACGTCGAGGAGTGGCTGCGTGGATTCTTCGACAACCGCGCCCGGGGCCGCGACCTCCGCGAGTGCGGCGTGCCGGAGAAGCACGTCGGCGGCCTCGCGGGCGCGGTCGCCCTCCTGTGCCTCGGCGCGGACGACCCCGACCGGGCCCACGCGGCCGCCCGCGAGCACCTGGCGCTCACCCACCCCGGCAAGCTCATGCGCCATGCCATCGACGCCGTGGCCGACGTGCTCCTGCCCGTCCTGGCCGGCGAGCCGCTGCGCGCGGCCGTGGACCGTGCCGGCGACGGCTCGGCCAACCCCCTGCTGCAGCGCCCGCTCGAGCGCTGGGAGCGGCTGGACGACCTCGAGGCCATCGGACGCAAGATGTCGCCCGCCTGCTACGTCGACGACGCCGTGCCGGCGATCCTCTACCTCGCCCGGAAGTACCACGACGACCCCGAGCAGGCCCTGGTGGCCAACACCATGGCCGGCGGCGACAACTGCCATCGTGGCGTCGTCCTCGGCGCCCTGCTCGGGGCGGCCCACGGGTTGGCCGGCTGGCCGGAGCGCTGGCGGGCCGGCCTGAAGCGGCCGCCGCGGGTCGCGGGGTAGACGACCGCGGTCTCGCCAGGACGGTCGACGGGCGAGGAGCGGCCCGGTGCTCCGACGCGCCCGGAGCTCATTCGCTGGCCCTGGACGCCTCCTTGCGATATTTTTGGCCTCTCGCAGCGGTTCCCCCGATCCGAGGTCCAGACCATGCTCAACATTGCCCTGTTCGGAGTTCCCGGCGCCGGTAAAGGCACCCAGTCGAAGCTGCTCATGGAGAAGCACAACCTGGTGTACATCGCCACGGGCGACATCCTGCGCAAGGAGATCGCCGCCGGCACCGAGCTGGGCAAGGAGGCCGCCGAGATCATCAACCAGGGCGGGCTGGTCCCCGACGAGATGGTCGTCCAGCTCATCGAGAACACGCTGGTCGAGAACCTCGATGCCGCCGGGTTCCTGTTCGACGGCTTCCCGCGCACCGTGGTCCAGGCCTACATCCTCGAGGGCCTGCTCATGAAGATGCACACCCGGCTGACCTGCCTGCTGAGCCTCGAGGTGCCCGAGGACGAGGCCACTCGCCGCCTGCTCGAGCGCGCCAAGACCAGTGGCCGCGCCGACGACACCGAGGACGTGATCAAGAACCGCCTGCGCGAGTATCACGAGAAGACCGCGCCGGTGGCCGAGTTCTACCGTCAGAAGGGGATCTACGTGCCCATCGAGGGCGTCGGGCCCGTCGAGGAGATCTACAAGAAGCTCGAGCAGGCCATCGCGCGCGAGCTGCGCCGCACGCTGTTCAACGTGGTCCTGCTGGGGTATCCGGGTGCCGGCTGCGGCACGCAGGCGCGCCGTCTGGCCGACAAGTACAACCTGCTGTACGTCTCCACCCGCGAGCTGATCCGCAAGGAGGTCGAGGCGGACACCGAGCTGGGCAAGCTCTGCGCGCGGCAGTTCCAGCAGGGCGCGCTCGTCCCCGACGACATCGTCATCCAGCTCATCGAGCGCCACATGTGCGAGCACCCCGACGCCAATGGCTTCATCTTCAAGGGCTTCCCGCGCAACATCGTCCAGGCCTACATCCTCGACGGGCTGCTGCTGAAGATGGGGTCGTCGCTGTCGAGCGTGATCGAGCTCGACGTGCCCATGCTCGAGCTGCTCAAGCGCCTGGACGAGCGCGGCAAGACCGACCGCCGGCAGGTCTACGACATGGAGACCGCGACCATCGTCAAGCGCCTCGAGGAGCACGAGCAGAAGTGCCTGCCGGTGGTCGAGTACTACCGCAAGCACGCCGAGGTCACGACCGTCGACGGACGCGGCTCCCCGGACGAGGTCTTCGCGCGCATCACGGCCCCGGTGGAGCGGGCCTGGCGCAAGGCGCGCTGAGCTGCCGGCCTCCCCGGTCGGTGAAATCGCCCGTGCAGATCGGTACCCCGTGCTCTAGACTCGCCCCGGCCGAGGTCGGCCGGGGGAGTCACCGATGAACGAGTTCCTGATCGAGCACGCGAACTTCGCCCGCTGGGGCGTGATCTACCTGGCCGGCGGGACGATCGTGGCCGCGGTCTGGTCGTGGCGCTTCCGGCGCCTGACCCGCGCGGCGATCCGGCCCGACGAGCTGCGCTGGGAAGCCTGGCGCGGCCTCACCGCCGGCCTGGTCTGGCTGGCGATGCTGCTCGTGGTCGCCCTGCTCATGGCCACCAGCGCGGAGATCAACGTCACCGAGGTCATGGCCATGAGCGACGCGATCTCGCCCCGGCTCGTCGCGCAGGTCGAGCACGTCCGCGGCCTGATGGTCGCGCCCGTGCTGGGCGCGCTCGGGCTGGCCGCACTGGTCGTGCTCTTGGGCGGCCTCTGGTCGGGCGCCTTCGCCGCCCTGCGGTCGGGAGGTCGGGCCGATGGATAGCGGTATGATGATGCTCCTGGAGAAGGGGGGCCCCTGGTCGCAGACCCTCTTCTTCGGCTCGTTCGTCTGGGCGATGGCGGTCCTGCTGCTCATCGTCGTGCAGCGGCGACGCCTGGAGGTCCAGCACGCCGATCTGGTGGGCACGGCCGGCGACGAGAGCGGCCCGGAGGACCTCGTCGACCGTGTGCGCGTCTCGCTCGATGCGATCTCCGGCGGCGCGGTCGGCCTCGCGGCCGTGGCCGCGTGGTGGCTGTTGGCGCTGGCCGCGCTGATCTGGACCGCCTCGGCGACCATCGACATCCTGCGCCTGGGCGACGAGGCGTACGTCACCGATCTGGTCGCCGGCGCG
>WJIQ01000291.1 GCA_014730255.1 bacterium | reverse complement strand
TCACCCCCTTCAGGCGCATCACCGCGAGCATGGCCGCCAGGCGCGGCTCGTCGAGCTGGCCGTCCATGACGTGGGCCATGAGCGCCTCGGCCATGTCGGCGGAGAGATCGGCGCCGTCGTAGAGCCGGCGGATGATGTCGTCCATCGTGGCCATCAGACCGACCTCCCGGCAGGCTCGCAGCGGCGGACGAAGTTCGCGAGCAGGCGCCCGCCCTCCGGGCTCATGATCGACTCGGGGTGGAACTGCACGCCCTCGACCGGCAGCTCGCGATGCCGCGCGCCCATGATCTCGCCGGCGGCCGTGTAGGCGCTCACCTCGAGCCCGGCCGGCACGTCCTCCTCGCGCACGATCAGCGAGTGGTAGCGCGTGGCCGTGAACGGGCTGGCGAGTCCGGCGTAGATCGTGCGGTCGTCGTGGTAGACCTCGCTGGTCTTGCCGTGCATCACGGTGTCGGCGCGGCCGACGCGACCGCCGTACACCTCGACGATGGTCTGGTGGCCGAGGCAGATGCCGAGGACCGGGATCTCGCCGGCCAGCGCCTCGATCAGCGCGGCGGAGACGCCCGCGTCCTGCGGCGTGCCCGGACCCGGCGAGATGATCAGTCCGGCCGGCGCGAGGTCGCGCGCCTCGGCGACCGAGATCGCGTCGTTGCGCCGGACCTCGACCGCGCACCCCAGCTCGCCGAGCGCCTGGACGACGTTGAAGGTGAAGCTGTCGTAGTTGTCGATCATCAGCATCATGACTCCAGACCTCCCTCGGCCACGGTGACGGCACGGGTGACCGCGCGCAGCTTGTGCAGGGTCTCCTCGTACTCGGCAGTGGGATCGCTGTCGGCCACGATCCCCGCGCCGGCCTGGGCGGACCAGCGGTCGCCCTGGAAGACGAGCGTGCGGATGGCGATGCACAGGTCGAGGTCGCCGCCGGGCGCGAGGTAACCCACCGCCCCACCGTACGGGCCGCGCCGCCGGTCCTCCAGCTCGCCGATGATCTCCATCGCGCGGATCTTCGGCGCCCCGCTCAGCGTGCCCGCCGGGAAGACCGAGCGGATCAGGTCCCAGCGCGTGGCATCGGCACGCAGCCGTCCCTCCACGCGCGAGACCAGGTGCATGACGTGGCTGTAACGCTCGACCTGCTGGAAGCTCACCGGCGCGACCGTCCCGGGCCGACAGACCCGACCGAGATCGTTGCGGCCGAGGTCGACCAGCATCAGGTGCTCGGCCTTCTCCTTGTCGCTGGCCAGCAGCTCGGCCTCGAGCGCCTGGTCCGCCGCCGTCGTGTCCCCTCGCGGGCGGGTGCCGGCGATGGGCACGACCTGCGCGCGGTCGCCGTGCAGGGTGACCAGCGACTCGGGCGAGGAGCCCACGAGCTGCAGGTCGCCGAAGTCGAGGAAGAAGAGGTAGGGCGAGGGGTTGAGGATGCGCAGGGCACGGTAGACGGTGAAGGGGTCGGCGGCGGTGCGGCCGGAGAGCCGCTGGCTGAGGACGATCTGGAACGCGTCGCCGGCCAGGATGTGCTCCCGCGCCCGCTCGACCGCCGCCTCGAACGCGACCTGGGTCGTCTCGCTGCGCGCGGGCTCGAGGCAGGCGGCCTCGCCCGGCGTCGCGCCCGTCGGCAGCGAGCGGCGCAGGGCGGCGAGCACCGCGTCCACGCGATCGGTCGCCTCCCGGTACGCCGCCTCTCCGTCGAGGCCGGCACGCGGCAGCACCGCGATCTCGATCTCGCTCTTGACATGGTCGAAGACCACGAGGGCCGACGGGAACATCATGCGCGCGTCCGGGGTGCCGAGGTCGCCGGCGGTCGGCAGCGGGACCCGCTCGAAGTGCCGCACCATCTCCCAGCCGAGGTAGCCGACCGCCGCCCCCAGCGGCCCGGGCAGGTCGTCCGGCGTGCGCTCGCGCATGGCCGCCAGCGCGGCCTCGAGCCGCGCGAAGGGCGCGGCCGGATCCAGCGGCTCGTCCCGACGGTCACCGTCCTCGACGATCGTCGTCACGCCGTCGCGCACGGACAGCTCGAGGCGCGGCTGCAGGCCGATGAACGAGTACCGCCCGACCTGGATGCCCCGCTCGACGCTCTCGAGCAGGAACGCCGCGCCCTGGTCGGCGAGCTTCAGGTAGGCCGAGACCGGGGTCTCGAGGTCGGCCGGGATCCGCCGGCGCAACGGCGGCGTGCGCCCGGCGCGGGCGTGGTCGAGGTAGTCGGCGAGTGCTGGCGTGACCATGACGATCTCCACGGCTGGCCGCCCGGCACGAAGAGACCCGCCATCCTGGCGCGGATGGCGGGTCTTCGGGTCCGGTCGGCTGGTTGTGTCAGCTCGATCTAGTCCGGAAGGCGACCTCCATCCGCGGGCACGCGCCACCACCACCAGCTGCTGGCGGCATGGATCGGGGCGTGGGCGCGGATGGACAGCATGACGTCTCCGGTCGCGGGAAACTGCGAATCGTTGCGAAGATGATACGGACCCGGGACCGGGACGTCAAGACGTGAAATTCGACGACCCGAAATCAAACAGGGATGGATTGTCCCGGTCGGCATCGCAGGCGACCAGGCGCGGGCCAGCTGCCGGTGATCGTCTCACGCTCGCCGGACCAGCTCACGCAGCATCGCCGAGACGAGGTCGCCGACGATCACCAGCGTCGCCCCGCAGAGCATGGCGAGCACCATCTCGTCGTAATGATTGCGCGCGCGGGCGTCGCGGATCCAGTAGCCGAGCGACACCATGCCCAGCATGCCGAGCACCGTCGCCTCGCGGACGCAGGTCTCCCAGCGGTAGAAGAGGTAGAGCAGGAAGCGGTTCATGGACAGCGGCACGATGCCGGCCAGGGCGACGGCGCCGCGGCCCGCACCGAGTCCTCGCAGGGCCGCCAGGGTGGAGCGTTCCAGGTTCTCCACCATGTCGGCGGTGAGCTTGCCGAGGATGCCGGCGTTGTGCAGGGCCAGCGCCAGCACGAGCGGCCAGGCGGTGGGACCGAACAGTGCCAGCAGCAGGAACGCCCACACGTACTCCGGAATGGCCCGCAGGAGCGCCAGCACGACCCGCACCACCACCACGAGCAGGTTCCAGGCCGCCCGGCGAGCCGGACCGGCCGGGCGCGGGTCCGGCACGAAGGGGTCCGGCCGTGCGAAGGAACGCGTGGCCCAGGGCGCCAGCAGACCACCCAGCATGCCGGCCAGCAGGATGGCCAGCACGCTGATGGCGAGGGTCTCCAGGGTGGCGGCGGCGAGCCGCTCGTTCCAGATCTCGCGCGCCCAGCCGACGGCGACGGTCCAGTCCCAGGGCTCGCCCTGCAGGGGGTAGGGCACGACCTCCCCCAGGAATCGCGTCAGGTTCTCGGCCCGGCGGGGGGTCCAGCCGGGATCGCCGAGGAATCCGCCGCCCAGCCAGCCGGCCGCCACCAGTCCGGCGGCCAGCCAGCCGCTCCCGCGCAGGAAGCGGCTGCGTGGTCGCTGCCGGTAGAGGGTGTCGATGTCGCGCGCGCGGTCGCTCATGCCACCAGCCTCTCGCGCACGCGACCGCTCCACCAGTCCACCGCCGCCACCAGCGCCAGCAGCACGTAGAGGTAGGTCCAGACCTCGCCGTAGTAGAGATTCTCGAAGCTCGCAGCGATGTAGTAGCCCAGGGTGGGGAACCCGAAGAAGCCGAGCACCGCCGCCGAGCGCAGGCCACACTCGAAGCGGTAGAGGGCGTAGGCGGTCATGTCCGGCAGAGCGCGCGGCAGCAGCCCGAACGCGAGCACCACCACCGGGGCGGCGCCCAGCTCGCGCAGGGCCCCGGCCGCCGGCCGCGGAGCCTCGTCGATCATCTCGCCGAAGACCTTGGCCAGGGTTCCCGCATAGGGCAGGGCGATGGCCGCGACGGCCGCCAGGGGGGTGATGCCGAGGGCCGCGAGGAACAGCACCGCCCAGAGCAGTTCGTGCACCGACCGCAGCGCAGCGGCAAGCAGCCGGCAGCACGCCGACACCGCCGGGCCCACCGCGACCCGCACGCGTGACGTCCAGGTCACTCGCCCGGACCGACCACGGTCGCGGTCGGCGCTCCACCAGGCCGAGCTCGCGCCCAGCCCGAGCAGCAGACCGCCGATCACCGACGGGAGCATGGCGGCCGCGGCGAAGGCCACCGTCAGCGCCGCCGCACGCAGGGCGGTCAGCAGGAGCGGCGGGGTTCCCGCGGGGATGTCCACGCCCTCGCGCGTCAGGGACGGCGACAGGGCACGACCGAAGAACTCGCCGGCCAGGACCAGTCCCTCACGCCCCGGCCAGAGGGCGGATGGTGCCAGTTCCAGGGCCCACACCGACCACGCACCGGCCAGCACCAGCACCAGCGCCACGGCCGGCCGGATGGCCAGTGGTCCGCGACCGCGGACCGTCACGGCGTGCTCAGCCCCCATCCGGCCCACCTCCGGCGTGCGGCAAACGATAGAGCTCCCGGTAGGCACTCCCCTCCAGCCTGGAGGGTGCCCCATCGAACCGGATCGCGCCGTCGCGCAGCCCCACCAGCCGCGGGAAGAACTCCCGTGCCAGGTCCAGGTTGTGCAGGCTCATGACCAGGGTCAGGCCGCGCTCGATGCAGATGTCGGTCAGCAGGGCCACCGTATCGCGAGCCCGCGCCGGATCCACCGCGCTCACCGGTTCGTCCGCCAGCAAGACCCCGGGATCCTGGTACAGCGCCCTGGCCACCGCCACGCGCTGCTGCTGCCCGCCCGATAGCCGGTCCACACGCTCGAAAAGCCGGTCAGCGATACCCACGCGCGCGAGCAGGGCGTGAGCACGCTCCAGGTCGCCGCGACGCGGCCGCCACATCGCCCGCATGGCGCCGGCCAGTCCCTGCCGGCCGAAGCCACCGGCGAGCACGTTCTGGCTGACCCTCAGGTTGGGTACCAGCCTCAGATCCTGGTGCACCACCCCGATGTCGGCACGCAGCGCGCGCAGCCCGGCCGGCGACAACGACGCGAGGTCGTCATCGCCGGCACGGACCGTGCCCGACACGGGGCGGACGCTGCCGTTGAGCAGGCGCAGCAGGGTGGTCTTGCCCGAACCGCTCGGGCCCACCAGCGCCACGCGCTCGCCGGCACGGACATCGAGGGAGACCGCGTCCAGCGCGACCCGGTCACCGAACCGGACGGTCACCCCCGCGAGGGTGAAGGCGATGGGCGCCACGTCAGCGCAGCATGCCCAGCTCGCGGGCCACCTCGGCGACGCCAGCGAATTCCTCGTCACGGGCCGGGATCAACCGCTCCCGCGGCAGGGCCGACAGCAGGGCCGGATCCTCGATGCCCACCAGCACGTCCTGCAATCGGGTCATGAATCCGTCTCCGAACACGTCGTCGACGGCCGGGTGGGCGGTGAAGTTGTAGTCGGCGTAATACGGGGTCTTCCAGATGACCTTGACCTGCTGCGGATCGGTGGTCCCGGCGGCCACCCGCTTCTCGTAGACCTTGTAGTTCACCGCTCCGGTCTCGTAGCGGCCCGACTCCACCAGTTCGACGGTCTTGTCGTGGCTACCGGAGAACCCGAAGGGCTGCTCGAAGAACTCCTCCGGGCCCTGGCCGGTGTTGACCCTGATGAAGTACTCCGGCATGAGGCGCCCACTCGTGCTGCTCTCCGAACCGAAGGTGAAGCTGTGCCGGGCGATGGCGGCGGGGAACTGGTCGCCGCGTTCGAGCCCGGTGGCCGCGTTGGCGATGAAGTAGGAGTAGTAGTTCGGATCGGCCGCGCCCTGGGCGATGGCCCGGGCACCGGGCACCGCATCGCGGGCCTGCACGCCGGTCAGGCCGCCGAACCAGGCCAGGTGCACGTCGCCGCTCTTGAACATCTCCACCGACGCCTGGTAGTCGCGTGACGGCACGTACTCCACGGGTACGCCGAGGGCGGCAGATAGGTGGTCGGTCAGGGGGGCGAACTTCTCGATGAGCTCGGTGGTGTTCTGGTCGGGGATGGCGGTGTACTTGAGCGTGGGCTTGACCTGTTTCTCACCGCCACAGCCGGTCAAGCAGGCGACGACCGCCGCCATGATCAGCAGCCATTTGGCTTCTCGCATGGTGTTGTCTCCTCGGAACGGGGAGTGATGCGTGGACCGGCATGATGTAGTGCCGATGATCCGGTTCGGCCACCCCGGGGCGAGGGGGACGACGTTCCGACCGCGGCGCTCGATCTGGCGTTCTTGCACCCGGACGCGGAACCAGCGAGGTCCAGGGCCGCCGACGATCTTCCCGGCACGACCCCCTCACAGGTACTTGTTCACCTCCGACGTGTCCCAGAGCCCCCAGCGCTGCCCCACGTCGCCCTCGTGGCGGACTTTCCACGATTCATCGAACGAGGAGAAGTAGAAGACATCGACGCCGTGCTTCTGGCTCCACTTGTTCAGATCGATGAAGTACTTCATGACGTTCACCGGAGATGGCATGGCCTGCCGGACGGGGGAGCCGTCGCTCGGCCAGCCGGTCTCCGTCACGATGACCGGCTTGCCCCCGGCGACCTTCACCACGGAGGCGTGCATCTGCTGCAAGCGAGTGGAGGCCTCCGCGACATCGCACCCCTCCCAGAACGGGTAGCAGTTGGCCAGGATCACGTCGCAGGCGCGCACGAGCTCCGGGGACTCGTCGAACTGGAAGTACGCATCCACGCAGCCGACCGGAAGGTCCGGCAGGGCCGCCTTCACGCGACGGACGTAATCGATCAGCTGGTCCGTGGACAGATCGCCCCGGAGCAGCACCTCGTTGCCGACCGCGGCGATGTCGACGTGACCGGCCCTGGCCACCTCGATCAGCGCCGCGATCTCGCGTTCGTTCGCCTCTCGATCCGTGCCGATCCAGGCCCCGGCGATGATCC
>WJIQ01000055.1 GCA_014730255.1 bacterium | reverse complement strand
CGTAGCGCTGCTCCACGCGCGCCAGGGCCCCGTCGGCATCCTCGAGCCGGCGATTGATCTCCCCGCTGATGGGGAAGGCCTCGCGCATGGCGCCGACCAGTTCGCTGAGCGATCGCCCGGTCGTTGACATCTCCTGCATGACGTAGAGCCACGGCAGCATGCCGCTGTCGCAGTAGGCGAAGGACCGGAAGTAGTGGTGGGCCGACATCTCGCCGCCGTAGATCGCATCCTCGCGCCGCATGCGCTCCTTGATGAAGGCATGGCCGGTCTTGTTCATCAGCGGGATGCCGCCCGCCTCGGCGACCACCTCGAGGGTGTTCCACGTCAGCCGCGGGTCGTGCACGACGCGCCCGCCGGGCTCCCGACGCAGGGCCGCCCGGGCGAGGAGCCCGACCAGGTAGTAGCCCTCCACGAAGTCGCCGTTCTCGTCGAAGAAGAAGCAGCGATCGAAGTCGCCGTCCCAGGCCAGGCCGAGGTCGGCCTCGTTGCGCCGCACCGCGTCGGCGGTCGCCTGACGGTTCTCCGGTAGCAGGGGGTTGGGGATCCCGTTGGGAAAACCGCCATCCGGCTCGGCGAAGACATGGATCCAGCGGCCCGGAAGGCGGCGGGCGAAGGCCTGCGCCACGGGTCCCGCGCAGCCGTTGCCGCCGTTGGCGACCACGGTGAACGGCTGGAATCCGTCGGGCGGGACGATCGCCAGGAGATCGTCGATGTACTCGTCGAGGATGTTCTCGACGTCCAGACCGCCGACGGCATCGGCCGTGGGCGTGTCCTGACGCGTCACGGCCTCCCCGATCTCATGCAGTCCGGAGTCGCCGCTGATGGGACGGGCGCCGGTCCGCACCAGCTTCATGCCGTTGTAGTCCATGGGGTTGTGGCTCGCGGTGACCATGATTCCGCCATCGAGGCCACGGCGGTCGGTCGTCCAGTAGACCATCTCGGTTCCACAGATACCGATGTCGAGGACGCTCGCCCCGGCCGACCGCACGCCCTCGATCACGGCATCGGCGAGGGACCGGCTGCTGAGCCGGCAATCGTGGCCCACGCACATCGCCTTCGCGCCGAGGTAGCGCGCCGTCGACAGCCCGATCCGGTAAGCCATCTCGGGGTTCAGCTCGTCGGGCACGCGTCCGCGAATGTCGTAGGCCTTGAAACAACTCGGGGTCATGACCTGCTCTCGCTTTCTGCTGCGGTGCCATGTGACGTCGCCCGCGACAATGTGGGTCGATTCCGCGTCCGGGGCTACCGATCGACGAGAATCGGCGGCAAGACCCCGGCGCAGCCGGGGCCGGCCCCGCTCCCCGCGCGCCCGGACGCTCCCGGTTCAACGCCCGAGGGCCCGCCACGTTCCGACGCCTCGCCACGGGACGATGGCCAGCCGGGTGAAGCGCCACTCATCGCGAATTCACACGAAAATGTATTCAACCCCGCCTGGTCGACCGCCGATACCGCGATCAACAGCGTGGAGGATTCCACCGATCGGCGCCCCGGGGACGGGGCGGGCGTGGGCGGAGTACGGGCGGTTCGGGGAGTGGCCGCAAGTCCGCCGAGTCGAGGAGTTATGCATGTCCAATCGTCCAGACCAGACAGTGAACGACGCTCTCACGTCGCTCGGTGGACGCGGCGCCGGACTGAGCCTGGCCGGGAAGATCTGGCTCGGTGTCTCGATCCTGGTCGTCGGCTACGTCCTGACCGTGGCGCTCGACTTCGCGGGTGCCGCCAGCCAGGGTCGTCAGATCACCGCCTCCGCGGAGCAGATCTTCCCGGCGACGCAGGCGACGGCCGAGGCGGTCGTGGCCTTCGACAGCCAGACCACCAAGTACCTCGACGCCGTGATGATGGGCGAGGGCTCGATGGTCGACGAGGCGGCGAGCTGCGCCGACGACGTCGACGCGGCGCTGGTCCGGACGGCCGACCTCTGCGCCGAGAGCGCGCCGGAGCTCGCCCGGCAGGCACGGGATCTCGCCGGGCGGTGCGCCAGCTACACCGCGGCGGCGACGACGACGTACCGCAATCTCAGCGGCGTCGACGCCACCAGCGCCGACCAGAAGCGTGCCGGTGAACTCGCCCGCACCAAGACCCAGCTCGAGACCGATCTCGCCGCCCTGGCCGAACTCGCGGCCGCGAACCTGACCGAGCAGCTCGAGGCCATGCAGGCAGCGGCCGAGTCGCGCCAGCGGGCGAACATGATCATCTGCGTGATCGTGCTCGCGATCGCCGGCGCGGTGATCTCCTTCGTGGTCCAGCGAATGGTGGTCAAGCCGATCCGCGTGATCATCGACGCGCTGCTCGACAATTCCACGCAGGTGCACAGCTCGTCGGCGCAGCTCTCGGCCAGCAGCCAGCAGATCGCCGAGAGCGCCGCGCAGCAGGCCGCCAGCCTGCAGCAGACCTCGGCATCGCTCGAGGAGCTGTCCGCGCAGACCAGCGAGAACGCCTCCAACGCCACCGAGGCCAATCAGGTATCCACCGAGGTGCACCGCACCACGCTGACCAGCCGCGAATCGATGGAGCGCATGGCCGAGGCCATCCATCGGATCAAGGACTCGGCCGACAGCACGGCCAAGATCATCCGCACCATCGACGAGATCGCCTTCCAGACCAACCTGCTGGCCCTGAACGCCGCGGTGGAGGCGGCCCGGGCCGGCGAGGCGGGCAAGGGATTCGCCGTCGTGGCCGAGGAGGTGCGCAACCTCGCGCAGCGTTCGGCCGAGGCCGCCCGCAACACGTCCGGCCTGCTGGACGAATCGCGCCGCAGCTCCGAGCACGGCGTCGAGGTCGTCGACGAGGTCGCCGGCTCGCTCGAGCAGATCGTCGACGGGATCGGCAACGTCAGCGACCTGATCGATCGCGTGGCCAGGGCCAGCGCCGAGCAGGCCAGCGGCGTGGCCGACATCAACCGCGTCGTCAACGACATGGACCGGCTGACCCAGTCCAACGCCGCCGTGGCCGAGGAATCGGCCTCGGCGAGCCAGGTCCTGACCGAGCAGGCCCAGTCGGTCGGCCGCGTCGCCAGCGAACTGCAGCGGGTCATCGAGGGCAAGGTCGGCCACGCCGCGGCGGCCACCGCGCCGGTGGCCTGGAGCAGGCCCGAGGCCAGCCAGCCGGCCGCCCCGGTGTCGCCGAGGTCCGCCGTGACGGCGGCCCGCGAACCGGCTCCGGCGGCCTCGCGAGCGCCCGAGGCGGTGCCGTCGGCCGAGGACGTCATCCCGCTCGAGGACGACGAGCTCATCGACATCTGATCGGTGCTCGTCCGCCCCGACACGACAGCCCCGGCCGGCCGGCCGGGGCTGTCTTCTCGTCGCGAGAGTCGTCGATCGCGACCGCTACTCGCCCTGGGTCTCGTCCACGAAGGTCCGGCCGCGCATCTCGCGATCGATCATGAACAGACCGTGCCCCTGGTCGCCGACCATCTTGAGCTGGTTGACGATGGTGTCGACGGCGGCCTCCTCCTCGACCTGCTCGGCGATGAACCACTGCAGCATGTTGTGCGTGGCGTGGTCCTTCTCGGCGATGGCCAGCTCGGCCAGATCGTTGATCCGGCCGGAGATCATCTTCTCGTGCTCGAAGGCCTCCTCGAAGACGGCCAGGGGCGAGGGCCAGTCCTTCTGCGGCTTCTCGAGCGCCTGCAGCTCCACGCGGCCTCCCCGCTCGATGATGTAGCGGTAGAACTTCATCGCGTGGGTCTGCTCCTCCTGGAACTGGATGGTCATCCAGTTCGCCATGCCCTCGAGGCCCTCGTCCTCGAAATAGGCCGCCATGGAGAGATACAGGTACGCGGAGAAGAACTCGGCCTGTAGCTGATCGTTCAGGGCCTGGTGCATCTTGTCGGTGAGCATGTCGGGCCTCCTTCGAGGTGGCGTTGGTCGGCGGCGATCGCCGGTCCATCGGGTTCGGTCAATGGTCGATGTCCTCGGTGTCTTCGGGGTCGCGGAACGCCTCGAGCGCCCGCAGGAGATCCCGGTGCTTCTCCTCGTCCTTGCGCAGGAACTCCATGAGGAACTCCTGGACCAGGAGCCCCTCGCCAGCCAGCGCGTCGAGGTTGGCCGTGGCCAGCCGGATGGTCTCCTCCTCCATGGCGAGGTGCTCGGCGAGCTTGTCGCGCACGAGCGTCACGTCCGCGGCCGTCATGTCGACGACCGTGGACTCGAGGCTGTCGATGAGGAGCTGCTGCACGCGATGGTGCATCTCGCTGTCCCGCTGGATGATGGTCATGACCAGCGTGACGACCGGATTGCTCGAGGTCTCCATGACCTCGCCCGTGAGGGTGATCTGGGCGTTCTCGAGTTTCTGCCACTCGCGAAGCCTCTCGATCAGCTGTTGCTGCAGCTCCCGGGTCGACATCACCCGCGCCTCCTGGTTCCTGGATACGGCGATCGCATCCCACTAAGAGTAGATCGAGACCGGCGGGCGGCAAGCCCGGAAACGACACCCCCTACTTGACCGGATATATCCAGATTTGCGGCGTCTTGCCCGGTCGTTATCATGTAGGCGACGGTCGGGCCCGCCCGCCCCGGGGCGGGCCTGACGTCTGTCTGCAGACCGTGCATGGCCAGCACGCGCCATCTCGTATCCGCGACCTCGTGGACAGCCAAAGGACGATTCCCTCATGCCAAGGAAGACCCTCGCCGAGTTCAAGGTCGAGCACCTGCGGGTCCTCGACGAGAACGGACACGTGGACCCCGAGCTCGAGCCCGACCTGTCGACCGAGCAGCTGCACGCGCTCTACCGTGGCATGGTCCGGGCCCGGGAGCTCGACCAGCGCATGCTCAACCTGCAGCGCCAGGGCCGCATCGGCACGTTCGGCCCGTGCACCGGCCAGGAGGCGCCGAGCTGCTCGGCCGCGCTGGCGATGAAGGACGACGACTGGTTCGTCGGGGCGTTCCGCGAGCTCGGCGGCCGTCTGATGCGGGGCGAGCCCCTGACCGGCACCCTCTTCTTCCACAACGGCTGGGAGGAGGGCAACGTGCTGCCGCCGGAGGTCAGCCGGCGCATGCTGCCGTTCACGATCATCGTCGCCAGCCAGTGCCTGCACGCCGCCGGCGTCGGGTTCGCGGCCAGCCAGCGCGGCCAGGGTGAGGCGGTCGTGTGTTTCAGCGGCGACGGGGCCACGAGCGAGGGCGACTTCCACGAGGGGCTGAACTTCGCCGGCGTCTGGAAGGCTCCCGTGGTCTTCGTCAGCCAGAACAACCAGTGGGCGATCTCGGTCCCGCGCGAGATGCAGACCAGCTCGCAGACCCTCGCCCAGAAGGGCATCGCCTACGACATGCCCTGCATCCAGGTCGACGGCAACGACGCGCTCGCGTGCTACGTCGCGATCAGCGAGGCCCTGGAACGGGCGCGACGCGGCGAGGGGCCGTCGCTCATCGAGGCGGTCACCTACCGCCTTCTGATGCACACCACGGCCGACGATCCGCGCAAGTACCGCACCGAGGACGAGGAGAAGGAATGGTGGCAGAAGGAGCCGCTGATCCGCTTCCAGAAGTACATGACCGCCAAGGGCATCTGGGACGACGCGAAGGAGGAGGCGTTGCGCACGGAGCTGCGGGCCGAGGTGGACGAGGCCGTCCAGACCCTCGAGTCGCAGAAGCCGTGGCCGGCCGAGCGCCCCTTCGACCACGTGTTCGCCGAGCCGCATCCGAGCATCACGCGCCAGCGCGAGGAGTTCCTGGCCAACCTGAAGGAGGAGGCCGATGCCTAAGCTGACGATGGTCCAGGCGCTCAACCTGGCCCTGCGCGAGGAGATGGAGCGCGACGAGTCGGTCCTGGTCATGGGCGAGGACGTCGGCATCGACGGCGGCGTCTTCCGCGTCACCGACGGCCTGCACGAGCAGTTCGGTCCGCAGCGATCCCTGGACACGCCGCTGGCCGAGTCGGGCATCCTCGGCACGGCGATCGGAATGGCCATCGCGGGCCTGCGCCCGGTGGCCGAGATGCAGTTCTCCGGCTTCAGCTACCTGATGATGGGCCAGTGGGAGGGCAACGCCACACGCATGCGCAGCCGGACGCAGGGACAGCACACGTGTCCCCTGGTCGTGCGCATGCCCTACGGCGGCGGCGTCCGCGCCCTCGAGCATCACAGCGAGAGCCGCGAGGCGATGTACGCCACCTGCCCCGGAGGCAAGGTGGTGATCCCCTCCGGTCCGCGGAACGCCCGCGCCCTGCTGCTGGCAGCCATCCGCGACGACGACCCCGTGGTCTTCATGGAGCCGAAGCACAGCTACCGGAGCTTCCGCGAGGAGGTGCCCGAGGAATCCGAGACCATGCCCATCGGCCAGGCGCAGGTCGCGCGCGAGGGCGACGATCTGACCGTCGTCGCCTGGGGAGCGATGATGCGGCCGACGCTGAAGGCCGTCGACGAGGTGGCGGCGAAGGGCGCGAGCATCGAGGTCATCGATCTGTTGACCATCAATCCGCTGGACAGTGATACCATCTGCGCCTCGGTCCAGAAGACCGGCCGCTGCGTGATCGTCCAGGAGGCGCCCCGCAGCTTCGGGGTCGCCAGCGAGATCATCGCCCGGATCAACGACGACGTGCTGCTCTACCTCGAGGCCCCGATCAAGCGGCTGACGGGATACGACGTGGTCACCCCGTACTTCGGCCGCGAGAAGAGCTACATCCCCCCGGTCTCGCGCATCGTCCACGGCCTGCGCGAGACCCTGGAGTTCTAGACCCTCGACCCGAGAAGGAGGCTGCCGTGTACACGTTCCTGCTGCCCGACCTGGGCGAGGGCATCGCCGAGGGCGAGATCCTGAAATGGCACGTCGAGCCCGGCCAGGAGGTCGGCGAGGACGCCCCCCTGCTGGACGTCGAGACCGACAAGGCCGCCGTCACCATCCCGTCGCCCCGCGCCGGCAAGGTGGCCGAGATGGGCGGCAAGGTCGGTGACGTGGTGAACGTGGGCGAGATGATCGCCGTGATCGACGACGGCCGGGCCGCCGAGGCCACCCAGGCCGCCGAGGCCGTGGCGACGCCCGGCGAATCGGCGGCCGAGGACGCCGATACCCGGGCGGCCACCGCGCCGCAGCGCCCGGGCCCGGCCCCGCAGGCCGAGCCCGTGGCCGCGACCGACGGCAAGCGCCGACCCAGGCCGGCCGCGCCCGCCACACGCCGGCTGGCGCGCGAGCTGGGGGTGGACATCAACGCCGTCGAGGGCAGCGGTCCGGCCGGCCGCGTCACGCCCGAGGACGTGCATCGCTTCGCCGCCGAGGGCCCCTTCGCGCCCACGGCCGAGGCGGATGCGGACACGCACGCGCCGGCGAAGACCGTCGACGACGATCAGTCGTTCGCCGAGTTCGCCGCCCACGCCGCGAGCACCATCCCGTTCCTCGAGCTCGAGCCCCTGCCCGACTTCGCGGCCGACGGACCGGTGGAGATCGAGCCGCTGCGCTCGATCCGCCGCAAGGTGGCCCGCAAGATGGTCACCAGCATGGCGCTCGTCCCGCACGTCGCCCACATGGACGACGCCGACGTGACCGCCCTCGAGGAGTTCCGCCTGTCCCAGCGTGCCGAGCGGGGGGACGACCCCGGCATCGGCAAGCTGACGCTCATGTCGTTCGTGATCAAGGCGGTGACGGCGGGCCTGCGGGCCGCGCCCTCGTTCAACGCGAGCCTCGACCCCTTCAAGGAAGAGATCGTCTACAAGAAGTACTACAACATCGGATTCGCGGCGGACACCGGGCGTGGCCTGGTGGTCCCGGTGATCCAGGGCACCGACCGCAAGAGCATCCGCGAGATCTCCGCCGAGATCGCCGAGAAGGCCGGCCTGGCGCGCGAGGGGACCCTGCCGGCCGAGGACATGCGCGGCGGCACCTTCACGATCACCAACGTGGGGCCCCTGGGCGGGACGGCCATGCTGCCGACGATCAACTACCCCGAGGTGGCGATCCTGGGCATGGGCAAGGTGCAGGAGAAGCCCGTGGTGCGGGACGGCGAGATCGTGATCCGCAAGATCCTGCCGTTGACCCTCGCCTTCGATCACCGGATCGCCGACGGCGCCGACGCCGCCCGCTTCGTGGGCGAGCTGATCCGGCAGCTGTCCGACCCCAACCTGCTGTTGCTCGAGACCTAGGGAGGAAGCGCCATGGTGATGGGAAGCTTGCGGCAGGAGACCCAGGTGGCCGTGATCGGCAGCGGTCCCGGTGGCTACGTGGCCGCCTTGCGACTGGCCGATCTGGGCAAGGAGGTGTGCCTGGTCGAGGAGCGTCCCCGCTTCGGCGGGACCTGCCTGCTCGAGGGCTGCATCCCCTCGAAGACCCTGATCCACGCCGTCGAGGTCAAGGAATCGGCGCTGGCGGCGGCGGCCTTCGGTCTCGGGTGCACCGGCACCAGCATCGACCTCGACCGGCTGCGCGAGCACACCGGCCAGGTGGTCGGCGGTCTCTCGAGCGGCATCGGCTCGCTGCTGAAGCGACGCGGCGTCACGACGCTCGAGGGACGCGCGCGCTTCAGTTCCAGCCGCAGCCTGGAGCTCGAGGGCGGCGAGGTCAGCGGCGTCGACTTCGAGCAGTGCATCATCGCCACGGGCTCGAGCCTGAACCGGCTGCCCGAGGGGATCTCGGACAAGGTCTGGAGCAGCGCCGATGCCCTGACGCTGCCCTCGGTGCCCGAGAGCCTGCTCGTGGTGGGCGGCGGATACATCGGCCTCGAGCTCGGCCTGGTCTACCAGGGCCTCGGCTCGAGCGTCTCGGTGGTGGAGTTCTTCCCGCGCCTGCTGATGGGCGCGGACCAGGACCTCGTCGACATCATGGTCACGTCGGTCAACTCGCGGCTGGACGAGGTGATGCTCGAGTCGAAGGTGCAGACCATCGACGAGAAGCCAGGTGGTGGATTCGCGGTGACCATCGCGCACGAGGGCGAGACGATCACCCGGGAGTACGCCCAGGTGCTGGTCGCCATCGGGCGGCGACCGAACACCGACGATCTCGGGCTCGAGAACACCGCCGTCGTGGTCGACGAGCGCGGCATCGTCGCCACCAACGAGCTCTGCCAGACCGACGAGCCGGGCATCTATGCCATCGGCGACGTGACCCGCGGCCCGATGCTCGCGCACAAGGCCAGCCGCGAGGCCAAGGTCGCGGCCGAGGTCATCTGCGGGCATGCCGCCGAGTTCGACAACCGCGCGATCCCCGCCGTGGTCTACACCGACCCGGAGATCGCCTGGACCGGGCTGACCGAACGCGAGGCCGCCGACGAGGGGATCGAGATCACCGTGGGCCGGTTCCCGCTCACCGCCCTCGGGCGGGCGCGCACGCTCGACCGCACCGATGGGATGGTGAAGATCATCGCCGACCCCGACGACGGCCTCATCCTCGGCATGGGCATCGTCGGGCCCCATGCCAGCGAACTGATCGCCGAGGGGACGCTCGCCATCGAGATGGGTGCGACCATCGAGGATCTCACGGCCACCATCCACCCCCACCCGACGCTGTCCGAGGCGGTCCAGGAGGCGGCCGAGGTGGCCCAGGGCGCGGCCGTGCACGTGCATCCGCCGCGGCGGCCATGACCGATACGGTGGGCCGATCGACGGGCGCGCAGGCCCCGGCCGGCCGCCCGGATCCGGTGGCGGGCCCGTGGGACCTGGACGACGCGCTCCTCGCGGCCGTCCACGAGGACGGACGGCCGCGAGGCGTGGTCTACCCCCACCCCACCCTGGCCGCGGTGATCGGCCGGGGCGGCGATCCCTGGCGGGAAACCCGGCCCGATGTCCTCGCCGCCGATGCGGTCCCGCTCTACCGCCGCCGTGGCGGCGGCTGCGCCGTCATCGTCGACCCGGGGAACCTGGTCTGCTCGCTGGTGCTGCCGCTGGCGGGGGTCGGCGAGATCACGCGCGCCTTCGCGAGCATCAGCCGCGAGGTGATCCACGCGCTCGCGGCCGTCGGCGTGCCCGGCGTCCAGCAGTCCGGTGTCAGCGACCTCACGCTCGCCGGCCGCAAGCTCGGGGGGTCGTGCATCTGGCGCACCCGCGGCCTGGTCTACTACTCGACGACCCTGCTCGTCGACCCCGACCTCGACGCCATCGACCGGTACCTGCCCCACCCTCCGCGCGAGCCCGAGTACCGACGTGGCCGCGCGCACCGCGACTTCCTGACCAGCCTGCGCGCCGAGGGCCATCCCGACCGGGTCGAGGACATCGGCCAGCGCCTGATGGCCGCGCTCGCGCCGCGGATCGCCGCTAACCCCCTGCAAGACTGAGCGCAACGCGCCTCATCTCCCTTGAACACGATCGCTTTATCTGTATACTGCATCATCGGGGGTATGCACGCGCCCCATTGACACGGAACCCGTTCCGAGGTGACGGTCATGGAACCTGCCCGCATTCTGATCATCGACGATCATCCGCTCGTCCGCTCGGGCATATGCTCGCTGCTCGAGCTCGAGAGCGACCTCGAGGTCTGCGGCG
>WJIQ01000290.1 GCA_014730255.1 bacterium | reverse complement strand
GGCGGCCGGCTTCTCGGTGCGCTGATCGCGGCGATCATCGCCGTCCTGCTTGCCCTGACGATCCTGCTTGTCCTGACGATCCTGCTTGCCTCGCCGGTCCTGCTTGCCCTGCCGGTCGTCGCGGTCCTTGCCGTCCCGATCCTTGCGCGACCGCCGCGACCGGCGGCCCTCCGAGGCCTCGGCGCGCTGATCGTCGCGGCCGCCCTCGTCCTTGCGGCGGCCGCCGCTGCGGCCACCCCGGCGCCCGCGCGACGGGCGCTCCGAGCGCTCCGAGCGCTCCGAACGCTTGGCCACCTCCACGACCGCCTCGCGGCGGCCCATGCCCAGGAACCCTCCTCGGGCCTCCTGGAGCACCGTCACGCTGACCTCCTCGCGGCGCAATCCCATGCGCAGCAGGGCCTCGCGGACGGCCTCGTCCACGGTCTTACCCGTGCTTTTCATCGTATCGCTCATGCTGTCTGCTGACCTCCGTCAGGCGTGGCCATCCGGTGGATCCTCCAGGTCTGGTAGATGGTCATCAGGTTGTTGACCAGCCAGTAGAGGACCAGACCGGACGGCATCTGATAGAAGAAGAAGAGGAAGATGATGGGCATCATGGTGTTCATCATCGCCATCTGGCCGCCGGTCGCCGCAGCGGTCGGGGTCAGGCGGGTCTGGATCACCATCGTGCCGGTCATCACCAGCGGCAGCAGGTTGAAGTCGGAGCCGAGGAAGGGCAGGGAGAACGGCAGGGAGAACAGCGCGTCCGGCTTCGACAGGTCGTCGATCCAGCCGACGAACGGCGTGTTCCGCAGCGCGATCGTGTGCGCGAGCGCCTGATAGAGGGCCACGAAGACGGGCATCTGCAGCAGGAGGGGCAGACAACCCGCCATCGGGTTGATCTTCTCCTTCTGGTAGAGCTCCATCATGGCCTTGCTCTGCTTCTCCTGGTTGTCCTTGTACTTCTCCTGTAGCTCCTTGATCTTCGGCTGCAGCAGCTGCATCCGCTTCATCGATTGGGTGCTCGTCTTCGTCAGCGGGTAGAACGCGATCTTGGTGAGCACCGAGAACAGGATGATGATCACGCCCCAGTTCGGGATGAATCGCCGCATCTGGTACATGATCCACAGGGTGGCCTCGGTCAGGGGTCGGAACAGGGCCCAGCCCAGCTCCATGGTCTTGTCCAGACCGACGCCATAGGCCTTCAGGATGTCGCTCTCCTGGGGCCCGATGTACAGGGCGATCGCGCCGCGGGCGAAGGTGCCCGGGCCGGTGCCCTCGGTGGTCAGCGGCAGCTCCATGCTCCAGGTCTGCAGGTTCCGCGGCTGGTCACCCGAGAGGATGACCGTGCCGTCGGGAGCGGAGTCGCCCTGACCGGGCAGGCCGACGATGGTGAAGTACTTGTTCTGGACCCCGGCGAAGCGGACGGCGCCCTCGTAGACGCCGTGAACCTTCTCGACGTCCTTCTCCAGGCCGCCACGCTTCTTGAACTCCAGGTCTTCCCCCACCTTGGCGAACGAGCGGAAGGACGCCTCCTCGAGGCGGTCGCCACGCTCGGTGCTGGCGATGCCCTGGGGCCAGCCGAAGCGCACGCGTCGGGGCATGCCCAGCATGCTTCGCGCGGTCGCGGCCTGCGGTCCGACCGCGGCCAGCTCCAGGTCCAGCTGGATCTCGTAGGAATCGGGCACGAAGGTATAGGTCTTGCGAATCTCGAGGTCCCCCTCGGTCCGGACCGCAAAGGTCACCTGACGGGGGGCCTCGCCCACGTCGAGCCGGCCGGGCGCCTCGGTCGAGAACAGCATCCGGCCCAGCTCCAGGTCGGCGGCATGGAAGACCGCCGCATCCAGCCCATTGGGGACCGCCCGGTCCCCCTGGGGAATGATCTCGACGGGCTGGCCGTCGGCATCGTCGTACTCCATGGCGCGCCAGCTCACCACGCGCGCACCGCGCCCGGCCAGCACGATGCGATACAGGGGCGTCTGCACGGTCACCGTGGGCTCCGGCCGGTCCTGGTCGACCGGCTGGAGCGCGCGCTCGATGCTGCCGACGACCGGCTCGGTCGTCCCTGGTTCCGGGACCTCGTCCCGGGTCGGTGACGACGGCTCGGGCCCCGGGTCGACCTCCGTGCGCTCGACCCTCGCGGTCTCGCCGGTGGTCCCGGTCATCCCGGTCGTGGGCTGCTCCGCCGGCGGCGGCGGTGGTGGTGGCGCCATGCGCGACATCAGGATCTGATAGCCCACCAGGACCAGGAAGATGAGGAAGAACGCCAGCGCGGTGCGTCGCTCCATGGGGGTCAGTCTCCGGTTCGCTCGGGAACGGGGTCGATGCCGCCGGGATGCCAGGGGTGGCAGCGAAGAATGCGCAGGACGGCCATCCGCCCGCCTCGCCACAGTCCGTGGCGCTCGAGGCTCTGCATGGCGTAGACCGAACAGGAAGGATGGAAACGGCAGACGGCCGGCAACCAGGGTGATAGCCAGCGTCGATAGAGCAGGATCAGGGCATAGGGCGCACGCCACATACCATGTCGACCGGTCCTGCTCCTGGATTGCCGGAGCGGCGGCGGAGCGTCAGACCCGGTCGTTCACCTCATTTCCGGTCGCCCCTGCGCGACCGGCCGGCCAGTCGCCGATCCGGACGATCGCTGGCGGCGGGGGCTGCGGGGCGCTGCAACAGGCTCGTCAATTCCGCGATGACCTCGTCGCATCCGGCGCCGACGATCCGTGTCCGGGCGACGGCCACCAGCCAGAGCGTGGCCGGTTCCGTGCGATCCGGCCAGTACCGGCGGCGGAGATCGGCCACCAGGGCCGGATCCTTCTCGACGCAGGCCCGGAACGCCTCGCGTAGCAAGCGCTTGGCCCGGTTCCGGCGGACGGCGTTGCCGACCTTGCGGCTGGCCACCACGGCCCTGGCGAGGTCATCGCCAGGGTAGAGATAAAGCACGAAGAGGCGTCCAACTAGCTTGACGCCCTCCTCGTAGATCACCGAGAACTCGCTGGCTCTGCTCAGGGACCGCCACGGGGCCCGCCCCTGATCGTCCGACCTCAAGCGGACAGACGCTTGCGCCCCTTGGCACGGCGGCGCTTCAGCACGAGCCGGCCCGCGCGGGTCGACATGCGGGCACGGAAGCCATGCTTGTGGGCCCGCTTGGTGTTGCTGGGTTGAAAAGTCCGCTTCACGGCCGTTCTCCTTAGAGTCGTTCTCCGTCGATTCAGCCGACGAAGGTTAACGACGGACATCGCAACTGTCAAGGAAATCCCGGGTTTATCCACGACCCCGGCCGGCCCGATCCAGGCGCCGTCCGACCCGGGGACTCGCCAGCCGGGACCGCCCGGAATTTAAGGAGATCACTAGGCGACGTGTCAACAGACGGTTACGGACTCGGGGGCGGCCGGGCTCGAAAATCTCCTTGTCGGTTCTCCGAGCAGCGTGATAGCTTGGCGACGGTGACGATAAATTCCTGACCGGGATTCTGGATTATCCACACGTTCGCGAAGTTGTGGATAACTTACACAGGCCTCGAATCTTCTTCCAGGAAGTCGTTCATTCTCAGTCAGTTGAGTTCGCAGTCGGGCGTTGATAAACCGGGTCAGCGCGAATTTTTCATCCCCTGAGGTCGGCCATTGAACGAGCTGAATCTACCCGAGCCGAGCGACGATCTCGACGCCGAACCGCGACCCGATCGCCCCGCGGAGTCCTTCACGTCGGACACGCTCGAGAACTACTGGCACGACATCCTGACCGTCGTCCGCCGCGGAACCCCGCAGCAGACCTACGACACCTGGTTCCTGCCCCTGGAACCGGTCGGCACCGTGCGCGACGGCCGCATCGCCGTGCCCAACCACTTCTTCCTGGACTGGTTCAGCGAGCACCATCTGCCGATGCTCAACGACGCCGCCTCGCGCTGCCTCGGCTACAGCGTCGACTTCTCGCTCGAGGTGCGCCCCGACGTCGATGCCGGCGAGGACCTCTTCAAGCCCCAGTTCGCCGACGGCCAGGCGGCCGGCGCGGCCCAGATCGACCCCGACACGCTGGTCGTGACCGACAGCGTGGCCGAGGTCGCCGCCCGCGCCAACCTCAACCACGAATACCAGTTCGAGAACTTCGTGGTCTCCGGCGGCACCGACCTCGCGTTCGCCGCCGCCACCGCCGTGGCCGACAAGCCGGGCACGTACTACAACCCGCTCTTCATCCACGGTGGCGTGGGGCTGGGCAAGACCCACCTCATGCACGCCATCGGCCTCTCCATCGCGCAGAACACCGCCTCGGCCCGCGTCTGCTACCTGACCGCCGAGCAGTTCATGAACGAGATGATCTTCGCGATCAAGCAGAACCGGCGCCCCGAGTTCAAGCTGAAGTACCGCAACATGGACGTCCTGCTCGTCGACGACGTGCAGTTCCTCGCCGGCAAGGAATCCACCCAGGACGAGTTCTTCCACACCTTCAACGCCCTGCACGACGCGCGGAAGCAGATCGTGCTCACCTCCGACCGTTCGCCCAAGGAGATCACCACCCTCGAGGAACGGCTCCGGTCGCGCTTCGAGTGGGGGCTGATCGCCGACATCCAGCCTCCGAACCTCGAGACGCGCATCGCCATTCTCGAGCGGAAGATGGACTCGCAGAACATCACCCTACCCGACGAGGTCGTGCAGCTGATCGCGACCAACGTCACCGACAACATCCGACGACTCGAGGGAGCGCTGGTTCGGTTGCTGGCGTTCGCGAGCCTGATGCGGCAGGAGATCACGCTCGAGATGGCCTCGGAGGTTCTCTCCTCCTATTTCGAGGGCTCCTCGTCCGGACCGGTGAAGATCGCCGACGTCATGGAGGTGGTCGCCGACCATCTCGATTTCACCGTCGATCAGCTGAAGTCCAAGCGACGCACCCAGGACCTGGCCCGGGCCCGTCAGATCGCGATGCACCTCGCCCGCGATCTCACCGGCGCTTCCCTCAACCAGATCGGCCGCGCCTTCGGCGGCCGGGACCACTCGACCGTCTCGCACGCCTGCAACCTGGTGGCCGAGAAGGCCAAGAGCGAGCCGCAGCTCCGCGGCCTGCTGAAGGACATCACCGAGAACGTGCGCGACCGCAGCCGCCACTGAGCGTCGCTCGTCCGCGAGCGACCTTGCCGACCCCGCCGGGCAGCACCCACCGGCGGGGTTCTTTTTCGCCTCCGGGGCGAACGGAATCGTCGGGGATAGGTCGGGGAGAACCCTGCCGGCAACCGGTCGCCAACCGCCCCTCGCCGGGGACGCGCGGCGAGCCCTGTGGAAGACTGCCTGTTTATCCACGAACCCAGGGAAGATATCCACGTCCCTCGGCGTCCATAGACACCATGTCACCATACGTTTACACGTTCCGAACGATTATCCCCCGGTCCATCTTCCCAACAACATCAGGAACTCTATAATCACTGTAAGATGGAATCTGCGCCGGATATCAACGCGCTTGATGGCCCCCGGTCGATCGCCTATCATACCGCCCTGCGCGATGCCAGCCGACCCTATCCGGAGGACCCGACCGTGAACTTCGAGATCCAGCAAGAAACCCTGCAGAAGGCCCTCGATCTGGTGTCCGGCGTCGTGCCGGGCAAGACCACGCTGCCGATCCTGACCTGCGTGCTGATCGAGGCGGACGAGGAGGGTCTGAAGTTCTCGGCGACCAACCTGGACATCTCGCTCGTGACCCAGGTCCGCGAGGTCGAGATCGCCGAGGAGGGCCGCGCGGCCGTCCCCTCGAACAAGCTGGTGAGCTTCGTGCGGAGCCTCGCGCCGGGCTCGGTGCAGGTGACGGTCGACGGCGGCAAGTGCACACTGCGGGCCGGCAAGGCGTCGTTCGAGGAATCCTGCATGAACGCCGAGGAGTATCCCAGCCTGCCGGCGGTCGCCAGCGGCGACGGCCTCGAGGTGCCGGGCGAGGTGCTCTCGGCGATGATCGCCGAGACCAGCTACTCGGTCTCGCGCGACGAGACGCGCCCGGCGCTCATGGGCATCCTGTGGGAGGTGCGGTCGGACGGACTGACCATGGTCGCCACCGACGCGCACCGCCTCGCACGCAGCCACCGGGCGATCGAGTGGTCGTACGACGGCGAGCGCAACCTGATCGTCGACACCGGCGGCCTGCGGCACCTGCCGCGCATCACCGGCCAGGGCGACCAGGACGCGACGACCGAGGTCTTCCTCGGCGAGAATCAGCTCAGCTTCCGGTCCGGCGACACGCTCCTGCACATCCGGCTGCTCGAGGGGCCGTTCCCCGAGTACAACGCCGTCATCCCCAAGAACAACGACAAGCTCGTCGTGGTCGACCGCGAGGCGCTGGCCCAGGCCATCCGCCGCGTCTCGATCACCGCCGACCGGATCACCAGCCAGATCAAGCTCGGTGTCGAGTCGGGACGGCTCGAGCTGTCCGCCCGCGGGTCCGACGGCAGCCGCGCCGAGGACGAGGTGCCCGTCAGCTACGACGGCGACGCCCTCGAGGTGGGCTTCAACTTCGGGTACCTGCTGGACATCCTCAAGAACGTCCGTGCGGACAGCGTCCAGATCAGCCTCCGCGACCCGCAGAGCGCGGCCCTGGTCGCCCCCCTCGGCGAGGACGGCGAGGCGGATCCTGGGCTCCTGTGCCTGCTGATGCCGCTGCGCCTGGCCGGCGACTAGCTTGCGCATCCGGTCGGCGCGCATCACCGGCTTCCGTAATCTCGACGACGTCGAGCTCGTGTTCTCGCCCGGCGTCAACGTCCTTCTCGGCGACAACGGACAGGGCAAGACCAATCTGCTCGAGGCCCTCGACTACCTGTCGCTCGGCCGCTCGCACCGGGGCGCGCGCAACGAGGAGCTCGTGCGCCTGGGCGGCGACCACCTGCACGTCACCGTCGAGATCGAACGCGACGACGGGTCGTCCCTGCGCGGCGAGTTCGGCCTGGACCGTGGGGGATCCCGCCGCATCAAGCTCGACGGGCAGCCGGTCACCCGCCGGGCCGATCTCGTGGGCCAGCTCAGCACCGTGTTCTTCTCCCCGGACAGCGTCGACCTCGTGCGCGGCGGGCCGGAACTGCGGCGGCGCTTCGCCGATCAGGGGCTCTGCGGCCTCGACGGCGACTACCTGGCGGCCCTGACGGCGTACCAGCGCTCCATGCGCCAGAAGTCGCGACTCCTGCGCGACGTCCGGCGAGGATTCCGGACCGAGCACGAGGCCCGCCGCGAGCTGACGGCCTGGAACGAGGACCTCGCCGGACACGCCACGGTGATCGGCCGGCGGCGCCGCGAGTGGGCGGGCGAGCTGGCCGGGCCGGCCACCGAGGCGTACGCGCACCTGGCCGGCCGGGACACGCCGCTGACCATCGATCATCAGTCGCGACTGGAGGCCCTGGACGAGGTCGACGAATCTGCCCCGATCATGCAATTAGAGCGGGATATTCTGGCCGAATTCGCTTATATTGGGCCGGAGGAAATCCGGCGCGGGCGGCCCCTCACCGGGCCCCATCTCGACGACTTCGGCGTCCGCCTCGGTGAGCTCGACCTGCGGGTCTACGGCTCGCAGGGCGAGACCCGCTCCGCGGCAGTCGCCATGATCCTCGCCCAGAGCGACGTGGTGTACGGGCGACGTCGGGTCCGACCCGTGCTCTTCCTCGACGATATCTTCAGCGAGCTCGACCGCGATCGCGCGCGCCGGCTCCAGGAACGCTGCGCGCACGATCACCAGGTGTTCATCGCCACCGCCCGGCCCGACGACGTCGACGGCTGGGCACCCGATGAGATGGCTGTCTGGCGGGTCGAGAACGGGAGACTGATCACGCTCTCATGAGCCACGCCAAGCGCAACGACGGACCCGTCCGGGTGGACAAGATCCTCGACGGCGTCCTCTCCGAATGCGGCCTCGACGACCGCCTCGCCGAGCGCCGGCTGCTCGCGGCGTGGCCCGAGCTGGTGGGCGCACGCCTGGCCCAGCACGTCCGCGCGGTGGATCTGCGCGAGCGGGTGCTGTACCTGGACGCCGACCATGGCGCCTGGCGACAGGAGATCACCCTCCTGATGCCCCGGATCCGGCAGCGCTGCGCCGAGCGGTTCGGCGACGGCGTGGTCGAGGACATCCGCTGGATCCGACCGGGATCGCGGTAGCGCGATCCGGGTGACGCGGCCCGGTGACACCGGGGCTCGCCCCGCCCACCCTGGATGACGACGAACAGGCCAGCCGGCCACGCGCCGGCCAACCCGACCGAACGGACACGAGAATGAACGCCGCCGAGGGATCGAAGACCTACACCGCCCAGGGCATCCAGGTGCTCAAGGGCCTCGAGGCCGTCCGCAAGCGCCCCGCCATGTACATCGGCGACACGGGCGTGCGCGGCCTGCACCACCTCGTCTACGAGGTCGTCGACAACTCCATCGACGAGGCGATGGGGGGCTACTGCGACCGCATCGAGGTGGTCATCAAGCCGGACGACGCCATCGAGGTGACCGACAACGGCCGTGGCATCCCGGTCGACATGCACAAGACCGAGGGCAAGCCGGCCCTCGAGGTCGTGATGACCTCGCTGCACGCCGGCGGCAAGTTCGACAAGGGCAGCTACAAGGTCTCCGGCGGCCTGCACGGCGTCGGCGTCAGCTGCGTGAACGCGCTCTCCGAGCGCCTGGTCGCCACCGTCCACCGCGACGGCAAGATCCACCGCCAGACCTACGAGCGCGGCATCCCCACCGGTGGCGTCGAGGTGATCGGCGAGGCCGCGCCCGACCGCACCGGCACGGTGCAGTGGTTCCGCCCCGACCGGGAGATCTTCCCGGAGACCGAGTACGACTACGACACGCTCAAGTCGCGCCTGCGCGAGCTCGCCTTCCTGAACAAGGGCGTGCGCATCCTGCTGCGCGACGAGCGCGGCGAGACCGTGCGCGAGGAGTCGTTCCACTACGAGGGCGGCATCGTCGAGTTCGTCGAGTGGCTCAACGAGGGGCGCCACACCGTGGCCCCGAAGACGGTCTACTTCGAGGGCGAGAAGGACGGCGTCTACATCGAGATCGCCCTGAACTACAACGACAGCTACGCCGAGAACCTCTTCACCTTCGCCAACAATATCCACACCCACGAGGGCGGCTCGCACCTCTCGGGCTTCCGCGCCGGTCTGACGCGCACGCTCAATGCCTACGCCCAGGGCGAGAACCTGCTCAAGAAGGACATGAAGGGCCTGACCGGCGACGACGTCCGCGAGGGTCTGACGGCGATCATCTCGGTCAAGATCCCCGAGCCGCAGTTCGAGGGCCAGACCAAGACCAAGCTCGGCAACACCGAGGTCAAGGGTCAGGTCGAGGCGCTGGTCAACGCGACGCTGGGCGAGTACCTCGCCGAGCATCCGCGCGAGGCCAAGGCCATCATCAACAAGTGCGTCGCCGCCGCGCAGAGCCGCGAGGCCGCCCGGCGCGCGCGCGACCTGGTCCGTCGCAAGAGCAGCCTCGACTCGGGCTCGCTGCCCGGCAAGCTCGCCGACTGCTCGAGCCGCGACCCCCACGAGTGCGAGCTCTACCTCGTCGAGGGCGACTCGGCCGGCGGGTCGGCCAAGCAGGGTCGCGACCGGCGCTTCCAGGCGATCCTGCCCCTGAAGGGCAAGATCCTCAACGTCGAGAAGGCGCGCCTGGACAAGATGCTGGGCAACGACGAGATCAAGACGATCATCACCGCCCTGGGCACCGGCGTGGGCGCGGGCATCTTCGACCTCTCGAAGCTGCGCTACCACAAGGTCATCATCATGACCGACGCCGACGTGGACGGCGCGCACATCGCGACCCTCATCCTCACGCTGTTCTTCCGGCAGTTCCGCGAGGTGATCGAGAACGGCCACGTGTTCATCGCCGAGCCGCCCCTGTACCGGGTCAAGAAGGGCAAGACCGAGATCTACGCGCACAGCGACGAGGAGAAGGACCGCATCATCGAGCAGTTCGGCGGCGAGCGCGGCCTCTACGTCCAGCGGTACAAGGGTCTGGGCGAGATGAACCCCGAGCAGCTCTGGGAGACCACCATGAACCCGGACTCGCGCACGTTGACGCGCGTGACCCTCGAGGACGCCGCGGCGGCCGACGAGGTCTTCCGGATCCTGATGGGCGACGAGGTCGAGCCGCGCCGGCGGTTCATCGAGGAGAACGCCTCGAAGGTCGACCTGGCCGATCTGGACATCTAGCCGGGACCCGGACCGGCGGCCGGATGGGCCGGCCTCGCGATCCGACGTCTTCCCCGCACCCGTTGCGGACCACCGAACCGATGAGGAACGACCGTGACCGACGAGCGTGACGACATTCCCGAGAACGAGCGCGACCAGGCCCCGATCCCGCAGAGCGACGGCGGCGAGACCATCATCGACGAGGGCATCGAGAAGCGCATGCGCTCGGCGTACCTCGACTACTCCATGAGCGTGATCATCTCGCGTGCCCTGCCCGACGTCCGCGACGGCCTGAAGCCGGTGCACCGCCGCGTGCTCACGGCGATGAACGACCTCGGCCTGCAGCCGGGCAAGCCGTACCGCAAGTCGGCCAAGATCACCGGCGACACGACGGGCAACTACCACCCGCACGGGACGGCCGCCTGCTACAGCACGCTGGTGCGCATGGCGCAGGACTTCTCCCTGCGCTACCCGCTGGTCGACGGCCAGGGCAACTTCGGCAGCATCGACGGCGACGCCGCCGCGGCCGAGCGCTACACCGAGGCGCGCCTGACCCGCTTCTCGGTGGACATGATGGCGGACATGGACAAGGAGACGGTCGACTTCGTCCCCAACTACGACGGCTCGCGCGAGATGCCCTCGGTGATGCCGTCGCGGGTGCCGAACCTGCTGGTCAACGGGGCCGACGGCATCGCGGTGGGCATGGCGACCAAGATCCCGCCGCACAACATGGGCGAGATCTGCGACGGCCTCCTGGCCGTGCTCGAGAACCCCGACCTCGAACCGGCCGAGATGCTGCAGCACGTCCAGGGACCCGACTTCCCCACCGGCGGCGTGATCCACGGTCGCAAGGGGATCTACGACTACATCACCACCGGCCGCGGCCGCGTGGTCGTGCGCGCCAGGACCGACGTCGAGGTCGAGGACGGCGGCCGCGCCAAGATCATCGTCACCGAGATCCCCTACCAGGTGAACAAGGCCGCGCTCATCGAGCGCATCGCCAACCTGGTGCGCGGCGGGGTCATCGACGGCATCAGCGATCTGCGCGACGAGTCCGACCGCGACGGCATGCGCATCGTGGTCGTGCTGAAGAAGGACGCCTTCCCGCAGGTGGTGCTCAACAAGCTCTACAGCCACACCTACATGCAGAGCACCTTCGGGGTGATCAACCTCGCGCTCGTCGGCAATCAGCCCGAGGTGATGTCGCTCAAGGACACCATGCAGCACTTCCTCGACTTCCGCGAGGAGGTGGTCACCCGACGCACACGGTACGAGCTGCGCAAGGCCGAGGAGCGCGCCCACATCCTCGAGGGCTACCGCATCGCCCTCGACCACATCGACGAGATCGTCGAGCTGATCAAGACCAGCGACTCGCCCGACACGGCGAAGGCGGGTCTGATGTCACGCTTCGGCCTGAGCGAGGTCCAGGCCCAGGCGATCCTGGACATGCGCCTCGCGCGCCTGACCGGCCTCGAGCGCCAGAAGATCGAGGACGAGTACCGCGAGCTCATCGAGAAGATCGAGTACCTGAAGTCCGTGCTCGCCAGCCGGGAGCTGCTGCTGTCCATCGTCGCCGACGAGATCCGCGAGGTGCGCGACCAGTACGCCGATCCGCGCCGTACCGAGATCGTCGAGGACGAGGGCGAGATCGACCTCGAGGACCTCATCGCCGACGAGCCGATGGTGGTCACCATCAGCAACCAGGGCTACGTCAAGCGCATCCCGCTGGACACCTACCGGCAGCAGGGCCGTGGCGGCAAGGGCATCACGGCGATGCAGACCAAGGACGAGGACTTCGTCGACAACCTGTTCGTCGCCTCGGCGCACCAGTACCTGCTGGTGCTCACCCAGAAGGGCCAGCTCTACTGGCTCAAGGTGCACCGCATCCCCAAGGGCAACCGCACGGCCAAGGGCCGGCCGCTGGTCAACCTCCTGCAGATCCAGCCCGGCGATCAGGTGCACGCGGTGCTGCCGGTGCGCGAGTTCCGCGAGGATCACTTCCTGCTGATGGCCACCGACTTCGGCATCGTCAAGCGCACGCCGCTGACCGATTTCTCGCGCCCGCGCCAGGCCGGCATCCGCGCCATCAGCCTGGTCGAGGGCGAGCGGCTGGTCACCGTGCGCGAGACCGACGGCGAGCGCGACGTGATCCTCGCCGCGAGCAACGGCATGGCCATCCGTTTCCACGAGAGCGACGTGCGCCCCATGGGACGCACCGCGCGCGGCGTGCGCGGCATCACCCTCGGCGACGACGACTACACCGTGGGCATGGTGGTCGTCGACAGCGAGGACAGCGACATGTTCGTGCTGACGGCCAGGGGCTACGGCAAGCGCACGCCGGTCTCCGACTACCGCGTGCAGAGGCGCGGCGGCAAGGGACTGATCACAATCAAGAGCACGGCGCGCAACGGCAAGCTGGTGGGCGTGCGCGGGGTGGTCGACGGTGAGGACATCATGGTCATCACGCGCGGCGGCACCCTGATCCGCATCGGCGTCGACAGCGTCAGCCGCCTCGGCCGCAACACCCAGGGCGTGCGCATCATCAACCTGGGCGAGGGCGACACCGTGGCCGGCGTGGCGCGCATCCCGGTGACCGACGACCCCGACGAGGCGCCCGACGCCACCGTCGAGGGCGCGATCGGTTCGGTCGGGGTCGAGCCGATGGACGACGACGCGTCCGACGCGGACGAGGATCCGTCCGACGACGGCGACACGCCGCCCGAGGCCGCCGACTGATCCGGGCTAGAACCGGTAGACCATCTCGAGGCGGGGTCGCCACCCCGCCTCGACGCTTCCATCCTGTCCGTACTCCGAGCTCAGGATGCCGAGGCCGGCCGTGCCGCCGGTCACGCTCAGCACCAGGCCGCCGGCATCCGGATCCTCGAACACCCGCGTGACGTCCAGTGTGATGGTCTGGCTGACGGGCGACGGCTCGACGGTGATCGTGTCGTGGCCGACGGTGCCGAAGCTGGGCCGCTGGAAGAAGTCGACGGCGTTCTCGGAGAAGGTCGCGGCCAGGCGGTGCAGGCGCACGGGGACGGCGGTCTCGAGGTTCCAGTCGCCCTGCGGCCTGAGATGGCCGTGCGCGTGCAGCACCGCGCGCGAGATCGGCACGCCCTCCCACTGCGGACCCAGCGGCGGCCGCCCGATGAAGATCACGCGCCCCAGCTCCGGCGAGGCCCAGAGGACCACGCGCTGGCCGCGGTTGGCGTTCAGCGAGTCGTCGTCGGTGAAGACGTACGTGTCGTGCTCGATCTCGTAGAACGCCGACACGTCGCGGGTCAGGACGACGTCGATCTCCTGCCCGTCGCGATCGACGATCACCTGGGTGTCGAGCCGGTTGTACGGCGGGGTGTCGCAGACGAGCATGGTCGGACCGATGGGCACGTCGTCGGCCGACCAGCGACCCTCGGCGTCGGTGGTGATCGCCCGCTCGCCGAGCTCGAGCTGCGCCGCCACCGGCCCGTCGATGGCGTGCCGGACCCGGCCGGTGAGCGAGGCCAGCGTATCGAGCGGCGTCATCACCACGTCGAATGACTGCCACTCGCCGACGGTGACGCTCTGACGGTGGTCGCGGTATCCGGAGGCCTGCACCAGGAGCTCGCCCGGGCCCTGGGCGACGTGGGGCAGCTGGAACTCGCCCGCCGCGTCGGTCGTCGTGACCTCGTCGCCCACGGCGACGGTCGCGCCGACGACCGCCGTCCCGCTGTGGATGCGTGCGACCGATCCCCGCACCACGCCGTCGTCCGGCGGCGAGCTGGCGTCATCGCCGCAGCCGGCCAGGATCAGCACGACCGCGCCGACGAGGGCCGGGGCGGCTCGAAGAGTCGTTGACATGAATGCGACCTCCTGCGTGTTCGGGCGTCTCGCTGAGCATACGGGGCGCCCGGGAAGGGGGCAAGCCGGACCGGGTCGCGCCGACCTTGCGGCGGGCGGCCACGCGCAGTAGGATGCACGGGCTGTTCGGGCACCCGGGCCGCCCATCGCCGGGCGCGCCGGGCCGGCCACGATCGGACCGCAGCGGAACGGACCACCATGTCGCGCATGCTCCTCGGGCTGTTGCTGGGCCTCGTCGCCGTTCCCGTCGCTGGACTGGCCTCCGGGTCGATCACCATGGTCGAGCTGGGACCGCGGATCCACGCGAGGCTCGCGTCCGACGGATCGGTCTCGATCATCCGGGTCGCGGCGAACGACACCCTCGAGCTGCTCGAGGCGAGCTGGCCGCTGGTGACCAGCGGACGCCACGCCACCGACGTCACCACGTTCACCGCCACCGCCCGCGAGGGCGATCGCCGTGGCCGCCGCGGTTTCGCCGGCGGAGCCGACGACGACGGCGACGGACGGCGCGACGAGGACCGGCTCGACGGCCGGGACAACGACGGCGACGGCGCCATCGACGAGGACTTCGCCGCCATCAGCCACGAGATGGCCGTCTGGCACGGCAATTTCGGCCAGACGACGCGGCATCTGGAGCTCTATCACTGGACGTACCCGACGGTCGCCGGCCTGGTCGCGCTGGAGTACGACCAGGACGGCGTGGCCGAACCCATCCGCCTGACGGTCGCCCCGGGGGCGGTCTGGCGCCCGGCGGACGAGCTGGTGCCCGGGCTGGTCGACGAGGCGACCGGGCCCGCGTTCCTCGCCATGGTCGAGCCGGCCGGGCTGGATCGGCCGGTGTGGCTCGGGGCCGTGGTGCTCGACGATCGCCCACGCCGCGAGGCGAGCGAGCGCCTGCGCGCGGCGGGCAGCGAGCTCGGAGTCCTGCCGCTCGACGGCCGGCAGACCGTCGTCCTGGCGGCGGGCCAGACCCGGCTGCAGGTCTCGCACGACCTGCTCGCGGCCGGCCGGCTGCGCGACGGCATGGTCGATCCCATGTCCGGCCAGCGGGTGGGCTGGCTGCCCGACCTGCCGACGCCGCGGCCCGAGGTGATCGGCACGGTCGAGGCGGTCGCGCTCGACTCCGGCCGCTACCACCTGCGCGTCCCGGTGGGCGAGGCCGCCGACGCGCACGTCGACCCCGACCGGATCCGCCCGGCCGACCGCACGCGGCCGCTCACGGTCACGCGCCTGCGCTGGGAGCCGGTCGACGGCCGCGCGCGCGATCTGGCCTGGACCGCCAGCGAACGCGTCCCCATGCCGGCACGACCGCACGAGGAGATGGGTGTCGCCGGCGTGGGGGTGCTCGTCCTCGAGACCGCGGGCGGCTCCCTCGCCGGCGAGACCTCCCTGCTGATCGGCCGGCTCGACGGCCGCGACGACCGGTACGACCTGGTCGTGACCGCGCCGCCGCCGGACCGGACGGTCCTCCTGGACGACGGCGACCGCGACCGGCCGCTGCGCCTGTCGCCACGTCTGCTCAACAACTATCCCAACCCGTTCCGCGACCGGACGCGCATCAGCTACGAGGTCCCCGCGACCGTCGGCGAGGCCTTCGATCTCGACGACCCCGACGCTCCGGCCCTCGACGGGGCCCGCGCCATGCCCTACGCGAGCGATCCGCCCCGCGTGACGGTCACCATCTTCACCCTCGAGGGGCACGTGGTGGCCGAGCTGCAGGCCGGCCGGCAGGGCGTCGGCGTGTACGAGGTGAGCTGGGACGGCCGCGACCCCACGGGCCGCACGCTCCCCTCGGGTGCGTACTTCTGTAAGCTCCAAATCGAAAAATGGGACGTCACGAGACGCCTCATATTCGTTCGATAGGCCCCACGCTCCCACGCCCGCCGAAAAATCGTCCAGAACAACGGAAAAAATTGTTAATTTGATCGTAGACAAAGCCGTCGGGCAGCGTCTATTATATTTACAGGTCGATGCGGAAATTATATTTTCCGTAACATCTTTGCTCTGCCCAAGTCGGTTTCCTCACTTGGGAGGGACGATGGAAGAGAAACTGGCGGTCCAACCACAATCGTGGATCAGCTTCCTCGTCGAGTTTCCGACGATGCCGAAGCTGCAAGCCGATGGTCGTGAGGAGAGCCAGCGGATCCTGTTCCTGTGCCCTGCAACCGAGCTCAACCCCACGGAACTCTGCCTGGCCCTCTTCGGCCGTCAAATCGTGATGCAGCGCCTGCAACCGGGTGCTGCGCAGGAGGGCGTCGAGCGCGCGCGGTTCGCGTTCCTCTACGCCCCGGAGCTTCCCGAGCACCCCGCGCAGGTGTTGCGCGGCTTCGGTGAACTCGCCGAGACGGTGGTCATCCTGGCCAGCAAGGCGAACGTGGTGCGCTCGGCGCGCTGCGTGACCGACCTGCTGGCCCAGCCGGCCGCTCAGGCCACACCACGGTCGCTCGCCGATGCCAAGCCGGGCATCATGGCGGGCGATCAGCTCTCCCTCGAGGGCGACGAGTCCATCTGGGACGATCCGCTTCCGGACATCGTCCTGGTCGACGACGAGGGCAACCTCGTGCACGCCGCCACCGATCTCAACGATTACCGGGCCGAGTACGCGTGCCGCTACGTGCTGGCGCATTTCCACGAGAACGTCAACCGCGACAAGATGGCCGACATGGTGCACCTGTCACCCGGCTACTTCTCGAACCTGTTCCGCTCCGAGGTGGGCATGTCGTTCAGCGACTACCTGATCATGGTGCGGATCGAGAACGCCAAGGCCATGCTGCGGCGGTTCGAGCTCTCGGTGGAAGCCATCAGCAAGAAGTGCGGGTTCAACAGCCTGGCGCACTTCTCGCGCACCTTCAAGGACCGGTGCGGGCTCTCGCCGCTGAAGTACCGGAAGAGCCCCCACGTGGCCTCGTGAGCGGACGGCCTCGTGACCGCGTGAGACGGTCCTGAATTCGAATCGAGCGGATCCGTAGTTCGGCCCTTCCTCCGGGGAGGGCCGTCATCCTGTTCGGCGGACGGCCCGATACCGATTATCTTGACCGCGACGAACGATTCACCGACACCCCCGAGGTCCGCCCCCACCGATGTCCCTCCTCAGCCTCCAGGACGCGAGCTTCGACTACGGCCGCGAGCCCATCCTCGCCGGCGTCGACCTCGCCCTGCACGCCGGCAACCGCTACGCCCTGGTCGGCCCCAACGGTGCGGGCAAGACCACGCTGCTGGGCGTGCTCGCCGGCGAGATCACCCTGCAGGGCGGCCAGCGCCAGCTGACCGGCGGCGTCGAGATGCGCTACCTGCGCCAGGAGAGCGAGATCGGCGGCGCCGGCGCCATGGACCGTCCGCTGCGCGAGGTCGTGCGCGAGACGGCGTTCGCGGCCGAGCTGGCCCTGGAGGCCGAGCTGGCCGAGGTGAACGCCGCCCTCGCCGCTGATCACGACCAGCCCGACCTCGTCGCGCGCCAGGGTCGGCTGCAGACCGAGTTCGAGCGCCTCGACGGCTACGACCTGGACACCCGCCTGTCGACCGCGCTCTCGGGCGTGGGCCTCTCGCGGCGGCTCTGGCAGCAGCCGGTGGCCAGCCTCTCCGGCGGCGAGCGGCGCCGGGCCGCGCTGGCCGCCGTCCTGCTCGGTCGGGCGGGCCTGTTGCTGCTGGACGAGCCCACCAACCATCTCGACCTGGACAGCTGCGAGTGGCTCGAGGGCTTCCTCGCCGGCTGGTCCGGCACGGCGGTGATCATCTCGCACGACCGCTGGTTCCTCGACCGGGTGGCCAGCCGCACCCTGCACCTCGAGCGGGGGCGCCTGACCGAGTACGCCGGCAATTACAGCGCCTACGAGCGGGCCAGCGGCGAGCGGCGGAAGCAGGAGCTCGCGGCCTGGCAGCGCCAGCAGGACCACATCCGCCAGACCGAGGCGTTCATCCGCAAGAACATCGAGGGGCAGAAGACCAAGCAGGCGCAGGCGCGCCGCAAGCAGCTCGAGAAGCTCGACCGCGTCGAGCGCCCGCTGGCCGAGCTGACCGGGTTCCGGTTCGACCTGCGGCCCGCGCGCGCCAGCGGCGGCACCGTGCTCGAGGCCGAGGGCCTGGCGAAGCGGTTCGGCGATCACGCGCTCCTCGAGGGGCTCGACCTGCACGTCGCCCGGGGCGACCGGATCGGCATCATCGGCCCCAACGGCTGCGGCAAGACCACGCTGCTGCGCATCCTCGCCGGGCTGGAGGCGCCCGATCGCGGCCGCGTGGTGCGCGGGCACAACGTCGACCTCGGCGTCTACGACCAGAACCTGGCCCTGGTCAGCGACCACAACACGGTCCTCGGCGAGATGCAGGCGGTCGATCCCGCGGCGACGCTGGGCGATCTGCGGTCGTTCCTCGGCGCGTTCGCCTTCGGCGAGGACCTGGTCGATCGGCCCGTGGCCGACCTCTCCGGCGGCGAGCGTGGCCGGCTCGCCCTGTTGCGCCTGATCAAGGAGGGCCACAACACGCTGCTGCTGGACGAGCCCACCAACCACCTCGACGTGCGTAGCCGCGCGTCCCTCGAGCAGGCCCTCCTGGCCTTCGACGGCACCCTGGTCATGGTCTCGCACGACCGCCGCTTCCTCGACCGGCTCGTCGAGCGGCTGGTCGTCTTCCCGGGGACCGATCGGGCGGCGACCGGCGTCGAGGTCTTCCTGGGCACCTACGGCGACTGGGTCCGCCGGCGATCCGAGGGAACCGGACCGCAGGTCACGGCGTCTTCCCGGGACGGGGACGGCCCGGCGCGGGCGGGGGCGACGGCCGCGACCGGGACCCCGCGTGCGGACCGGCCGGCGCTCAGCAAGAACGAGCAGGCCCGGCGTCGCGCCTGGATCGCCGAGGCCGAGGAGACGATCACCGCCCTCGAGGCCGAGCGCGACGCGGCGATCGCCGAGATGTCGTCGGCCGACTGCAGCCACGCCCGGCGACGGGAGCTGGCCACCCGCTGCACCGAGATCGAGGCCGAGCTGGCCGCCACCATGAAACGCTGGGAAGGCTGGCTCGCCGAGCTGGAGGAGGCCGAGAGCCGATGACGGGCTGGGGATTCGACAGACGCGAGGCCGAGCGCCGCGAGCGGGCGGTGCTCGTGGGCGTGCACCTGCCGCACGACCCGGACGAGCCCCTGAGCGGGCCGGCCGACACCGAGGAGCTCGCCCGGCTTGTCGACACCGCGGGCGGCGAGATCTGCGCCGTCCTCGAGCAGCGGCTGTCCGCGCCCAATCCGCGGTCCTACCTCGGCAAGGGCAAGCTGGAGGAGCTCACCGAACTGGTCGCCGCCCACGACGCCGACCTCGTGGTCTTCGACAACGACCTCGCGCCGAACCAGGGCCGCAACCTGCAGAAGGCCGTCGGCGACGAGGTGCGCGTGATCGACCGCACCGAGCTGATCCTGGACATCTTCGCCCGCCACGCCCGCACCCGGCAGGCGCGCCTGCAGGTCGAGCTGGCGCAGCTGCAGTACCTGCTGCCACGCCTGACGCGCCTGTGGAAACACCTCGAGCGTCAGGCCGGCGGCATCGGCACCCGGGGCCCCGGCGAGACCCAGCTCGAGACCGACCGCCGCCTGATCGGCCGCCGGCTCGCGCACCTGCGCAAGCAGCTGCAGCAGATCGAGCGCGAGGAGGCCACGCGCGCCGCCGGCCGCGAGCGGACGTTCCGCATCGCGCTCGTCGGCTACACCAACGCCGGCAAGAGCACGCTGATGAACGCGCTGACCGGCGCGGACGTCTACGTGCGCGATCAGCTCTTCGCCACGCTCGATGCGACCACCCGGCGCGTCGACGTCGACGAGCGCCGCCGTTTCCTGATCACCGACACCGTGGGGTTCATCCGCCGCTTGCCGCATCACCTGGTCGAGAGCTTCCGCAGCACGCTGCAGGAGGTGGCCGACGCCGACCTGCTGCTGCACGTGGTCGACGCCGGCGGGCAGGACACCGATCATCAGATCACCTCGGTGAACACCGTGCTGGCCGACCTCGTGCCCGCCGACCGGCCGACGCTGCTGGTCTTCAACAAGATGGATACCGTGCCCGACCCGGAGACGGTGCGCAACCGGCTCGCCCGGCATCACGAGGACGCTCTGTTCGTCTCCGCGGTCACGCCCGGCGGCGCCGATGCGGTGCGCCAGGCGGTGCTCGACCACCTGCGCCGCGACGAGCGCGAGTACCGGCTCCGGCTTCCCTCGCACAAGCTCTACCTGCTCGGCCCCTGGCATCGGACGGGTGACGTGATCGAACAGGTGTGCGACAATGGCGTCTGTCAGGCGACCGTTCGCATGCGTCAGGAGGACGCTCGACGCCTGATCGCCCGCGAGTCCGAGGTCACGGAGGTCCCCGGTTCGTGAACCGATACCAGCCGCTTCTGCGGAACGCCGGCTTCCGGGCCGTCTGGCTCGCGGCGGTCGTCAGCGGCCTCGGCGATCGCATCGCCGCCATCGCCCTATACCTGCTCATCTACCGCCTCAGCGGCGACCCGATGGACCTCGGGATCCTGGCCGCGACGCAGATCGTGCCGGCCATCCTGCTCGGTCCGGTCGCCGGCCTGGTCTGCGACCGCCGCAGCCGCCGCGGCGTGATGATCAGCAGCGACCTGCTGTCCGCCCTCGTGGTGGCCGCCGTGCCCCTGGCGCAGTCGCCGGGCCAGGTCTACGCGCTGGCGGTGCTGCTGGGCTGCGGCCGCCAGTTCACCGGCCCGGCCCGCATGGCCCTCCTGCCCGACCTGGTCGGCCGCGACCTCGTCGGCGGGGCCAACAGCCTGCTCATGCTGACGCGCAACCTGGTCCTGCTCGTCGGACCGGCCATCGGCGGCGCGCTGGTGGCCTGGCAGGGCACCGATCCCGCCTTCTGGCTCGACGCCATGACCTTCGTGGCCTCGGCCGCGGTGCTCACGTTCGGCCTGCGGGAGGTCCGACCGGGCGCAGTGCGCGCGATGGCCGCCGCCGCCGGGGCGGCCGAGGTGGCCGGCGAGGCCACCATCGACGAGCCGCCGCGGCCCGAGCGGACGCTGAAGGAGCGCGTGGGCGAGCTCTGGCGGGACGCCGTCGCCGGGCTGTCCGGGGTCTGGGACCACCGGGGCCTGCGCGTGGCCTTCGGCTTCTTCGCCATCCTGACCTTCGTGACCGCGATGCAGCAACCGCTGGTCGTCGTCTTCGTCAAGGACGTCCTCGGCGGCAGCGATCGCCAGCTGGGCTTCATCATCGCCGCCGCCGGCCTGGGCGGCATCCTCGGCGCGCTGGCCGGTGCGACGGTGGCCGGCCGCCGCCGGCCGCTGGGGGTAATCGCCCTGCTGACCGCCCTGGACGGCGCGCTGCTCCTGATCTTCGCGGCCAACCGCGACGTGATGCTCGCGCTGGTGATCTTCGCCGGCTTCGGCGCCGTGGCCACCCTCGCGCAGATCGCGCTGGCCACGTTCTTGCAACAGATGGCCCCGGACGACCGTCGCGGCCGCACGTTCGGCTGGCTGGGCACCGTCGTCGGGCCGCTGTCCCTGGCCGCCGTCTTCCTCGGGCCGTGGCTGGCGAGCGTCCTCGGCGTGGTGGCCGTGCTGGCCATGTGCGGGGCGGCCGAGCTGCTGGTCGCCGTGGCCGGCTTCCGGGCTCGCGATGTGGCCGGAACGGATCCGTCGACCGCGCAAAATGCCCGGCCGGACGATTCCGTGCCAGACTCGAACCCCCGCTGATCCCCGAATAGCGGCCGAATTCGACCTTCCTTCGACGGGCACGCCCCTTGCAGCCCCCGGCTGGGTCAATGTCTTTCGCACGACCAGCCCGGAGGCTGCTCATGCCCCGTCGCCCGCACGACGCCCGTGGATTCACCCTGGTGGAGCTGATGGTCATCATCGGCGTCATCGGGCTGATGCTGGCGATCGCCACGCCCTCGTTCAATGGCTACATGCGCACCAACCAGGTCGGCACCGAGGCCGACCGCATGGCGTCCGACCTCGCCCTGGCCCGGACCATCGCGGTCTCCCAGGGCCGGGTCGTCCAGTTCGTCGCCGAATCGGACGGTTACGAGCTGATCGACACCTCGGACGGCCGCGTGATCCGCGATCGCGAATTCGACGGCTCGATCGCGCTCGACGCCGACTACACCATCAACTTCTTCCCGTGGGGCGCGGCGGATTCGAACACGCTGACCCTCGACACCGGCCATCAGACGCGCACGGTGATCGTCCTGCCCACGGGCATCGCGGAGGTGCACTGATGGCCCCGAGAGCGACGCGCCCGTTGCCCCGCGATCGCGACCGCCGCTGGACCCGCGACGGCTTCACGCTGGTCGAGGTCCTGGTCGTCATGGTGGTCCTGTCCATCGGCATCCTGCCGCTGGCGATCGTCCAGACGCAGGCCCGGCACGAGGTCCAGGAGGCCGACAACTACACCCGCGCCGTGACCGTCGCCCAGGAGCAGCTCGAGTGGGCCAAGGGGATGGGTTTCGAGGACGCGCAGCCCGACTCCGGACAGGCGGGCAACGTGGCGTGGCAGACCACCATCACCGACGTCGACATCGGCCTGCGCCAGATCGACGTCACCGTGTTCTTCAACCAGGGAAGCACGCCGGACACCCTGCGCGTGTCCTCGCTGGTCTCGATGCGCTGAGGAGGCGGCCGTGACGATCAGGTTCCTCGACCGACGGGGCATGACGATGGTGGAGCTGCTCATCGCGCTGACCATCTTCGCCTTCCTGTCCGCCGTCGTCATGGGCTTCCTCACGGGCTCGCGCCGGACGTACGACGACACCTCCGATCGCGCCGCCTACCAGCAGTCCCTGCGCGCGGTCTTCTCGCTCATGGCGCGGGAGCTGCGCAGCGCCGGCTGCGATCCCTCAGAGGTCGGGGTCGATGGCCTCGTCGGCGCCGACGACGAGGTCCTGCGCTGCCGCATGGACCTCGACGGCGACGGCTCGACCCTCGGCACCAATCCCGACGAGGACATCCGTTACACCTACAACGTCGGCAACGAGGAGCTCCTGCGGACCACCGCCACCGGCAACGTCGTCATCCTGCGCAACGTGGAGGACCTGCAGTTCCGCTACTTCGACGAGGAGGGCACGCCGCTGCTGGCGACCCCCCTGAGCGCCGGCGACCGCGACCTCGTGCGCTTCGTGGAGATCGACATCACCGGCGACCTCGGCGACGGGGAGACCGTGAACTACAGCACCCGCGTCCACATCCGCAACGGATGACCGGACCGGTGGGGAAAGGACGCGCCATGCGCATGCCTGATCGCACACCACTCAATCAGGACGGCTTCGCCCTGGTGACCAGCCTGCTGATCGTGCTGGTCCTGTCGGTGATCGCCCTGGCGGCCGTCATGCTCTCGAGCACCGAGAAACGGTCGACCTTCGCCGAGGGCGTCCACATGACAGCCGTCTTCTCCGCCGACGCCGGCAGCGAGGCGGCGATCCACTTCCTGCGCATGAGCGACACGCCGCCGAAGATCATCGACGCGGCCGACAACGTCGTCCACGCCGTGGCGAACGAGGCCCTCGACGATCTGCAGGAGTTCGACTGCGAGGCCCAGTACGTGCGCCGTCGGCCCAAGCCCGGCTGGGGCACACAGTTCGTCGACTACGACTTCCGCGTCGAGAGCAGCGGTCGGGCCGCTGCCGATGGACGCAGCGACGTCGACCTCGTCGCCAGCCGCCTGTTCCGGGAGGGATACTGATGCTGACCCGTCACACCAAGCCCGGCCTCGTCGCCGCGATCCTCGTGATCGCGCTCGCGGCCGGCGTCCACGCCCAGGACTGCGAGGTCCCCCTCTTCGTGCAGCAGGGATCGGTCGACGCCAACGTCATGATCGTCTTCGACAACAGCGGCTCGATGAACTCGGTGATGTACCATCCCGACTTCGACGTGTTCACCACGTATCCGGGGCCGTTCGACGAGAACCGCACCTACTTCTGCTGGGGCAGCGGCGAGTACGCGCCCAACCAGGTCTCCGGCCGGCCCGGCGATGCCTGGCAGAACTCGCCCACGATCTACATGACCCGCGGGTTCAACCAGGGCGGTCGCTACCGCGGCAACTATCTCAACTGGCTGTTCTACAACGCGACCGACGAGCAGCGCGCCTGGACGTGGGCCAACTCGACGACACGGATGCACGTCGCCCACACCGTGGTCTCGGACATCATCCAGCGCAGCGACCGCGTGCGCTTCGGTCTGACCACGTTCAACTTCGCCAGCGGCGGCAACGTCATCGCCGAGTGCGGTACCGACGAGGACGACCTCATCGACACCGTCATGAACATCGAGGGCGATAGCTGGACTCCGCTGGGCGAGACCATGGAGACGGTGCTCGACTACTTCAAGGACGAGGACGACGGGCCGATCATGGCCTGGTGCCAGAAGAACTTCGTCATCGTCATGACCGACGGTTATCCCACCATGGACCGCGCGGTCAGCGGCTACCTCTGGGATGCCGACGGCGACGGCAACGACCCGGGCGACTGTCAGAGCATCGGCTCGCCCGATCCCAACAACAACGACTGCAGCGACCACATGGACGACGTCGCCTACTACATGCAGCACGAGGACATGAGCGACGACTTCCCCGAGGATCAGAACGTCGTGACCTACACGATCGGCTTCGGCCTCGACGCCTCGATCCTCGGCGACACCGCCCAGAACGGCGACGGCCTGTACTTCCTGGCGGGCAACGCCGTCGACCTGTGGACCAGCCTCGAGCTGGTGATGCTCGACATCATCAGCCGCATCTCCACCGGCGCGGCGGTGGCCGTGGTCTCGACCGAGCGCGGCTACGAGGAGCGGCTCTACCGCGGCAAGTTCATGCCCGGCACCTGGCACGGTTACCTCGAGAGCTTCGACCTGCCTTACAACGACGGCGATTCGCCGGTCTGGGAGGCCGGCTACCAGCTCTCGCAGCGTTCGCCCTACGACCGCGACGTGTTCACGGCCGTCGGCAACAACGTCTACAACTTCGACAGCGGCCAGGCCGCCACGCTGATGGGGCCGATGCAGATCTTCGACGTGGGCGAGGCCGCCAAGGTCATCGACTGGACGCTGGGCGAGTCGTTCCAGGACCTGCGCAACCGCGACGGCTGGAAGCTCGGCGACATCATCCACTCCACGCCCGTGGTGGTCGGCGCGCCGGCGAACTTCAACCCCGACCCGGCCTACCAGAACTTCATGACCGCCCACGAGAACCGTCAGAAGATGGTCTACGTCGGCGCCAACGACGGCATGCTCCATGCCTTCGAGGCGGACACCGGGCACGAGTCCTGGGCCTTCGTGCCCGAGTTCTCGCTGCCCAAGCTCGAGGCCATCGCCGACTCGAGCTACTGCCACCAGTACTCCGTCGACCTGACGCCCACCGTGCGCGACGTCAAGCTCGGCAACGCCTGGAGCACCGTGCTCGTGGGCGGTGGCCGGGAGGGCGGTGCGAGCTACTTCGCCCTCGACGTCACCTACCCGCAGAGCCCGCAGTTCATGTGGCAGGTGGAGCTGCCCAACAACAAGCCGTTCGCCTCGGAGGTCGAGTTCGCCGTGATCGACAGCACCGAGGTCGTGCTCATCGGCTCGGGCCTCGACGACGTCGACGGCCGCGCGCACCTCGAGGTCTACGACGTCGAGACGGGCGACCACCTCGGCGACGTGAACGGATCGGTCGTCCTGTCGGTGGACAGCTCGGAGCGCAACCGGGCCACCGCCGCGTCGGCCATCGACGTCGACCTCGACGGTCAGCACGACCTGTGCTACGTCGCCGATCTGCAGGGCCGCCTGTACCGCATCGAGTTCAACGATTCGCTCAACCCGGCGAACTGGGACAAGGACGTGCTCTGGGACTCGGGCCGCGAGATCACGGCCAAGCCGGTGGCCGCCTACGGCGAGAACGGCGAGATCCTGATCTACGTGGGCACCGGCGCCTACCTCGAGGAGCCGGACATCGCCGCGCGCGAGGACAACGTCTTCGCCTGCCTGATCGACCGGCAGGACGGCCGCGAGTACCTCAGCCCGGTGGACCAGACCGGCAGCATCCACGACATCACCGGCGACGACGGCTGGTACATCGACCTCGAGGAGGCATCGGGCGAGCGCGTGACCGAGCCGGCGGTGGTCGTGGCCGAGGCGGTCTTCTTCACCTCGTTCGTCCCGAGCAGCGACCTCTGCTCGTCCGGTGGCCACTCGTGGCTCTACCGCATGGACTACCGCGACGGGTCGGTGCCCGACGACGGCGAGTCCGACGACTGGGACGGCGATCGCGTGGTGAGCCTCGACCAGGGCGTCGCCTCGCGGCCGGTGGTCGACGTGGTCAACGAGACGGTCATCGTGCAGTCCAGCGACGCGACGATCCGCGTCCAGGATATCGGCCAGCAGTACTTCCACCTCGTGGTGCGTGCCTGGCAGGAGAACTTCGACTACGTGAGTCAGCAACCGTAGGGCGGTCGGGGGGGGGG
>WJIQ01000289.1 GCA_014730255.1 bacterium | reverse complement strand
GTCAACGTACCGCATCGGGTACGCCTCCCTCGCCAGCCCTTGCGAGGTCGTGTTCTGGCAGCCGTTTTCCTCGGCCTCGCGACGGCCCTTCGTGAATGATCCGGGCTAGTCGGTCACCCAGCCCATCGCCTTCCACAGGCGCATGGCCGTGTCCTGGAACTCGCTGGCCGGGACCGGCGGGCCATCGCCATTGCGGTAGACCTGGCGGCCGCCGACCCAGACCGAGCCGATGTCCCACGGGTGGAAGTCGTAGAGCAGGTGGCTCAGCCACGTCTGCGTGGTCAGCGGGGTCTTCTGGAAGTTGTCCAGCACGATGAAGTCGGCGGGAGCGCCGGAGCGGAGGCTGCCGAACGGCTCGCCGAAGTGCTCGCGCGCCAGGCGGTAGCCGCCGAACCAGAGGCGCGCCGCGGCCTCGAGGTCGAGGTCGGCCGGCTGGGTCTCGCGACCGCGGAAGTAGGTCGTGCGCAGCTCGCCCCACATGTTCTGGTCCAGGGCGTTGGTGCCGAGCGCGGCCCGGTCGCCCCAGCCGCGGAGCTGGGCGCGGCCGATGCCGCTGTCCATGTTCGAGCGGCCGCAGTGGACCATCCACGCGCCGGCCTGGTCGATGCGCGCCAGCTCGCCCTCGTTCAGGTCGACGCCGTGGGCGATGACGGTGCCCCGGCGGATCAGGCCGGCGTCGAACAGCCGGTCGACGGGGTCCTTCCAGCCGCGCTTGCGGCTGATGGCGCGGTCCTCGAAGCTCTCGCCGACGTGCAGGTGGGGCGAGGCGTCGTACTTGTCGCAGATGGCGGCCAGCCGCTCGAGGGTGCGATCCTCGAGGGTGAAGCTGGCGTGGGCGCCCACCTTGGCGCGGAACTGGGCGACGCAGCCGTCGCGGCCCTCGCGGCGCCGGGCCAGGAACCGCTCGGTCTCCTCGACCGCCGCGTCGCGCACGCCCTTGCCGGCGCGGTCGGTGACCTCGTAGCAGAGGCTGCCGCGCACGCCGACCAGGGTCAATGCGCGCATGACCTCGTCGAGGGAGCCGCGCACGAACGAGAGCGACGAGTGGTTGTCGAAGATGAGGGTCGTCCCGCTGCGGACGGCGTCCCAGGCGCCGGCGACGGCGCTGAGGTAGACCGAGTCCTTGTCCAGGCAGCGATCGAGGTTCCACCACACCTCGCTGAGGGTCTCCTTGAAGTCCGACGGCTCGCGCGGCGGCTTGGGGGCGCCCGAGGTCAGCGACATGTACAGGTGCATGTGCGAGTTCACGTTGCCCGGCAGGACGGTCGCTCCGTCGAGCTCGACGACCTCCTCGCCCTCCTCGCGCGCGAGGTCGGGCCCGCGCTCCTTGATCCGGCAGTCGCGCACCCGCAGATCGACGTCCTCGACCAGGGGCGACGGGGCGGCGTCGAGATCGGCGGGGAAGTAGTCGAGGACGCGGCCGCCCTTGAAGAGCAGCCGGCGGTCGGGGTCGCCGCCGTGGGGGCCGAAGGTGGCGTTCACGTTCGCGCTCCTTGTTGCCGGTGAGCTGGACCGATCGGTCGCCTGCGAAGATAGGAAATTCCTGGCGTTTCTCCAGGGTCCATCATACATGCTAGCTCATGGCGATGCTGGAACTGGATGGACTGACTCGCCGCTTCGGCGACCTGGTGGCCGTCGACCGCCTGAGCTGGCAGGCGGCCGCCGGACGGCTCGTGGCCCTGCTCGGCGCCAACGGCGCGGGCAAGACCACGACACTGAACATGCTCACCACCCAGCTCGCGCCCAGCGCGGGCACCGCGCGCGTGGCGGGCCTGGACATCGCCGCCGACGTCATGGCCGTGCGCCGACGGATCGGCTACGTGCCCGAGCACGGGGCGCTCTACGAGGGACTGACCGCCCGCGAGTACCTCGAGCTGGCCGGCCTGCTGCACGACCTCGACCCGGCGGTCGCCCTCGGCCGCGCCGAGCGGCTGCTGGCCCACTTCGAGCTGGGCGACGTGCTGGACGACCGCCTGGCCAGCTTCTCCAAGGGCATGCGCCGCAAGGTCCTGGTCACCGCCGCGCTGCTGCACGACCCGCCCGTGCTCCTGCTCGACGAGCCCATGGACGGCCTGGACGTCGCCAGCCAGCGCCGCCTGGCCGACCTCCTGCGGCAGCTGGCCGCCGGGGGCAAGACCGTCGTCTACTCCAGCCACGTCCTGCAGCAGGTCGAGGAGATCTGCGAGGACCTCGTGCTGATCCACGAGGGGCGGCTGCTGTGGTCCGGCGAGGTGGCCGCGCTGCGCGATGAGCAGGACGGACGGTCGCTGACGGACGTCTTCCTGGACATGACCCACGGTGCCGGCCCGGCGACCACGACCTGGGCCGACCTGCTCGGGGACGGCGCGTGATCGCCCTGCTGCTCCGGCTGGCCGGCGTGCCGGCCCACCGGGTGCTCGGCCTGGCGCGGGCCCTGCGCGCCGACGCGCACGGGAAGCAGGAGCTGCAGTACGAGGAGCGCGGCCGACGCGGCCTGCACCCGGACACCGGCCGGCGGGTGATGCTGGCGATGCTGCTGGTGATGTCGGTCCTGCTCGCGGTGGTGGCCGTGGTGCTGCGCGAGCGGCTGCTGCTGGTGGCGGTGATCCTGATGGCCGCCCAGGTCATGGCGGCGTTCCTGCGCGCGGCGACCGAGGTGGTGCCGCTGGTCCTGGGCGGGGACGACCGGCCGGTGCTCGGCTGGTGGCCGGTGACCGGACGGGAGCTGCTGGTCGCGCGGGGGCTGCTGGTCGGCGGCTCGGTGGTGGAGGCCTCGGTGGCGATCCTCGCGGCGCCGCTGGTCGCGGTGGCCGTCGCGGCGCGGCCGCCGGTGCTGCCGGCGGTGGGGCTGCTGGTGGGCGCGGCGCTGCAGGCGGTGGCGCTGGCGTCGGTGATGGTGCTGCTGGCCCAGGCCGCCGGCCGCATGCTCGGCGTGCGCCGGGCGCGGCGGCTGGCCGAGGTCACCGGGACGCTGCTCCTGATCGTGGCCATCAACGTCGGCATCCGGGCGGCGCGGACGTGGCTGGGCGACCTCGCTGCGCTCTCGCCCTGGTGGCTGCTGGTTGCGCCGCCGGCGTGGTTCGCGGCGTGGGGGGCGTGGACCGAGCCCACCGGCGCCGTCCTGGTCGGCGCCGCGGCGAGCCTCGCGGTCACGGCCGGCCTGGTGGCCGCGGGCACCCGCGCCCTGGGAGGCCTCGGCATCGAACGGGTCGAGGACCCGGCCGCCCGCCGGCCACGCCGGGACTGGACCGCACCGCTGGTGGCGCTCACATGGCCGGGGTTGCGGGGGCGCGACGGACGGGCGCTGCGGCTGCTCCTGCGCGCGCACCTGCGCGAGGACTGGCGCCTGACCGGGTCGCTGCTGTTCCTGCCGGTGGCGATGCTGGTCTACCTGGTGGT
>WJIQ01000288.1 GCA_014730255.1 bacterium | reverse complement strand
CGTCGGGATCGACGAAGCCGTCGCCGTCGCCCGGCACCAGGTCGTGGGTGATGCGTCCGGAGCGCTCCAGCTCGAGCAGCGGCCGGAGCACCGAGTTGTGCTCGAGCCGAGTCGACACGACGTGGTCGCCCTCGCGGCAGACGCCCTGGATGATCATGTTCAGGCCGGCCGAGGCGTTGAGCGCGAAGCAGGTCCGGTCGCGGTCCCGGGCCGGGTTGCCGAAGAAGTCGCCGATCAATGCCCGGGCGTCGTCCATCATCTGGCCCGCCTCGATGGCGAGGTCGTAGCCCGCCCGGCCCGGGTTGACGCCGCACCGCCGGTAGAAATCGGCCATCGTGTCGATCACCTCGGGCGGCTTGGGGAAGGCGGTGGACGCGTTGTCCAGGTACGTCAGGTCGCTCATCGAGGCTCCTCGGCTGGGGTCCGGGCCGGCGAGAAGGGGGAATCCGACCCCTAATCATGGGCGACCGAACACGTCGAGGCAAGACCGCGGCCTTGCGGCGGGCGGCGCGGATCGCTAGCGTTTCGCGGTCATCCGACGAGTTCGAGTTCCGCGTTTCGAGGAGGAGGTCCCGATGACCCGGCTCATGCCGCTCGTGATGCTGATCGCATGGCTCGGTGCGCTCGCCGGCGCGGCGCACGCCGTGCCCGCCGACGAGGACGTGCCGCTGGTGCGCCTGAAGACCGACGAGGGCGCGATCCTGCTGGCCCTGTTCCCGGACCTGGCGCCGCATCACGTCGCCAACTTCCTGCACCTGGCCCGCTCCGGGTTCTACGACGACACCTACTTCCACCGCATCATCGAGGGCTTCATGATCCAGGGCGGGGACGGCAACACGCGCGACTTCGATCCGCGCAACGACGGGCAGGGCAACCCCGGCCTCGCCGACCTGGTGACCGAGACCGAGCGCGACCAGCTCGCCGCGATCGAGGCCTCGCTGGCCGAGCGGGGTTACGTGGCCTCGCTGCTCGATTCGCCGGTCTTCCTGAAGGCGGAGTTCTCGCCCACGGCCAGGCACCTGCGCGGAACCCTGAGCATGGCGCGGCGTTCGCGCCCGGTCGACTCGGCGGGCAGCCAGTTCTTCATCTGCCACGAGCGCGGGCAGAGCACCGCGGCGCTCGACGGCAAGTACACCATCTTCGGCCACGTGATCACCGGGATGGACGTCGTCGATCGCATCGTCTCCGCGGAGACGGACCCGAGCAAGGGCCGCAATTTCCCGGCCAATCCGGTGCACATCACCGGCTGCGAGGTGATGACCGGCGTCGCCAGTCTGGCTCCCGACGAGCAGAACGCCTATCACGAGATGCTCCGGACCCTGGCCGAGAACGACAGCGTCTGGTAACTCCGCAACGGCACGCGAGGCCATGAAGAACGACACCACGACTTCCGGCGGCCGCCGCGGGCGCGATCAGATCGTGCTCAAGGGGGTCCGGGTTCACAACCTGCAGGACCTGGACCTCACGCTGCCGCGGCGACGGCTCGTCGTGGTCACCGGCCCGAGCGGGTCGGGCAAGTCGTCCCTGGCCTTCGACACCCTCTACGCCGAGGGCCAGCGCCGCTACATCGAGAGCCTCTCGAGTTACGCGCACCAGTTCCTCGACCAGCTGCCCAAGCCGGACGTCGACCGCGTCGACGGCCTGTCGCCCGCCCTGGCCATCGACCAGAAGGGCCTGGGGACCTCGCCGCGTTCGACGGTGGGCACGACGACCGAGATCACCGGCTTCCTGCGCCTGCTGTACGCGCGCGTGGCGGTGCCGGTGTGTCCGGACTGCGCGATCCCGGCCGGCGCGCGGCCGCTGCGCGACATCGAGGAGGAGCTGCTCGGCCTGCCGCGCGGCACCCGGTTCTATCTCATGGCGCCGGTGATCCGCGGCCGGCGGGGCCAGCACCGGAAGCTGCTCGAGAAGCTCCGTACCGACGGCTACGTGCGGGCGCTGATCGACGGCGAGATGCGCGAGCTGGATGAGCCGCTCGATCTCGCGTCCGGCGTGCGCCACGACATCGCCGTGGTCGTCGACGGTCTGGCGATCCGCGACGGCATCCGCGAGCGCCTGCGCGGCGCCCTGGACACGGCCGCCGAGCTCGGCGAGGGGTCGGTCCTCGTGCGTCTCGACGACGGCGACCGCTGGTACAGCCGGACCTCCAGCTGTCCGGGCTGCGGACGCGGCTTCCCCGAGCCCGATCCGCGGCTGTTCAGCTTCAACAGCCCGGTCGGCTCGTGCCCCGGGTGCAACGGCCTGGGGACGCTGCGCACGATCCCCGCCGACCTGCTGGTGCCCGACCCGGCGCTGAGCCTCGCCGACGGCGCCGTCGAGTTCCTCAAGGGCAAGGAGAGCAGCTGGCTGTACACCCAGATCGAGGCGCTCGCCGGCGCGCTCGGCGTCGCCCTCGGCACGCCCTGGGGCGAGCTGGACGACGGGGTCCGCCGGGTGATGCTGCACGGCCTCGACCCGGAGACGGACGAGCGCCTGCGCGACCACCAGCACTACCAGGCGTTCATCAAGGGCTGGGCCGGCCTGGTGCCCGAGCTCGTCCGGCGCCACCGCGAGACCAAGAGCGAGCGCATCCGCCAGAATCTCGAGCGGATCATGGCCGAGGAGACCTGCCCGACCTGCCACGGCTACCGGCTGCGGCCGGAGGCGCTCGACTTCCGCATCGCCGGCCGCAATCTCGGCGAGGTCAGCGCCATGACGCTCGACGAGATGGCCGCCTGGGTCGAGGCCCTCGCGTTCCACGGCGCGCGCGACGTCGCCGTGGCGACGCCGATCCTGCAGCAGATCCGGCACCGACTGGCCTTCCTGCTCGACGTCGGCGTCAGCTATCTCTCGCTCGCGCGGGCCACGCGCACGCTCTCCGGCGGCGAGGGACAGCGTGTGCGGCTGGCCACGCAGGTCGGTAGCCAGCTCAGCGGCGTGCTCTACGTCCTCGACGAGCCCAGCGTGGGCCTGCACCACCGGGACATCCGCCGCCTGATCGGCACGCTCGGCGCCCTGCGCGACCGGGGCAACACCGTGGTGGTGGTCGAGCACGACGAGGACGTCATGCGGGCGGCCGATCACCTGGTGGATCTCGGACCGGGGGCGGGAGAGCACGGCGGGCGCCTCATGGCCCAGGGCACGGTCGACGAGGTCATGGCCACCGAGGGCAGCCTGACAGGCGACTACCTGGCCGGACGACGCGGCGGCACCGACTTCGACCCCCTCGTCGGCGGCGAACCCGAGCGCTGGCTCGAGCTGACCGATCTGCACGGCCGCAACCTCAAGCACGTCGACCTGCGCCTGCCGCTGGAGCGGCTCTGCCTGGTCACCGGCGTCTCGGGTTCGGGCAAGAGCACCGCGGTGCACGACACCCTCTACCGCGTCCTGGCCGGCCGGCTGCACCGCGCCCGCAAGCGCCCCGAACCGCACGGCGAGGTCCACGGGCTCGACCACCTGAAGGCGGTCGTCCTGGTCGATCAGTCGCCCATCGGGCGGACGCCGCGGTCGACGCCGGCCACGTACACCGGGCTGTACGGCCACATCCGGCGGCTCTTCGCGCAGACCAACCTCGCCCGGGTACGCGGATACGACGCCGGACGGTTCAGCTTCAACACCGCCGGCGGACGCTGTCCCACCTGCGAGGGCGCCGGGGTGCGTCGGCTGACGATGGACTTCCTGCCCGACGTCGAGGTCGAGTGCGAGGATTGCCAGGGCCGACGCTTCGATCGCGAGACCCTCGAGGTGCACTTCAAGGGCGTCGACATCGCGCAGGTGCTCGACCTGAGCGTCGATCAGGCCCTCGAGCTCTTCGAGGCCGTGCCCAGCTGTCGGAAGATCCTCGAGACCATGCAGGGCGTGGGGCTGGGCTACCTGCGGCTCGGCCAGGCCGGCGCGACGCTCTCCGGCGGCGAGGCCCAGCGCCTGAAGCTGGTCAAGGAGCTCGCCCGCGGCGGCGGGCGGCCGACGCTCTACATCCTGGACGAGCCCACGACCGGCCTGCACTTCTGCGACGTCGACCGGCTGCTGGCCGTGCTCGCGCGCCTCATCGCCCAGGGCAACAGCGTGCTCGTGATCGAGCACAACTTCGAGGTCATCCGCCGGGCCGACTGGGTGATCGATCTCGGCCCCGAGGGCGGGGCGGCCGGGGGCGAGCTGGTGGTCGCCGGGACGCTGCCCGAGGTGGCCGCCTGCGCGGGGTCCTACACCGGTGCGATGCTCCGTCAGTTCGCGTCTTCCGGCGGCCAATCCTGACCGATCCCGTCGCGTCGACCGGGTCGCGGAGCGGTGCGATAACCGGCTTGGCTATGGGCCCGGCGCACGTTAGATTGGCAACAGCGGCGAGCCCAGCGCCCGCCCACGCCCGCAGCCACCGATCCGTAGCGATGGAGCAGCGCCGTGTCCGACCTCAAGCAGACCCCCCTTCACCAGTGGCACATCGACCATGGCGCGCGCATGGTCGAGTTCGCCGGCTTCGCGATGCCCGTGCAGTACGAGGGGGTCCTCGCCGAGCACGCGACCGTCCGCGACGCGGTCGGCCTGTTCGACATCACCCACATGGGCGAGGTCTTCGTCGAGGGGCCCGGCGCCGGCGCCTGGCTGTCCGGACTGATCACCAACAGCATCATCAAGGGCGAGCCCGGCAAGGTCACCTACACCGCCATGTGCAACGAGCAGGGCGGCACGCTGGACGACATGCTGATCTACCGGCTGACCGAGGAACGCTGGCTGGTCGTGATGAACGCCTCGAACCACGACAAGATCGTGGACTGGATGCAGCGGCACCTGCCGGCCGAGGGCGTGACCATGGACGACGCGAGCGACCGCACCGGACTGATCGCCGTCCAGGGTCCCGACAGCCAGGACCTCGTCGGCCGGCTGGAGGCGCTCGCTCCGCACGTCGCGCCGATCGCCGAGCTCGGCTTCTACACGCACATCGCGGTGGACGGTCCGGGGGGCGAGTGGATCGTCTCGCGCACCGGCTACACCGGCGAGCACGGCTACGAGATCTACCTGCCGGCCGGGGCCATGCTCGCGGCCTGGGAGGAGCTGCTGGCGCGGGGCGAGGACCTCGGCGTCCGGCCCATCGGCCTGGCCGCGCGCGACACGCTGCGCTTCGAGGCCTGCTACTGCCTCTACGGCCACGAGCTGAGCGAGGACTGGACGCCGCTGGAAGCCGGCATCGGCTGGGCGGTCAAGCTCAAGAAGAAGGCCGGGTTCATCGGCCGCGACGCGCTCGCCGCCCAGAAGGAGGCCGGCATCCCGCGCACGCTGATCGGCCTGGAGGTCGAGGGCGGCCCCATCGCCCGCGAGGGCTGCCCGGTGCTGGCCGGCGACCGCGAGGTCGGGCACGTCACCAGTGGTACGTTCGCGCCGACGCTGCAGAAGAAGCTGGCCCTGGCGCTGGTCGAGAAGGATTTCGCAGAGGCGGACCTCATGGTCGAGGTCCGCGGCAAGCGGCTCGCCACCCGGCACCGCGCGCTGCCTTTCCTGGCGGCGCGGGTCAAGGGTGATCCGCGTGCCGAGCGCGCCCTGTCCTGAGGGCAGGCAACCTCGAGGAGAGAACCGATGATTCCTGATGATCGCAAGTACACGCAGGAGCACGAGTGGGTCCAGGTCGAGGGCGACGCCGGGGTGGTGGGCGTGACCGACCATGCGGCCAGCGAGCTTGGTGATATCGTGTACGTCGATCTGCCCGACGTGGGGGCCGAGTTCTCGGCCGGCGACTCCGTCGGCTCGATCGAATCGGTGAAGGCCGTGGCCGACCTCTACATCCCGGTCAGCGGCGAGATCATCGAGATCAACGAGGCTCTCGACGGCGACCCGGCGCTGGTGAACAACAGCCCCATGGACGACGGCTGGATGTTCAAGGTGCGGCTCGCCGACCCGGGCGAGCTCGAGACGCTGCTCGACGCCGCCGGTTACGAGGACCTGCTCGGCAAGTAGCGACCGCCGCCGCGAACGCCAGCCCCGAGCCACCGCCCTGGAGGAACCATGGCCTACGTGCCGCATACCCCCGAGGACGTGCGCGCCATGCTCGACGCCATCGGCATCGAGTCGGTCGACGACCTCTTCGCCACGCTACCGCCGGACGCGCGGCTGGACGGCGGCCTCGACCTGCCCCCGGGGCAGAGCGAGGAGGAGGTGCGCCGCTTCCTGTCCGACCTCGCCGCCGAGAACATCACCCAGGCCGACATGGTCTCGTTCCTGGGCGGCGGCGTGTACGACAGCATCGTGCCGGCGGCCTGCGACGCGATCAGCTCGCGCAGCGAGTTCCTCACGGCCTACACGCCGTATCAGGCGGAGGTCAGCCAGGGCACGCTGCAGGTGATCTACGAGTGGCAGACGTACGTCTCGCGCCTGACGGGCCTGCCCGTCTCCAACGCCAGCATGTACGACGGCTCGACGGCCCTGGGCGAGGCCCTCGTCCTGGCGGTGAGCGCCCGCCGCAAGCAGAAGGTCCTGCTGCCGGAGACGCTCAATCCCCGCTGGCGACGCGTCGCGCGCACCATGCTCCAGGGGTTCGGCACCGAGATCGTCGACGTGCCGTCCACCGACGAGGGCACCATGGACGTCGAGGCGCTGGCCGAGCTGGCCGACGGCGAGACCGCGGCGGTCGTGGTGCAGAATCCCAACTACCTGGGGCTGATCGAGCCCGTCGAGGCGATCAGCACGGCCGGCAAGGCCAACGGCGCGCTGCTGATCGCTGCGGTCAATCCGGCCTCGCTGAGCGTGCTCCGGTCGCCGGGCGAGTACGGCGCCGACGTCGCCGTGGGCGAGGCGCAGCCCTTCGGGGTCTACCCGGGCGCCGGTGGTCCGCTGCTCGGCTTCTTCGCCGTCACCGACAAGCTCACCCGCCGCATTCCCGGCCGCGTGGTCGGCCGGACGGTCGATCGCAACGGGGCCGGCGCCTACGTGCTGACCCTGCAGACCCGCGAGCAGCACATCCGCCGCGAGAAGGCGACCAGCAACATCTGCTCGAACCAGGGCGTCAACGCGCTGCGGGCGACGGTGTACCTGGCGATGCTCGGCCGCACGGGCCTGCGCGAGCTGGGCGAGGCGAACCTGCAGCGGCTGGCCGCGCTCCGCAACGAGGTGGCCGAGATCGACGGCGTCGAGCTGGCGTTCGCCGGCCCGGCGTTCAACGAGACCGTGATCCGCCTGCCCCGCCCGGCGCGCGAGTTCCGCGGCTACGCGCGGCAGTTCGGCCTCCTGGCCGGGATCCCCCTGGACGGCGTGCCGGGCTGCACGGAGAACGACCTGCTGGTCGCCGTCACCGAGAAGCGCACCGCCGAGGACATCGAGCTTTACGCCGAGGCCCTGCACGGCTTCGTCAACGGCGAGGAGGTGGACCTGTGAGCCAGCCCATCCTGCCCCCGACCGTCTGCCAGCGCTGGCTCGGCGTCCAGCAGCCCAGCCTCTTCGAGAAGGGCAGCCTCGGTCGCCGCGCCCTCGAGATGCCGGCGTGGGACGGCGGCGAGGTCGCCGTCGATCTGCCCGACGAGGCGCGTCGGGCCGAGCCGGCCGACCTGCCCGATCTCTCGGAGCCGGAGGTGATGCGACACTTCACGCTGCTCTCGAACCTCAACCATCACATCGAGCGCGGCATGTACCCGCTGGGCAGCTGCACCATGAAGTACAACCCGCGGCTGAACGAGCAGGTCGCCGCCATGCCGGGCTTCTCGCAGCTGCACCCGGCGCAGGACGCCGGCGACATGCAGGGCCTGCTCGCGGCCCTCAAGCTGCTCGAGGACAGCCTCTGCGAGGTCACCGGCTTCGACGCCTGCAGCCTGATCCCGGCCGCCGGCGCCCAGGGCGAGTACCTGGGCATGATGGTCATCCGGGCGCTGCACGAGGCCAATGGCGATCACGACCGCACCGAGATCCTCATTCCCGACTCGGCGCACGGCACCAATCCGGCGTCGGTCGTGCTGATGGGCATGAAGCCCCGGACTCTCAAGAGCCGCGAGGACGGTCGGATCGACCTCGACGAGCTCCGCGCGGCGGTCGGCCCGCAGACGGCGGGCATCATGATCACCAACCCCAACACGCTCGGCCTCTTCGAGAAGGACATCGTCGAGGTCGCGCGCATCGTGCACGAGGCCGGCGGCCGCCTCTACATGGACGGCGCCAACATGAACGCCATCATGGGCCGGGCGCGCCCCGGCGACATGGGCTTCGACGTGGTGCACATGAACCTGCACAAGACGTTCTCCACCCCGCACGGGGGCGGTGGCCCGGGCGCCGGTCCGACCTGCGTCACGGCCGAGCTCGAGCCCTTCCTGCCCGGACCGCGCATCGAGGAGACCGACGGGTTCTTCGACTTCGTGCGCGTGCCCGGCCCCGGCGACATCGCCATCCACGCCTGGATGGGCAACGTCGGCGTGTGCCTGCGTGCGCTGGCCTACATCCTGCGCAATGGCGGCGACGGCCTGCGGCGGGTCAGCGAGATGGCCGTCCTGAACGCCAACTACCTGCTGAAGAAGATCCAGGGCATCATGCCGGTCGACCACGACGACGGCTGCCTGCACGAGTTCGTGGCCTCGGGCCGGGTCTTCAAGCAGCAGAGCGAGGTGCGCACGCTCGACGTCGCCAAGCGCCTGCTCGACTTCGGCGTGCACGCGCCGACCATCTACTTCCCGCTGATCGTCGACGAGGCGTTCATGGTCGAGCCCACCGAGTGCGAGACGCGCGAGAGCCTCGACCACTTCGTCGCGGCGCTCGAACAGATCAAGCGCGAGGCCGAATCGCGCCCCGAGCTGCTGCAGACCGCGCCGCACGCGACGCCGGTCGGCCGGCTGGACGAGGCGAAGGCCGCCCGGGACCCGGACCTGCGGTTCCTCGGCCCCTGCAACTGCTGAGATGGACGACCGCACCCTGCACGTGATCCTCGACGGCCCCCACCCGGGGGCCGTCAACATGGCCCGGGACGAGCGCCTGCTCGACCTCTGGCGGCCGGGTCGGCCCCCGGTGCTGCGGCTCTATCGCTGGCAGCCCTACGCGGTGAGCTACGGCTTCCATCAGCGCCTCGAGGACTTCGATCACGAGGCGATCGATCGGCTGGGGTTCGAGCTCGCGCAGCGACCGACCGGCGGCCGGGCTATCCTGCACGCCGAGGAGCTGACCTACAGCGTCGTCGGGGCGAGCCCCTCGGAGCTGTTCGGCGACACGCTCCACACCTGCTACATGCGCATCAACGAGGCGCTCGTCGCCTTCCTGCGCGAGCTGGGCTGCGAGGTGGAGATCTCCGGGGGCGAGGACCGCAGTGAGATGAAGCAGGCCGTGTGCTTCAAGAGCGCGGGCCAGCACGAGATCCGCGTGCGGGGCCGCAAGCTCGTGGGCTCGGCCCAGCGACGCACCGAGGGCCGGTTCCTGCAGCACGGCTCGGTCCTGGTCGGACCGGCGCACGCCGATCTGCTGGAGTGTCTGCAGCCGCACCGCCGCGGCGGCATGGACCGCACGCGGCTCCTGCAGCTGACCACCGACCTGGGCCAGGAGCGCGGCCGGCCTTACGGGCCGGCGGAGTACGACGAGCTCGAGCAGCGGCTCGCCGACGCCTTCGCGCGCACGCTCGGGCTCGAGCCGGACGTCGTCTCGCTGGACGTGATCGACGCCGCGACCGGGTGAGGTCGCGGCGTCGCATGGTCCCGATGATCGGGCGGTCGTGACTAGAAGATCAGCTGGGTGCTGAGCCCGAAGCCGAGCCCGCGCGTGTCGCCCCCGCTGAAGCCGCCGCGATGGCTGACCGCCAGGTCGATCTCCAGCCACCAGAGATCCAACCCCACGCCGCCGGCCAGGCCGAAGCCGCCGGCGCCGCCGAGCATCATCCCACCGCGCGGGGCGAGGAATCCGAGCGGTCGCCACTCGACGCCCAGGTTGATCTGCGGCGTGATGGAACTGCCGGCGCGATCCTCGAGCCCCTGCACCCAGTCGGCGGCCAGCAGGAGCGAACCGGAGTCGTGCGCGACGCCCAGGCGGAGCCGGCGCGGCAGGTTCGTCGAGTAGCCGTCGACCGCGTAGCTGGTGTCCGCGTCGGCGACCGCGTCGTCGAGGTCGTCGTTCAGCGCGTTGAGGTCGGCCGCGGTCACGCGCATCTCGTGGCGCTCGACGTCGCCGGTCCAGCTCACCGAGCCCAGGACGTTGTCTAGCGCCAGGCCGAAGCTCCAGCCGCCGGGCGCGAGCCACGTCGCGCCGAGGTCGAGGCCGAGGCCGCGGCCCTCGGCGGCCGTGGTGGCGGCGACGAACGCCTCGCCGCGGATCTCGGACATGCTCGTGGTCAGCGAGCCGTACGCCTCGTCGACGTGCATCTCGTAGGCGCCGTACAGGTAGCTCGCGGTGGCGCCGACGGCCATGCGGCCGAGCGCGCCCTCGTAGATCGGCTGGCCCCAGCTCAGGCCGGCCTTGGCCACGGCGTAGCCGTCGCCCCAGGTATCGGCGAAGTCGACCGTCTCGCCGAGCTCGTTGCCGAAGAGCACGAGGTCGAAGAAGTCGCGGTCGAGGTTGCCGCGGCCGGCGGCCACCGCGCGCGTGGTGATCGCGAGGTTGCCCACGTGCACGCCGACGCCGCTGCCGAGGGCGGTGGTGTCCAGGCGGAACCCCTCCTCGGGGATGTCGGCGAGCAGGCGCTCCTTGTCCGCCTGCGACAGCTCGGCGCCGGAGACCTCGTTGTAACGGGCGAGGGTGAAGCTGTTGTTCGAGAGATCGAGGGCCGCCCCGGCCAGACCGAGGCCGCCGCCGGGGCTGAAGGCCAGCGAGGCCGGATTCCAGGTCGCGGCATCGAGTCCGCGGGCGGCGGCGGTGTAGGCCCCGCCCATGGCGTGGGCGCGTCCGTCGCCGGCATGAACCTGGGCGGCGATGGCGACCGTCGCGGCGACCAGGACGACGGTGCGGAGGATGGTGCGCAGGGACGTGTTCATGGCGGACCTCCGTTCGCTCCTAGTCCTCGTCGTCATGCACGTGCACGTCGAGCGAGATCAGACCCTCGATCTCGACGTAGTCGGTGGTGAGCACGCGGACGGGCTGGCCGTCGGTGCTCGGCAGGGTGACCGAGAACATCTCGTACAGCCCCTCGGTCGCCAGGACCTGCATCTGGTCGGCGGTCAGCGCGATCGTCGGGTGGCTGAGGCGGGGGGTGGCGACCTCGTGGGTGATCGGGTCGACGGTCGCCGCCTCGACGGCCACCGGGCCGATCTCCAGCAGCGGATCGGTCCGGATCGTGGTGGTGTCCGGGCTGAAGAGGATGCGTGCCTCGATGCCCACCGGCAGGTGGTTGAGCACCGCGAGTCGCACGCTCGCCGCGCCGGCGTGGTCGGCGATTCGCTCGCGCAGGTCCTCGTCGAAGTCGAGCGGCTCGGGGTCACCGTCGATGTGCGAGGCGTCGATGATCACCTCGACCGGTGCGATGATCTCCCAGCCGATCACGGCGTGGTCGTCCGCGTGGACGGTGCCGATCTCGCCGCTGCCGCCGACGTTGACCCCGCCGTCGAGCGTGATGGAGGTGGGCAGGTTGTTGAGGAACTCGATGATGCCGCTGTTCTGCTCGTCGAGGACGATCTCGGTGACCACCGCACGGTCGTCGTCGGCGGGTGCGATGGGCTCCTGGATCGTCAGGGTGCGCTCCTGGCCGTCCTCGTTGACGCCCACGAGTGCGAGGTCGGCCTCGGCGCCGAGG
>WJIQ01000287.1 GCA_014730255.1 bacterium | reverse complement strand
GCGCTGGCACGCTCGCGTGCCAGCGCTGCCGTGTCCAGGTCCAGAACGCCGCCGCCAGCAGCACGCCCACGAGCATCACCCCGGCCGCGAGGGACGACGGCGCCAGCGCGCCGATCGTGACGGTGTGGTAGGACGTGAACAGCAGCACCAGCAGCCATGGCGCCGCCCCGGACGTGCCGAGCCGCGTCAGCAGCCAGCCCCGCCAGAACAGCTCCTCGGCCGGGCCGTTGGTCACACCCATCGCGACCAGCAGCGGGAGCACCCGGTCGGGGGCGATGCCCCACGTCGCGAGCGTCGCCCGCAGGTCGGATGCGGCGGGGAACAACGCCGGCAGCCAGGTGTGGGCCCCGACCGGGACGGCGGCCAGGACCAGGCCGGCGACCAGGCCCATGCGCCAGCCGCGTCCGCCCAGGGCGAGGTCGCGGCGATGCTCTCGCCAGGAGCGGCCCTCGCGGCGGGCGATCCAGGCCGGCAGGGCCAGGCAGAGCCCCAGCTGGTAGACCAGGATGACGATCGCGACCTGGTGCAGGATCACGAGCCCGCCGGTGACGATCACCGGGGCGGCGATGGCGAGCCACCATTCTGGTCGCATGGAGGGCCTCTCGTCCCGGGAGCCGGCACACCTCGCTGGCGTGCCTGGCCGCCAAGCTAGATCGCGATGCGGCCGCTGACCAGCCCATCCGTGACGATGGCCGCCCGCGGCACTACCTTGACGGGACCACCGATCAGCCTCCGGAGCGTGCACGAGTGTCCTTGCCGAACCTCGCGATCAAGCGGCCCGTGACCACGATCATGATCCTGGTGAGCGTGCTCACCATGGGTCTGGTCGCGCTCACCCGTCTGCCCCTGGCCTTCATGCCCGACATCCAGGAACCCGAGCTGTTCGTGCGGGTCGACTATCCGAGCGCCTCGCCCGAGCAGGTCGAGCAGATGATCGTCCGGCCGCTCGAGGACGCGCTGGGCTCGGTCAAGGGCCTGAAGGACATGTGGGCACGGTGCGGCGACGATGGTGCGCGCATGCGCCTGGGCTTCGACTGGGGCGCCGACCTGCACCTGGCCCGCGTCGAGATCTGGGAGCGCATCGACCGCATCCGCCGCGACCTGCCCGAGGACATCGGCGACATCGTCGTCAGCCGCTCGTGGGGTGGCGGCGAGGAGGCGGAGCCGATCCTCGAGGGGCGCCTGTCGAGCAAGCTCGACCTCTCGGCGAGCTACGATCTGATCGAGCGCAAGATCATCCGACCGCTCGAGCGCGTGCCGGGCGTCGCCGCGGTGAGCCTCGACGGGGTCAACCCCCGCGAGGTGCGCATCAACCTGCGTCCGGCCGACCTCGAGCGCCACGGCATCGACGTGCGCGAGGTCGCGCGACGCCTGCGCACCTCGACCTTCGACCAGTCGCTCGGCCGCATCGACACCGGCGAGATGGAGTGGTCGCTGCGCACCGTCGGCGCATTCCGCGACGTCGACGAGATCGCGAACCTGCCGCTGCGCGGCGACGGATTGCGCCTGCAGGACGTGGCCGACGTGGCCTACACCGAGCCGCCGCTCGAGTACGGACGCCACCTCAATGGCGACTTCGCCGTCGGGGTGTCGGTCTCCCAGGAGAGCAAGGCCAACACCGTCGAGGTCGGCGCCGCGCTGCAGGAGCGCATCGCGGCCATGAACGAGGACCCCGAGCTGCAGGGCGTCAGCTTCATCACCTGGTTCAGCCAGGCCGACGAGATCACCGGGGCGCTGCGCGACCTCGCGTTCACCGGCCTGTTCGGCACGCTGCTGGCCTCGCTGGTGCTGTTCGTCTTCCTGCGGCGGCTGGCCAGCACGCTGGCCGCGGTGCTCTGCATCCCGATCTCCCTGGTCGTGGCCCTGGGCGTGATCTGGGCGCAGGGCGGCACGCTCAACACCCTGGTGCTGCTGGGCCTGATCGTCGGCGTGGGCATGCTCGTGGACAACGCCGTGGTGATCATGGAGAACATCTTCCGTCACCGCGAGGAGGGGGCCAGCCGACGCGAGGCGGCCCGGCGTGGCGCCGGCGAGGTGACCGTGGCCGTGACGGCGGCGACCATGACCTCGGTCATCGTCATGCTGCCCCTGATCTTCAACAAGCCGACCGAGATGAACATCATCCTGCGCGAGCTGGGGCTGACGGTCGTGCTCACCCTGCTCGCGTCGCTGCTGGTCTCGCAGACGCTGATCCCGCTGGCGATGACCCGCTTCATCCGGTCGCGGCCCCGGGGCAAGTCGCGTCCCATGCTGGCGCTCGAGGCGGCCTACGGCAAGCTGCTGGCCATGAACCTGCGCCACCGCTGGCTGACGCCGATCATCGGCATCGGCGTGCTGGTGAGCACCTGGTACCCCTTCAGCTCGATCGACAAGAACTTCGGCACCTCCGAGGCCGAGATGTACGTGCAGGTGCGCGTGCGCTTCACCGAGGAGGCGGCGCTCGAGCGCAAGCGCGAGACCATCAGCCGCATCGAGGGGCTGCTCGAGCCGCATCGCGAGGAGCTGCAGGCGCGCGCGATCTACTCGTTCTGGTCGGACCGGTGGTCGCTGATCCGCGTCTATCCCCACGAGGGCCAGACCGACGAGGCCACGCTGGCGTCCATGCGCTCGCAGCTGCGTGGCCTGTTGCCGGAGATCCCCGGGGTCGAGCTCACCATCCAGGAGAACACCCAGGGCTGGCACCGTGGCGGCGGGCGCAACCGGATCTCGTTCAACGTCGTCGGCGATGACACCGCGACCCTGAACGAGCTGGCCGACGAGGCCGTGGCCCGGCTGCAGGAGCTGCCCGGCCTGGTCGATGTCGCCTCGCGCGGTCAGGACGCCGCCGAGGAACTGCACGTCGCCGTCGATCGCGAGCTCACCAGCCAGTACGGCCTGCGCGCCGACCAGGTGGGGCAGATGGTGGGCCTGACCTTCCGCGGCCGGCGGTTGCCGCGGTTCCGCACGCCCGATGGCGAGCGCGAGATGCGCCTGCTGCTCGACGAGCAGACCGAGCGCAGCGTCTCCGATCTGGCCAACCTGCCGCTCTACACCGACGAGGGCGAGGTGGTGCCGCTGGCGTCGGTCGCGAGCCTCGATCCCCAGCCCGGGGCGATGCGCATCCACCGGTCCAACCGGATGACCAACGTGCGCGTGTTCGGACGCTACGAGGAGGGCACGCGCGAGGAGTGGAATCGCAAGGTGGCCGCCGTGCTCGACGGCATGGAATGGCCGCTGGGCTACCGCTGGACCTTCGGACCCTGGCAGGAGCTGCAGAAGCAGCAGTCGCAGGAGATGCTCGCCAACATCCTGCTCGCCCTGCTGCTCGTGTTCGCGGTGATGGCCGGTCTCTTCGAGTCGGTGGCCCAGGCGGTCGCGCTCATGGTGGCGTTGCCGTTCGCGCTCGCCGGCGCGTTCTGGGGGCTCTACCTGACCGGGACCGACCTCGACCAGCCGGCGGCCATCGGCCTGCTGCTCCTGATCGGGATCGTGGTCAACAACGGCATCGTCATGCTCGAGCACATCAACCAGTACCGCCGGGCCGGCGTGGCCCGCACCGAGGCGATGCTGCGCGGCGGACGCGAGCGGCTGCGGCCGGTGATCATGACGGCGCTGACGACGGTGATCGGGCTCGTGCCGATCGTCGTCCAGAAGCCGAGCCTCGGCGGGATCTACTACTACTCGATGGCGCTGGTGATCATGGGCGGGCTGATCGTCTCGACGTTCCTGACCACCGTCCTCCTGCCGACCACGGCCACCCTGTCCGAGGACCTGATCGGCCTCGGCGCTCGGGCCGTCCGGAGGGCGAGCCGACGCCGTGGCGCCACCGCCGTGGCGGACTCCTGACTCGACGTCACCCGTGATCAGAGCGTCTGCGCCGCGACCGGTCGCGATCCCGACCCGGTCTGCAGGCCGGCCCCGACGGGCAGCACGTGCCCGTTGATCCAGGCCGATTCGTCGCCGAGGAGCCAGCGGATCGACCGCGCGGTGTCCAGGACGTCGCTCCACCGGCCGAGCGGATACTGCTCGGCCAGCACCGGCTCCAGCTCGGCATCGCCGAAGAACCGCAGGGTCATGGGGCGCGGCATCAGATCGGGCGCGACCGCGTTGACGCGCATGCCCCGCGGCGCGTACGTGGCCGCGGCCGAGCGTACGAGGGCCTCGATGGCCTCGCGGGCGGTGGCCGTGGCCTCCGGATGCGGGGTCCCGGGCGGGACGACGGAGCTGACCAGTACGGCCGAGCCGCGCACCCGGTCCTCGTCGGCCTGGTCGAGGAACGCGCCGAGGGTGAAGAAGGCCGTGTCGAGATTGGCGGCGAGGATCCTGCGATACTGCGCCTCGCCGACGCGCTGACCGCCCCGGACCGGATCGCCGCCGGCGCAGTTGATCAGGCTCTGGACCGGTTCCTCGAGCATCTCGCGCGCGGTGGACAGGGCCCGGACCGCGCCCTCGCCGGTGGCGACGTCGGCCTTGACCAGGACGATCTTGATCGAGCTGGCGGGTTCGGGAGCGTGTTCGGTGAGGTCCTCCTGCACGGCCTCGAGCGCATCACGGTCGCGCCCGACGAGCGCGAGCGACCAGCCCGCCTCGGCCAGCAGTCGCGCCGTGGCCTGGGCCAGACCCCCTCCGGCGCCGGTGATGATGGCGGTTCGCGTCATGCCTTGCCCTCCCTGGCGGCGGTGATCGTCCCTGACCGGCGCTCGGGGATGCCCAGGATGCGAGCAGCCAGAGCGCGTCCGCTGGCCAGAGCATACTCCACACCATCGCCCAGGCACCAGTCTCCACATACACCGATGCCGAGTTCGCGGTCGTGCAGGCACTCGGTGCCCAGCGGGGTCTCGGTCCGTCCGAATCGCCAGCGATGCCCGCGGAGGTAGAGCGGGGTCGTGGCGACCAGGCCCAGGTTGTTCCGGAACCGCTGCCAGAGATGCTCGGCGACGGCGCCAGGCTCGCACTCGATGTTGTCCCGGCTGAATGCGGCGCTGGCGTGCAGGACCCATCCCTCCGGGCCGACCACCGTGTCGCCCGGCTGGCGACGCGCCTCGGCCAGGCTGGGCTCGTCGAAGGCGATGTGGTCGAAGCTGCGGCCGAGGGGGCGGGGCAGGCCGACCATCGCCGTCAGCACCGGCCGCATCGTCACGCGTTCGAGCGGGCGCGCCAGCTCGGGGGCGACCTGGAGCAGGGCCGCCGTCTGCTGCGGCGGCATGGCGAGGACGACCTCGGCGTGCAGGCTGCGCAGCGGATGGCCGTCGACGAAGACCCGCCAGCGACCCTCGTCGGTGCGGGCGAGCCCGGTCACGCGGCAGCGGCTGGCGATGGGGACGCGGCTGGACAGGGAGAGGATCCGGTCCCGGTAGCCCGGGGCGCCGTGCTCGAACTCCAGCCCACCGCGGGCGCGGTGAGCGACCCGGCCACCCGGCTGCCGTCCCTTGTCGTAGACCTGGACCTGGAGCCCGCGCTCGACCAGCCGCTCGGCACAGGCCAGGCCGGCCGCGCCGGCTCCGATGATGGCGATGTCCGGAATCCGTCGAGGCATGATCATGTCTCCCAACTCCCGTCCGCTCGGTCCGAGGTTTTCTAGAAGTTAGACATTTTCTGGACGGGAAACAATACCTGGAAAGTGTCTATTTTTTGAGGAATGCGAGTCCGCGGATCGTGTGAACGTATCGAAACCGTGAATTGTCGGTAATCTGTAAGCAATAATCGGATTTCGTCGCAGTCGCGGGACGGTCGTTGGGAAACGGTCAGGATTTTTGACACGGCTCGCGATGTTGATTTTTGTCCATAAAATGTCTAGATTGTTCCGGCCGCCCCGCGGCGGTCGCGGGGGACGCAAGTTCGTGATACGATGGCCGGATTCGACCGGCGACGAGGAGAGGCCGTGGCCGATTGTCTGCTCGAATTCCAGGATGTGCATCGCGAGTTCGCCACGCCGGCCGGGCCGTCGCGGCCCGTGCTGCTCGGCGTCGATTTCGCCGTGGAACGGGGCGCGTCGCTGGCGATGGTCGGGCGCAGCGGCAGCGGCAAAAGCACCCTGCTGCATCTGGCCGCGGGGATCGATCTGCCCTCGCGCGGCGAGGTGCGGCTGGCCGGCCGTTCGCTCGCGAGCCTCGACGACCCGGTCCGCTCGCGCCTGCGTCGCGACCACGTCGGCCTGGTCTTCCAGTTCTTCCACCTGCTGCCGCACCTGACCGTGCGGGACAACGTGAGCCTGCCCGGCTGGATCGCCGGCGATCCGCACGCCGAGGTCCGCGCCCGGGCCGAGGACCTGCTCGCGGCCGTCGAGCTCGGCGACCGGGGCGACGACCTGGCCGGCCGGCTCAGCGGCGGGCAGATGCAGCGCGTGGCGATCTGCCGGGCCCTGCAGCGGCGGCCGGGCCTCGTCCTCGCCGACGAGCCCACCGGAAATCTCGACGAGACCGTCGGTGCCAGGGTCATGGACCTGCTGGTCGGACTCTGCGCCGACGAGGGCGTCGGCCTGCTGTACGTCACGCACAGCCGCGAGCAGGCCAGCCGTGCCGATCGTGTGCTCCGCCTGCGCGACGGTCGTCTGGCGGCGGCGGAGGCGCCCGCATGAGCGGTCGCCTCCTCGGCGCGATGCTCGCCCACTGGCGGCAATCGCGCACGCTGACGGTGCTGACCGTGCTGGGCGTCGCGCTCGGTGTCGGTTCGGTCGTCTGCATCCAGCTCATCAACCAGGGTGCATTGGCGGCCTTCGCCGGCGGCATGCGTGCGGTCTCCGGCGAGGCGGATCTCGTGGTGCTCGGCCATGGGCCCGACCTCGACGAGACGATCTACCGGGAGGTCCTGGCGCACCCGGACGTCCGGGCGGCCTGGCCGCTGGTTCGAGCCTGGGCGAAGGTCGCCGGGCGCGAGGACGAGTTCGTGGACATCGTCGGGGTCGACGTCTTCGCGCCCGTCGACTACCCCGTCGACGTCGGCGGCTCCGATGCGGCTCTCGGCGGCCTGGCGGACATGCTCACCGATCCCGGCTGGATCGCCCTGACCCCGGAGTTCGCGGGCGAGCTCGACCTGGCCGTCGGCGACACGTTCACCGTCGCGGTCTCCGACCGGCTGCTGACCCTGTCGGTCGGCGCGTTGGTCGATTTCCGGCGCCGGGCGCCTCTGGCCAGCCGCAAGCTGGCACTCATGGACATCGCCCAGGCGCAGCACCTGCTGGACCGCGGGGGGCACGTCGATCAGATCGATGTCCGGATCCGGCGCGACCGGGACCTCGCCACGGCGCAGCGGCGGCTGCAGGACACGCTCGGTCCCGGCGTGCGGGTGCTCTCGCCCGAGCAGCGCCAGGAGAGCGCGGCGGGGCTGCTCGCGGCCTTCCGGCTGAATCTCACGGCGCTCAGCCTGATCTCGGTGATGGTCGGCGTGTTCCTGATCTTCAGCGCCGTGCACGCCTCGCTGGTGCGGCGCCGACGGCAGTTCGGCCTGCTGCGGTCGCTGGGCGCCGAGCGGGGGCAGGTCCTGCGCGTGATCCTGCTCGAGGCCGCCCTGCTCGGGGTCGCGGGCACGCTCGTCGGGCTGCCGATCGGCTACGGCGCGGCCATGCTCAACGTCGACACGGTGAGCAGCACGCTCACCAGCATCTATCTCCTCGACGAGATCGAGCAGCTACGGTTCCCGCCCCTGCTCGTGGTCGTCGCCGTGGCCGTCGGCCTCGGCGGCGCGCTGCTCGGCGCGCTGCTGCCGGCGCTGGACATCAGCCGGCGCGATCCCGTCGCGCTTCTCGGCGCGGCCGGCCTGCCCGAGCGCATCGGCAGGATGGCGCCGGGCCTGGCCCTGCTCGGGCTCGGGATCCTCTTGGCGGTGGGGATCTGGTACTCCGCCGGCGGCCACGAGCTGCGGACCGCCGGCTTCGTGCTCGCGTTCTTCTTGATGGTCAGCCTGCCCCTGATGACCCCGCTCGTGCTGCGGGCCGTCTGCAGCCGCATCCCGCCGCGCGGCTTCGGCTGGCGCCTCGGTTGGCGGGGCCTGGCGACCCGCCTGCAGTCGACCAGCTTCGCCGTGGCGGCCCTGGCCGTCACCGTCTCCATGCTGGTCGGGATCACGCTCCTGATCGGCAGCTTCCGCGCCACGCTCGACACGTGGATCGCGCGCTCGCTCACGGCCGACATCTACGTCACCGGCGCGAGCTGGCAGCGCGACCTCGGTCGCACCGCGCTCTCGGACACCGTCCGGACGCGCCTGGCCGCGCACGACGCGGTGGAGTATGTCGATCTGCAACGCAGACGCGAGGGGCGCACGGACTCTGGCCGACCGGTGCGCCTGATCGCCATCGCGCGCGAGGGGCGCACCGACGAGCACTGGTCGGCTCGGACGCCGCTGCTGGCCGGCGACCTCGACCGTCTTGCCGGCCGGCTCGACGACGGCGCGGTCGTGATCTCCGAGCCGCTGGCCCGCGGGCTGGACCTCGCCGTCGGCGATTCGCTGCGCCTGGCCACGCCGGACGGACCGCGGGCGCGCCCCATCGCCGGCATCGCCTACGATTACGCGAGCGAGCACGGCGTGGCCTACATGGCGGTGCCGACGCTCGAATCGATGATCGGACCGGTGGGGGTGGCGGCCATGGCGCTGACACTCGAGCCGGGCCGCGACCCGGAGCGGGTGATCGACGCGCTGCGCTCCGAACTCGCCGGGCACGCGCTGGAACTGCGGAGCAATCGCCGTCTGCGGGCCGAGGTCGTCGACATCTTCGATCAGACCTTCGCCATCACCCGCATCCTGCAGTTCATGGCCCTGGTGATCGCCGTCTGCGGGGTCTCGCTCACCCTGCTGATCATGGCCCGCGAACGCGCCACCGAGCTGGCCCTCTACCGGGCGCTCGGGGCGACGCGGCGGCAGGTCTTCGGCCTCGGCCTCGGCGAGGGGACCGGCCTCGGCGCCCTCGGGCTCGCGCTCGGCCTGGGCGGGGGCGCCGCCCTGGCGGCGATCCTCATCCTGGTGATCAACCGCGACTGGTTCGGGTGGACGATCCGGTTCGCCCTGCCGGCCGGCGCGCTGCTGGCGCAGGCGGTCTGGATCATGGGCGGGGCCGTGCTGGCGGCGGTCTATCCGGCGCTGCGCGCGAGCCGAACGCCCGCCAGTGAGCTCACCCGGGAGGACCTGCTGTGAGGCTCGGCGTGCTGATCCCGGGCTGCATGCTCGCCCTCGTGCTCGCGATCGCGGCAGCGGCGGCGGCCCAATCATGGCGGGTGGCCGCGCCGGGACATCCGTGGTCCTTCCCCGATGATCATCACGCCATGCCGGCCTACCGCAGCGAGTGGTGGTACCTCACCGGCCAGGTGGGAGCGGCGGATGCAGCCACCCCGCGTTTCGGGGTCCAGATGACCATCTTCCGCATCGGTCTCGCACCGGTCCGTCCGCCCTGGCGCAGCGACTGGGCCGCGCGCGATCTGGTGATGGGGCATCTCGCGGTCAGCGACCTCGAGAGCGGGCGGCACCTGTTCAGCGAGGTCCTGACCCGCGCCGGGCCCGACCGTGGTGGATTCCCGCAGCCGCCCGACAGCGTGGTCGCCTGGGTGCGTGCGCCCGCCGGCACGCCGGACCGCTGGGAGATCGCGCGCGCGGGTGCCGGCTTCCGGGTTCGCGCCGCCGACGCGCACCAGGGGATCGGCCTCGACCTCGTCCTCACGCCCGAGCGCCCGCGGATCTTCCAGGGCCCCGGCGGCTACAGCGTCAAGGATCCCGAGGCGGCCGCGGGCAGCCTCTACTACAGCTACACGCGCCTGGACGCCCACGGCACGGTGATCGCCGGCGCCGATACGGTCGCGGTCTCGGGGCGGACCTGGTTCGACCGCGAGGTCTTCACCAGTCAGCTCGCCTCCCGCCACGTCGGCTGGGACTGGTTCGGCCTGCACCTGGACGACGGCCGCGACCTGATGGCCTTCGCCCTGCGCGACACCGCTGGCCGGGCCGACGTCACGCACGCCACGCTCGTCGCGGCCGACGGCGAGGTCGAGTGGCTGGATCCGCCGGCCGATTTCCTGGTGCCCCGGCGCTGGTGGACCAGCGAGCGCACCGGCGCGCGCTACCCCGTGGCCTGGCGCCTGACGCTGCCGGAGGTGGACCTCGCGCTCGATCTCGAGGCCCGGTTCGACGACCAGGAGAACGTCGGCCGGCGCAGCGGGATCGTCTACTGGGAAGGGGCGGTGGTCGGAAAGACCGATCGGGGCGTGGAGGTCTCGGGATACGGGGAGCTGACCGGATACGGCGGGGGGCCATTGCCGTTCTAGCCATGGCGCCCGGCAAGACGAAGGGAGTGGAGGGGCGCAACCTCCACTCCCTTGCTCGGGGCTCCGCGATGCGGATCAGTCGAACAGACTCTTGACCTGGGTCCAGGTCTCCGTCTCGAACGCAGTGACCGTGCCGTCGGCGGCGTGGACCGCACCGGGGGTGCGCACGCTGGCGTGGTCGGGCACGATCAGGGTCAGGTCGTCGATGTACAGCTGCGCGCCGGCGCCGCCGTAGACCTGGGCGTCGATGACCATGCCGGTGTGGCCGGCCTCGACGGTCCAGGTGTAGGTGTACTCCTCCCAGCCGGTCTGGTCGCCCAGCCGCTGGTCGCCGTAGCAGTTGCCGTCGTTGACGGACATGTCCTGGCCGCGGGCATCCATGGCCAGCTCGAGGGCGTCGTTGTAGTGGGCCCAGAGCGCGAAGTAGGGCATGGCGCTGTTGTTGTCGTGGCGCCAGACGCTGGCGGTGACCTCGTCGCCCGCCTCGAGACCCCAGATGGTCGCGATGTAGCCGAGCGCGTAGCCGGTGGTGGTCTGCTTGGTCATCAGCAGGCCGTTGCCGGCGCTGAAGCCGTCGCGGTTGTAGGCCGCACCGACGGTGACGGTCATGTCCGAGGCGTTGCAGCCGAGGTAGTCGGCGTCGCCGAGCCACTGGTAGTCGACGACCTTGACGGCCAGGGCGGGGGTGGCCAGCAGGGCCACGAGAACGAGCATGATCAAGGACTTGCGCATGGTTTTCCTCCCGGGGTGGTGCAGAGCCATTTCCTGAGGCCGGTATCGACCGGCCGCGGCGACACCTTTAGCCGGAATCCACGGTGCATTGTCCGTACCACGCGCCCGTGTTACCTTGGTGGGCCGAACGATCATCTCCACCAGGGGTTTACAGGACTCGAGGACCGCGAGGGGCGACCATGGCCTGGGAAAAAATTGCCGACATTCTGACCGGCGGTGTCGCGATCGGGACCACCGTGACGGTCAAGGGCTGGGTGCGGACCCGCCGCGACAGCAAGGCGGGCCTGAGCTTCGTGCAGGTGCACGACGGCACGTCGTTCGCGCCCCTGCAGGTGGTCGCGCCCGGTGATCTGGAGAACTACGAGTCCGAGATCCAGCACCTCTCGGCCGGCTGCGCCGTCGAGTGCGACGGCGAGGTGGTCGAGAGCCAGGGCAAGGGGCAGACGGTCGAGCTGAAGGCCACGGCGATCCGGGTGATCGGCTGGGTCGAGGACCCGGAGACCTACCCCGTCCAGCCCAAGCGGCACTCGATGGAATTCCTGCGCGAGGTGGCCCACCTGCGGCCGCGCACCAACACCTTCGGCGCCGTCACGCGCGTGCGGAACTGCCTGGCCCAGGCCACGCACCGCTTCTTCCACGAGCACGGCTTCTACTGGATCCACACGCCCATCATCACCACCAGCGACGCCGAGGGGGCGGGCGAGCTGTTCCGCGTCTCGACCCTCGATGCGGTCAACCCGCCACGCACCGAGCAGGGCGGTGTCGACTGGTCGGAGGACTTCTTCGGCAAGGAGGCGTTCCTCTCGGTCTCCGGGCAGCTCAACGTCGAGACCTACTGCCAGGCCCTGACGCGGGTCTACACCTTCGGCCCCACCTTCCGCGCCGAGAACAGCAACACGAGCCGGCACCTGTCCGAGTTCTGGATGATCGAGCCGGAGATCGCCTTCGCCGACCTGAGCGACGACGCCGACCTGGCCGAGGCCTACCTCAAGGCCATCTTCGCCGCCGTGCTCGCCGAGCGGGGCGACGACATGGCGTTCTTCGCCCAGCACGTCCAGGACGACTGCGTGACCCGCCTGGAGCGTTTCGTGAACGCCAGCTTCGAGCGCATGACCTACACCGAGGCCATCGATCATCTCAAGCGCTCGGGCAAGAACTTCGAGTATCCCGCCGAGTGGGGCTGCGACCTGCAGAGCGAGCACGAGCGCTACCTCTGCGAGGAGCTCTGCGAGGTGCCGGTCGTGGTGATGGACTACCCCAGGGAGATCAAGGCGTTCTATATGCGCCTGAACGACGACGAGAAGACCGTCGCCGCCATGGACGTGCTCGCCCCGGGCATCGGCGAGATCATCGGCGGCTCACAGCGCGAGGAGCGGCTCGACGTCCTGGACGCGCGCATCGACGCGATGGGTCTGCCCAGGGAGACCTACTGGTGGTACCGCGATCTGCGCCGGTACGGCACCTGTCCGCACGCGGGGTTCGGCCTGGGCTTCGACCGCGCGGTGAACTACGTCACCGGCATCAAGAACATCCGGGACGTGATCCCCTTCCCGCGGGCGCCGAAGCTGGCGGAGTTCTGACCGGACTGGCCCCGGCCGCGGGCTCGCTTCAGGGGCAGGCCGCCCCGATCGCCGGCACGAAGCGCGCGATGTCCGAGAGGTTGATCGCGCCGTCGTGGTTGAAGTCGACCTCGTAGGCATAGCCGCCGAGCGCCTGGGCGAGCGGGACGATGTCCGAGAGGTTCACCTCGAGGTCGCCGTTGACGTCCGGGCTGTTCACCCGCAGCGGCAGTTCCGGATGGATCGGCACGCCGGCCACCAACGCCAGCAGGCTCTCCGCGTCGCTCCAGCCGCCGGCATGCAACGGCTGCTGCCAGACGGTCTGGCCGTTCTCGTCGGTCGGCGCGTCGGCCGTCGTGCCGTCCGGGCAGGCGACGAGCCCGCCGTCGGCGGTCTCCAGCCACAGATCCTCGGCGGGGTAGCCGACGATGAGCTCGCCCGCCGGATTCACCAGGGTCACGGTGATCGTGGCGTCGACCTCGACGCCTCCGGGCGCGCTGGCGGCGGTGAGCGGCGTGCCGCTGCCGTCGGGGACCACGAAGATCGAGGCCCCGATGGCGAGGGCGTCGATCTCCACCGTGCACAGGTCGGGCTCGGGGATGTCGGCCGCGCTGGCCATGCCTGCGGCGGCGAGCAGCGTCAGGATGGCAGTCATGCGGGTCATGGGTTCTCCCCCTCCGGGCTGGAAGGCTGGTGCGGCGGTCCACGCCGGGCGCGAGCCGCGGTCCCATGATGATACCCGACCGGCCTGATCCGGACAAGAGAGACGCCGTGCCGCGTTGCGGGTTCACCGACCCCGGCCTAGCGTCTGTCGATGAGGACGTGCAGACCCCGATCACCTGCCGAACGAGGGAGACGAACCATGACGACGCCCTTCCGTGGGATCGCGCCGGCCGCCACGGCGCTGACCATCCTGCTCGCCGCCGCCCTGGCTCCGACGGCCGGCGCGCACTGCGAGATCCCCTGCGGCATCTACGGCGACGAGATGCGCTTCGACATGATCGACGAGCACCTGGAGACCATCGCCAAGTCGATGCGCCAGGTCGACGAGCTGAGCGCCGATCCCGCGGCGAACGCCAACCAGCTGGTGCGCTGGGTCGTGAACAAGGAGGAGCACGCCGAGAAGCTGCGCGAGATCCTCACCGTCTACTTCCTCGACCAGCGGGTCAAGCCGGTCGATCCGGCCGACGGTCAGGCCCACGCGGCCTACCTGGCGAAGCTCGAGACGCTGCATCGCATGATGGTCCGCGTGATGAAGTGCACGCAGACGACCGACCTCGCCCACGTCGAGGCGCTGCGTGACCTGAAGGCGCGCTTCTACGAGCAGTACTTCGGCAAGGGGCACCAGAGGCACGAGCACTGAGCCGGTCGGGCGGCGATCGACACCGCCGCTGCGAGCCGGAGAGTCCGGGCGAGGCCAGGCTCCGCGCGCGGCATCAGGGGGTCGTTCCCGGACCTTCTCGCGCGATCGCCGCGAACGGACTGAGGCCCAGCCAGGACGGGAAGCCGCGGCGCAATCCCGCCGGCCCGGTCAGCGTGGCCTTGCCGAGCTCGGTGGCGCGGGCGAACGGGATGTCGCCGAGCCAGATGGCCGTGAAGGTGGCGACGTCGGTGCGGAGCGTCAGGTCGGCCTCGTGGCCCGGGTCTTCCAGGCAGAGGTCGACCGCGCCGGAATCCAGGACCAGCCAGTAGTCGCGCTGCCCCCCGGGCGCGCCCCGGAACCGGAACCGGACCACCACCCGCCGACGGGGCAGGCGATCACCCACGAGCCGCCGCTGCACGTCCCACATCAGGAGGCTCGCGTCGAGGTCCTCGCGCCGGATCTCGGCCTCGAGATGCCGCTTCCCCCACGCTCCCAGTCCCTCGAGCACCGGCCCGAGCTGCTGGCCGGCCCTGGTGAGCAGGTATTCCGGCCGCTCCGACTCGCTGACCAGGCGCCGGCGGACCACCCCGGCGGTCTCCAGCTCGGCGAGCCGCCGCGCGAGCAGGCTGCGGGACATGCGCGGCACGCCGCGATGGATGTCGTTGAAGTGCCGGCTGCCGGCCAGGAGCTCACGGAGCACCAGGGGCGTCCAGCGCCTGGTGACGACCTCGCTGGCCCTGGCCAGCGGGCAGAACTGTCCGTATCCGCTCATGCCTCCAACGTAGGTCATCGCCTGCCGGCGACCAGTCCACTTCCTGGACTGGTCGAGGCCGGACCGCCGTCCTTGCGTGGACCGGTGCGCGCGAGGCCCGATGCCTCGCGACGCGAGGGACCCCCGAAACCGAGGAGGCGAGACCATGCCCATCATCAACGTCAAGATCGTGTCCGGATCGTTCGACGAGGACCAGAAGCGCGACCTCCTGCCCCGCCTGACCGACGCGGTGGAGTCGGTCTACCCTGGCCTGCGCGACGTGACCTTCGTGACGGTCGAGGAGGTCGACCCCGGTAGCTGGGGGATCGGGGGCGAGGTGATCGACGCCGGCAAGGTCGCCGCGCATGCGCGGCGCAATCTCCAGCAGGAGGCCTAGCCTGGGTCAGCCGGACCGCTCGCGGAGCTCGGCGTGGACCGCGGTCGCGGCGGCGAGGTCGTCGGCCGGCATGTCCTGAGTCTCGGCCGGCCGTGACGTCGGTGCGCGCAGCCGGTCGGCGGTCTGGATCAGGCGCTCCGGCCGGTCGAGCTCCAGCCGGCGCGCCAGGCGGCCGAGCTGGGGCCGACCGTCGGCGAGGAGGGCGTCGAAGTCGACGAGGATCGCCCGCTCGTCGGCCTCGGCGAGGGCGTGCCGGTAGGCGGCGGTCCAGTACCGGAGCCAGAATCCGGCGTCCACGCGACGGGGGCGGGGCTCGTCCGCCAGCCAGCCGCCGTAGTCGATGGGGCGCAGCGCCTCGCCGAACTCGAAGTGGCCGAGCCACTCCATGTACTGCCGGGAGAAGCGATCGTCGGCGTGACGCTCGGTGAACAGCGCGTGCTGCGCCATCAGCGAGCCGACGTGCGCGCGGGGGTCGCGGAACGGGATCACGATGCGGCCGGCGGGGATGAGCTCGGCGAGCAGGCCGAGGCGCGACAGGTCGGCATTGTTCTTGGCGAGGTAGCGCGGGGCGCGGGCGGGGTCGCCGTCGCCGACGGCGAGCAGCCGGCACTTGCGCACCGAGGCCCGGTAGGCCGCGACGAATTCCCGGTCGACCTCGCGCGTCGTGAGGGGGTCGAGATGGTCGTCGCGGACGAACCGGTCGCGGAGATGCGCGAGCCAGACCACCTCCTCGAAGGCCTCGGGGCTGTCGTAGGAGACGCTCACGCCGTCGCCGTGCGCGCGCTCGCGGGCGACCGCCCGTCGCCGGAACGGGCGCGAGATCCGATCCCAGAGCAGCGGGGCGACGATGAACGGCATGTGCCGATAGGTGTAGCAGGCGAACTCGCCGGTCCCGTGCAGGAGTTCCAGCAGGAGCGTGGTGCCCGAGCGGGCCAGCCCGGTGACCACGACCTCGCCCCCGTCGGGCACGCGCGCGAGCGTCTTGCCGTGGAGGTCGTTCTCGACCTCGGCCATGCCCACCTGGATTCCGGGGCGGGCCAGGGCCAGGCGGTGGAGCCAGCGATCGAACCAGCTATAGTCGTCGTGCGACGGCATGGCGGGCCCATCCGTAGAGGGCGGCGACCACGGTCATGGCCGCGATCGCGAGGGGAGAGAGCAGGGCGGCCGTGATCGCCGCGGTCGAAACCGGTCCCAGGGCGCCGGCGATCGCGACGAGCGCCAGCGGCAGGACCAGGGCGATCAGCAGCTTGCCCACGAAGAGGCCGGTCTGTCGGAAGAGGGCGAGCGAGCTGCGGCGCGTCGCCGCCTCCTTCTCGTCGTCGGACATCGTGCCGGAGCGGACCACGGCCATGGCCTCGCGGGAGATCCGGGCGGTCTCGCCCGCGTGCGAGAAGAGCCGCAGCCGCAGCACCATCTCGACGAACGCCACCGCGATCGCGACCACGAGGGCGGCGGTCATGAGCGGCCGGTCTCCTCGGTCTCGGCGACGCTGGCCTCGCGTCGCTCGCGGCGCCGACGCCGCAGCCGCTTGATCGGGTACCAGAAGAAGCCGAGGATCGCCAGCAGGCCGGCGAGCAGGGCGCCGAAGAACGCACCGATCGCCCCGAGCCCGAGCCCGGGGCCGATGTACGCATGCGCGGGCTCGACGATGATCGCGAGCAGGACGGCGAGGACGGTCACCAGGCGCATGAACGGTCTCCTAGTCAGGCCGGTCGTCGCAGGCCGGCAGGTCGGTGAAGTGGTCCGGAGGCAGCCAGATCGCGTGGCACACGTGCGCGCGCACGCCGTCGAGGTCGGGAACCAGGTTGTTGAACTCCCAGATACGATCGCCTCGCGGCGTGGTCATCACAACCCGGCCTTCCTCGGGGACGACGATCAGGACCTGGCCGGCCGCCAGGATCTGGTGCTTGCCCATCGCACCGGAGTAGAAGCGGACGTCGCCATCGTGCAGATCGCTGGCGAGATCGCCGGTGCGCGGGTCGATGCGCACGATCTCGGACCGACCACGGCCGGTGTTGTTGTTGTAGATCGAGATCGTGCCGTCGGGCAGGAAATCCGGATCGTGCTGGCGGACCCAGGGGCCATGACGCCACCAGAGCAGGCGATGGGTCTGCCGGTCGAGGACCGCGACCAGGTCGAGCGTGCGCAGGCTGATCATCAGGTCGCCGGCCCGGAAGTCCGGGAACGCGTCGGCGAGCCCGGCATCGAGGACCTCGACGTCGTTGGGATGGAAGAGGTCGTGCGGGTTCGGCTCGTCGGGCGTGCGGTCGAAGTGCCGGAACGGGAAGTCCGCCCGCACGCCGAAGACCAGCTCGGCCGTCCGGTCGGTCCGGATCACGTCGGCGACGAGGTCGATCGTCTCGAGGGGTTCGCCGGTCGCGGGATCGAAACGCAGCATGGCATGGTGATGCGCGTATGGTGTGCCGAAGCCCTGCCAGGTCCAGACCGTGCCGTCGTCGGCGAGGTCCAGGGAGTGATGGAACACGCCGTGCTGGATCCACATGGGCTCGCCGCACGGGTCGAGCCGCGCCATCAGGTCGGCGTGATCGAAGTTCAGGATCAGCGACCCGTCCGGCAGCGCCAGCATCCCGTGGGGCGTGTCCGAACCGTTGTTCGGGCCATCCTCGTCGAGGCGCCGGTAGTCGATGGCCCATCGATGATGCTCGTCGCCGGCGGCGTCCAGCAACCAGGCCGCGTACCGATCGGCCGCCGCGTCCCAGCCCAGGACGACGCACCAGCCGCGTGGCACGTCTCCGGGGGCGTGGATGGCGACCCGTGTCGTCGCGGCCCGGGGCGCAGCGGGGTGCAGCAGGTTCGTCGGGACGATGCGTCCGAAGTGGCGCAGGGAGCGGGCGATGGTCCGGCCGTCCTGCACGAGGTCGTCGGGCCAGGCGCCGGTGTCCCGCGCGCTCCAGCCCCACAGGAAGGCGGCCCCGAGGCCGATGGCCGCGGCGGAGACGATGAAGACGATCCTGGCGATGCGGTCGCTCACGTCATTTGACCAGCATGAGCTTGTGCGCTGCCGTCCAACCGCTGGACACGATCCGGGCGAGGTAGGCTCCGCCCGGCACGAGGCGGCCGCGGTCGTCGCGGCCGTTCCACGACCAGGCGTGCCGCCCGGCCGCGAGCGGACCGGCATGCAACACGGTGATGCGACGCCCGCGCAGATCGAGGATCTCGAGCGTGGCGGGCCCGGGTGCGGGCAGATCGCAGGAGATCCGCGTGATGGGATTGAAGGGATTGGGATGGGCGGCGAGGCGGCCGGCCCGCGTGGTCGCCGGTGCGTCGGACACGTCGTCCAGGACCTCGTAGGCGCCGATGTCCGGCGCCAGGCCCTGCGGCACCGGATCGCCCTTGAGGTCGGGCGTCAGGCCCAGGTCGAGGCCGGCGTCGACGAGGGGCGCGTCGGCCAGCGGGATCGGCTGGTCGATGGTCGTGAACGGGAACGCGTCGAGCGTGACGGTCGCGACCGGATCGACTCCGCTCGCGCTGAACTCGCCCACCGGCCAGGCGCAGTTCTCCACGCGGCTGAACCCTTCCGCATCGGACCGGACCTGCACGTCGTCGCCGTCGGTGCCCCAGAAGGCGCAGTTGACCATCTCGCAACGCTCCAGGTCGCTGTCGAAGTCCTCGCCCTCGGCGGTCAGGCCGATGGCGTCGCCCCAGGGCAGGACGCCGCGGACGCGATTGGCGACGAAGGTGCAGTGCTCGAAGACCGCCCGCGTCCGGTGCCGGGTCGAGAAGGCGCCACCCTTGGCGTACGACCAGGCCGAGGCGCCGGACCGGGTCACGCCGGCCTCGTTGCCGATGAACTCGCAGAACCGGTAGACGGCCGTCTCGCCGAGGTTGTCCGGCAGCCCGCCGCCCTTGAAGGTGGCGCCGCCACTGGTGTAGGTGCGATTGCCGTGGAAGCGGCAGTAGCGGACCAGACCGCTGGTGAAGCGACCGATGTACAGGCCGGCGCCCTGGTCGTTGTAGTTGTCGACGAAATCGGAATGTTCCACCGTGACGTCGACCATGCGATCGGCGATGCCCCGCACGAGCACGCCGCCGCCGTCGCCGG